>NZ_JBVVQJ010000012.1:0-169036 GCF_055811475.1 Mesorhizobium sp. WSM4829 | reverse complement strand
AAGCGCTGCAGGGACCGCCCTTTGCCGATCTCCCCAAGGCCCAGGACGCCTTCGATCGCTGGCGTCACGTCTACAACACCGTGCGTCCGCACGACGCGCTTGGCGGCGCCGTGCCGCTCGACCGCTACCGCGTCTCGCAGCGCCAGTATCGCGAAATCGTCGAGCCGTTCGACTATGCCAAGGACGATCTCATCCGCCGCGTTCAGCAGCATGGCTTCGTCTCCATCCTCGGCCACAACGTGCGCCTGTGCCGGGCCTTCACCGGAAGGTCCGTCGCCTTTCGCCCAACCGCTGCCGACGGCGTCTTCGACGCCTGGTTCAGACATCAGAAAATAGAAACCATCGACCTCAATGCCATTGATCGATAGGATGGCAAAACTGTTCGCGATGTCCTCGCACACCTGTTCGCGATGTCTCCAGTCCAAACACATCCCTGATGGGAGGTCAAGGGAACGTCGTGACCCCAAGACGGCGTTCGTCTCCAACAGGACGAATGGCGGCTTCGGCCAATTCCGGTCGCTCGCGGCATCTTCACTCGTTCGCTGCCTCGGCCCGTCGGCATGAGACACACACGCATCCCCGGGGGCACGACGTAGCTCGTCCTAATCTCTGAAGCGCAGACCTTCCAGAAGCAGGCTGAAGGCTGGCGATGGCTGCCGCCGGCTGGGGTAGTAAAGATAGTAGCCGTCGAACGGCTCGCACCAGTCTTCAAGGACACGGACCAAAGCTCCCTCGGCCAGCAACGCTGCTGCGCGGTCCTCGACCAACAATGCAATGCCATGTCCTGCGACGGCGGCAGCAAGGATAAGTTCGATATTATTGAACGTCAGCTGACCCTCGACTTTGACCTTCAGCTCGCGCCCGTCCTTCTCGAACTCCCAAGCGTAGATGCTCCCGCTCACCATGCGGAGATTGATGCAGGAATGCTTCGCCAGATCGTGAGGCGTCAGCGGCCGCCCGTGCTGCGCAAAGTAGGCCGGAGAGCCAACTGCGGCCATCCGCAACCTGGGTCCGATCCGAACCGCGATCATATCCTTCACCAACCGTTCCCCAAGGCGAACGCCCGCGTCGTAGCGCTCGGCGACGATGTCGGTCAGGCCCGACTCGATGTTGAGTTCGACCTGAATATCGGGATGCTCGGCTGTAAGCCGATTGACCACTGGCCAGAGGACCTTTTGAGCAGCGAGTTCCGACGTGGTGATCCGGATTGTGCCGGCCGGTCGCTCGCGCAGTTCTGTCAGCGCGGCAAGCTTGGCGTCGATGTCGTCCAGCGCAGGCCGGAGGGTCTCGACCAGCCGCTCGCCAGCCTCGGTCGGTGCTACACTGCGCGTCGTGCGGGTCAGCAGGCGCAGGCCCAGCTTGGCCTCCAGCCGCCGCATCGCGTGGCTGAGCGCCGACTGGGAGATGCCAAGCTTTGCAGCTGCTCTGGTGAAGCTCTGTTCTTCGGCGACCGCCAGGAACATTGCCAAACTGCCCAGATCCTCACGTCGCATGGCTGTCACTCCGCTGTTGATGACATGGAGTCATAAGCCCATGCGACTTGCCCTGTCTAATCGCTAGGACACGGAGGGCATATCTTCTCCGGATCGAAGGCGCTGCGATGCCGACCACCAGCGAGAGGACGATCATGCAGAAACGAACATTAGGGCTGAACGGTCCGAGCGTATCGGCAATTGGTCTCGGCTGCATGGGCCTGAGCTACGGCTACGGGCCGGCGACCGATCGCGGTGAGGCCATCAAGCTCATCCGCGCTGCCCATGATCGAGGCGTCACATTCTTTGACACCGCCGAGGCCTATGGCCCTGGTATCAATGAGGAGGTTGTGGGCGAGGCGCTTGAGCCTGTCCGTGACCAGGTGGTGATCGCGACCAAGTTCGGCTTCAAGGACGGCATTCCGGCGAATGGTCTCGACAGCCAACCTGAGCGAATCCGACAGGTCGCGGACGAGGCGCTGAAGCGTCTGCGAACTGACGTGATTGACCTATTCTACCAACACCGGGTCGACCCGACTGTGCCGATCGAGGATGTCGCCGGCACCGTCCGCGATCTCATCGCCCAAGGCAAGGTCCGACACTTCGGTCTGTCGGAGGCCGGCGCCGAGACGATCCGCCGCGCCCATGCGGTTCAGCCGGTCGCCGCGCTTCAGAGCGAATTTTCGCTATGGTGGCGCGAGCCCGAGAAAGAAATCCTGCCGACGCTCGAAGCGCTTGGCATCGGCTTTGTGCCGTTCAGTCCTCTCGGCAAGGGCTTCCTGACCGGCAAGATCGACCCGAACACCGCCTTCGGTGAAAGTGATTTCCGCCGCATCGTGCCACGCTTCTCGCCCGAGGCGCTCAAGGCGAACCAGGCACTCGTCGATCTCATCGAATCGATCGCTTCGGCCAAAGGTGTGACCCCCGCGCAGATCGCTCTCGCTTGGCTACTCGCCCAGCGTCCCTGGATCGCGCCGATCACCGGCACCAGGAAGCTCCACCGTCTGGAGGAGAATCTCGGCGCCGCGGACGTGGAACTGACGGCTGACGATCTCGCCCGCATCGAGCGGACGCTCGCCAGCGTCGAAGTGAAGGGCGATCGCTACCCCGCCTCGCTTCAGCGCTTCGTCAACCGCTGAACCGCGCCTGATACCCACCGCTAAGCGAGACCATCGATAAGAAATTCCCCTCGGGTCGAGACGAATCCGAGCCCCGGTGAAAGGACGATTGAGATGACAACCGAACGCATAACATTGAGACGACGTGGTTTTCTGGGAGCAGCGGCAACTCTCGCCGCTGCGCCACTGCTCGCAGGAACGGGTTCGCAGGCCTTCGCTCAGGCAACTGGTTCTGGCAGCGAGAGCGCAGCCCGGGCGAGCGGGCGGCGAAAGCTGGGCCAGCTGGAAGTCTCAAGCGTCGGCCTCGGTGTCCAGAACATGCACCGGACCTACCAGACAACGGTCCCCACCCGACCCGAGATGCTGAACATCATCCGAGCTGCCCACGACCATGGCGTCACCTTCTTCGACACCGCCGAGGCCTACGGGCCGCATGAGTGCGAGCGGATCCTCGGCGAAGCCATCGCGCCGTTCCGCGACCAGATTGTGATTACCTCGAAGTTTGGCTGGAACATCGATCAGGAGACCGGCGAACGTCGGCCGGGGCTCATCAGCCGCCCGGACCACATCAAACGCGTGGTCGAGGGCATGCTCAAGCGCCTTCGCACCGACCGCATCGATCTCCTATATCAGCACCGCGTCGACCCTGAAGTGCCGATCGAGGACGTCGCCGGGGCGGTCAAAGACCTGATGACGGAGGGGAAGGTTCTGCATTGGGGCCTTTCCGAGATGGGCCTTAAGACGCTGCGTCGTGCTCATACCGCATTACCTGTCACCGCGGTTCAGAACGAATACTCGATGCTGTGGCGCGGGCCTGAGAAGGAAGTCATTCCACTTTGCGAAGAGCTGGGCATCGGCTTCGTGCCCTGGAGCCCGCTTGGGGTCGGATTCCTGACCGGCGCCATCGATGCCAGGACCCGGTTTGCCGAAGGCGACATCCGTGGGATCGAGTCCCGTTTCTCGCCGGACAACTTGCCACACAATCTGGCGCTGGTGGAACTGGTGAAGAGCTGGGCCGAACGGAAGCAGGCCACATCCGCCCAGATCGCGCTGGCCTGGCTGCTGGCGCAGAAGCCGTGGATCGTGCCGATCCCCGGGTCGACACAGATGCCGCACATGATCGAGAACATGGGCGCGGCTGAAGTCCAGTTCACGCCCGCAGAAATGGCGGAGCTCAATGCGGCCGTGGCCACGATCGAGATCAGGGGCGCGCGCCTTCCTGACCGAGTGCTGGTCTTCTCGGGCGTGGAAGCGCCTCCGAAAGTCTGATCGCATTCACTGGCCATAACGAGAGCCCTGGATGATTTCGACTACAACCATCTCGCGCCGGCAGGCCCTGCAACGCTCACTCCTGCTGCCTTTGGTGGCGGGAGTGAGTTCGGCGGCAAGCGCCGAACCTGCTGCGGCCGGTCGCAGCGCCACGGTCCTGGTGGCCTACTTTACCCGGACCGGCAACACGCGCCTGATCGCCACCCAGATTGCCCGCGCACTCGAAGCAACGCTGTTTCAGATCGTGCCGGCGGCGGCCTATCCGGAAGACTACGAGGCACAGGTCGCGCAGGCAGAGGACGAACGGCAGCGCGGCTACGAGCCGCCGTTGCAGGCGACGGTGCCGGATCTGAGCTCCTATGAGACCGTGTTTCTGGGCTTTCCGATCTGGGGGATGACCGCGCCTTCCGTCATCCGCTCGTTCCTGTCGCAGCACGACCTTTCGGGCAAGACGCTGGTGCCGTTCATCACGCATGGTGGCTACGGGCTGGGCAACAGCCTTGCCGTGGTCGCCGAGCATGCACCCGGCGCCCGTCCGATCGATGGGTTTTCCAAAGAATGCGACCTTGGGCGTCTTGACGAAGCTCACGCGCTCACAGTCGAAGTGCTCCGCCGCAAGCCGCATTTCAGCGTGCACGCAGAGATGCCGCACTACCGATACCCGGCGGATGCCGAGCACCTGCGCGAAGGCTTGCTGAAGGCGGGCCTTCCCGAATGAACGTCCGCCTTTGCCTCTGACACCGGCCGTTGGTCAACGTTGCCCTGAATTTCCGCATATGGCGCAACCGAGCCGAATGGGAGCAATTGGTTCGGCCGGACTTCGTGACGCGCTCTTCGTCGCGAGAGGGTGGAAGGCCGTCGTTCGCCTCGCTCATCGGGACAAGCAGGTTGTGCACAAAAGCGGATTTGCGCCCAACTGATTGCATCGAAGCTAGAACGGATCCGTCGGCCGCGAGCTCGCCAATCGACCGCGGACCGTCAACGTGATCGGATATCGTTTGCCTCCTTCATCCGCTCAGATTCGTGAGCCACTTCAATGCAGATATGCTCGGCATGAAGAAGTACTCGCTGTCGCAAAGCACATCGAACGTCTGGATGCCGTGGATGCGCCGTCTAACCGGCTCCCTCGGAATGGTGAAAGGCGCCCCTTCCTCGTGGCGCCCGATGATCCGGTCACGCTCGCGGCCCGCGCCGATGAAATTGCCACGTTGATTCACTCTTGCTGGAGGAATTCGAGCGTCGCCATGGCCCTGGCGCTGACGAACTGGAAGATCGCGCCGCGCGGCACTTCATCATCCTCTTCCGACAGAGCGTTCGGATCGTATGGCAGTCCGTAGGTCGTGCCACGCCTTCGCGCCCTGACGCTCCAGCTCCGCACGAGCGGCGGATTCAGAGGACGGATGGAAAGAATAAGCCCCGGCGATTGGCCGGCCCTGGGTGCCGCCGCGCTTGCCTTCCTAATATCAGTTCGCGGCGGTTGCGTCCTTAAGGTACGTCGCGAGAGCCGTAGCGTCGGGAGAACCCTTCCGTATGAACACGGCGGGTTTCCCGAGCGGCGCAGGCATGCGAGCCCACTCTCCTGGCTGACCCGCGTCTTTCCCTGTCCATGCATCGTTCCAAGCACTTCCTGTCGGAAAGTAGACATCAACGGAATCGGCGCCCTTGTCGAGAACCGGCGCCACCATGAGGTCTTCGCCAAGGAGAAACTGGTAGCGAATGTCATGCGTGTTGGGATCATCTGGATAATGCAGGAAGAGGTGGCGGACCAATGGAAGGCCCCGCCCGTTGGCCTCATCCACGAGAGACTTTCGATAGGGGGTGAGAGCACGATAGATCGACCCGCAAAGGCGGAGATGCTCCAGCATCTCTGGCGTGCTATCCGCCTCTATCGAAAGGTTCGGTGTTATCCCTTCCTGCGTGCGCATCACCGCGGTGAATGCATTGAGCTCCATCCACCGCATCATCAATTCTGGCGTCCGATTGATGATCGGTATCTCTTGCCCGGCGATGTCCAGCTTCAGGGCCACGTATCCGCCGATGTCGCTGTGCATCATGCTGAAGCCCGATATGCCGCCTGACAATATTCCGACCAGTGCCGTTTTGATGCCGTCATACTCGTCCCAGGTCATTAGCTGATCACCGAGCCAAAACAGCGTCGAGATGCCCGGGCTTCGCGTGTAACCGGAGCGAGAAAAGAAAACCATCTCGTCGCCGTGACCGGTCTCCTCGATGACCTCTCGGCTTAGGCGTTGCCACTCTTCTGGAAATTTATTGTGCCAGACCCAGGGATCCGCACCGCCGTACAGCTTTGCATCCAGAGGCAGGGCCTCGCCGAAGTCATTCATCCATCCGCCGGCGCCAGTCCCAACCATGTTCGTCTTCATGACATTTTTGATCCAGGAGCGTGTTGCCGGATTACTCAGATCGATCATCCCGACCATGAAATTGGCATTCTTGATGAGGTATGGAGATCCATCCGCGTGCTGGACCAGATACCCCTTCGCCTTACCCTCTTGGAAAAGCTGGTCGTGACCTTCGATGGTTGCAAGGAACGGGTTGATGTAGGTGAGAATCTTGCCTCCGTCCTTGGCGATGTCGTCGACTAGCTGCCGCCAACCAGGGTAGTAGGCTTCATCCAGAAACCAGTTCCAGAAGAGCTGCGTTCCCGCACTCGTCGGATGCGTTCCAACCCAATCCTGAAGCCAAAGGCCAGCGACCGGAACACCAGCATCCTTCGTGCGCTGGATCCGCTCGCGCACTTTGTCGGTGCCGCCCATGATGCCGAGGATAATGCCGCTGTGGACCCACTCCGGCAGCTTGCGCATGCGGCCCGTGTATTCGGTGTATGCTTCGAGTAGGTCGACCGGTGTCTTGCCGTAGAGGATGCGACCAGACATCTTGCCAGACCAGATCTTGATCTGGATGGCGTCCGCCTTGCGCATGTCGAATTCACTGTATTCGTAGTCCTCCAGAAATATGCAGCGAAGCCGGCTTGTCATGATGTACGGGATCGGCTTCCCCGTGTGGAAGGGCGTTCCACCGCTGTCGTAGTCCAATAGGTTGACCAGTTCGGTCACAATGGGTTTGCCTCTCCCGATGCCATGCTCCTGCACAAGGATCGGGACGAGCTTTCCTTTTTGATTGAAGTAAGTCAGCTGGGACCCACAGCCGAAAATGGCCTCATCCTTCGATGAGTCGATAGCCAAGACGACCCTGTTCAGTGAAGACGATTTGTCGCCCGTGAGCTTGATGGCGAACTGCAGGTGGGTCGGCGAAACCGCACTGAAGACGAGCGTATATGCGACGCTATCGGCCGGGCCCGATATCGTCCCAGAGACCGTCGCCGCGCTTCCCGCGACCTGAATGTCATTGATCGTCGGGGATTCATACCGGGTCGTCACCGCGTCGTTGATTTTGAAGGTGCCTTCTGGCGAACCGACTTCTGTCACTGCCGCCGACGCTTCCTCGGCAGCGAGGAAATTTCCCCTCGACTGCGTCGCCCAGAGGACGCGATCTGGAGTCTGCTTGTGCGTGACGCTCAGCCCCTTCTCAGTCCGACTTAGAACGAAGTCGCCGACAGGATAGTTCATCCCAATGTCAACCGCCGCTGCAGCACGTTGCGGCAGCGCGACGAGCGCCGCACCGGCCAACCCACCGGTGAACAAGTCCCTGCGCTTAATATCCATGGCGTGTCCCCTTCTATGAGTCTGGAAAACTCGTGGAAGTTTTCAGGCTGCGCAGGGCAAGTGCCCGTTCTCAGCGGGCAGGCAGCAGGCCCACACTCTCCGGAATCGTCACACTGTCAATGCTTGTATTTCCAAGCGTGCCGGATCGGCGCGGTCCTAGATCGGCCGGCATAAACGCGCAGACACCCGAAACCACTGAGGGCGGCGCACACGGAGGCCTCGGAGGTGTCCTAGACCCAGGCCCGGCCAGCCCCCAAAGAAACCCCTCCAGTCTTCGAGGCGACAGATGGTTTACTAAGAGCTCCATGAGGATGTGCGCGCGGCAGGTGCTCGTCACAGCCATTTGAATTTGACGTCCGCTTAGGGTCAGGACTTCCGCTTCAGGCTCTGCAGCGGTAGGGCAGAGAAGGGTCGACTCGAGCCGTTGCGCGAACGGCAGCTTTTGAGACGGGCCATGAATGTCGCGAAATGGCGCCGCCGGCGCGTTCCGATTGGCGACACGGTAGGCAGAAAACCACCCTGAGTTTCCTCGGGCGTCAGGCTTTCACCGCGGCGGCGAGCGAGCCTCAGTTCTTCGGCCGCGGCGGCTCCAGGATCAGCCATTTGATGATGCCCATGGCCGGCAGCACCCAGAGCATGCCGCTGAGCAGGAAGAACAGGAAATGCGCCCACGGTCCCGATTCCGCCAGTTGCGCAACCGCCACGATCGATGCGACCAGCGCATAGACGATGACCAGCGCCACCAGCAGGATTGTTCCGATCAGCTTTTTCAGGCGAATGGGCATTTCGCGATCCGGTTGATCCCTATCGCTTAGGCCCAACGGAAGAGGCACGCAACAGCCAAGAAGCGGCGCGACGGCGTGCCGCGCTGTCCGGTCTTGCCAGTTGGATTGCGATGGTTCACCAATCCGCGACTGCAACACGCCGGGACAAGACCATGGCTGCCATATCAGCTGCCGCGCCTTTCGCGGCCCGCGACCGCGACCTGCGCAACCGGGCGCTGGTGCGCGGCTGGCTCTACGTCGTGCTCCTGGTGCTGTTTGTGCTGGTGCTGGTCGGCGGCGCCACCAGGCTCACCGAATCCGGCCTTTCGATCACCGAATGGAAGCCGATCCACGGCGTCATCCCGCCGCTCAACGACGCCGAATGGCAGGAGGAATTCCAGCGCTACCAGCAGATCCCGCAATATGCCGAGCTCAACAAGGGCATGAGCATCGAAGCGTTCAAGTCGATCTTCTGGTGGGAATGGTTGCACAGGATCCTGGCGCGCGGTGTCGGCGTGGTTTTCGCCGTGCCGCTGGTGTTTTTCTGCGCGACGCGCCGCATCGAACGCGGTCTTGGTCCGAAATTATTGGGCATTCTTCTTCTCGGCGGCCTGCAGGGCGCGATCGGCTGGTGGATGGTGGCGTCCGGGCTGGTCGACCGCGTCTCCGTCAGCCAGTACCGGCTGGCGACGCATCTGACGCTGGCGGCGCTGATCTTCACCGCGACCATGGTGGTCGCGCGGGGATTGGCCCCGCACTCCGAGCCCGCCGCCGACCGCTCGAACCAGCGTCTGGCCGGCTTTCTGGTGCTGCTGGCGCTGATCCAGATCTATCTCGGCGGGCTGGTCGCCGGGCTCGATGCCGGCCTGAGCTACAACACCTGGCCGCTGATGGACGGCCAGCTTATCCCAGGCGACCTGTTGATCCTCGAGCCGGCATGGCGCAACTTCTTCGAGAGCCCGAAGACAGTGCAGTTCATCCACCGGCTCGGGGCCTACGCGATGTTCGTCGCAGCACTTTGGCACATGATCGCGACGCACCGGAGCCAGCCCGGCACCACCCATGCGCGCCGCGCGACGCTGCTGTTTCTACTGGTGCTGCTGCAGGCCCTGATCGGCATCGGGACGCTGCTGATGCAGGTGCCGCTGCACATGGCGCTGACGCATCAGGCTTTCGCGCTTGTCCTGCTGGGCTTTGCCGCAGCGCATTGGCGCGGCACCAAGGGCGCTTATCCCATGCCCAACCAGGTCGCCGTCAGAGGCTGAGCCGCACCGTCCTGATATCAGTGGCAATGGACAATTCGCGGCTTTCCTCGACCGCATTGCCGTCTTCATGATGCCATGACGCCGACAGGCAGCCATAGGCGATGGCGTGATCCAGAATGGCTGGCGGCGTCTGGCCGAGCGTTCTGGCGAAAATCTCGGCCATGTCGGCAATCCGGCGGCGCTGACTGCAAGCGGTCCGCGACGCCAGTTGGCGGATCGGACGCGACCACGCCGCCCGGTCCGCCCTGACGTCAGCGAGCGGTGTCGATCTGCTTCAGCAGAAGCTCCACGCCTTCTTCGGAGGACAGGTCGGAGTTGAAGAACTTCGTGATGGCGTCCGCCACCGCGCCGCGCATCTCTCCGCTGCTGAGCATGCCGCCGTTGAGGGCGGGTAGGAGGGCGTTGCCCTTGTCCGCCGCCGTCAGATCATGCGCGGTGTCCTGCGCGCACTTGTCGAAGTTTGAGAGATCGACCCCGGTGACCGCCGGAACGGAACCCTTGGCGATGTTGAAGCTCGCCTGAACCTCCGGTGTCATCAGCGTCGACGCCAGAAGCTCCTGGCCCGGCGTCACGTTTCCGTCGCCCGTCTTGAAGAGGGTGAACGCGTTCGCAACGTAGAGGAACACGCCCGGATAGTTGCTTGGGGCTGCCGAGCACAGGATGTCGATGCCCGGAGCGACCTTCGCCGCGGTGACCTCGCCCTTGGCCCAGTCGCCCATGAACTGGAAAGCCGCTTCCCCCTTGATGACCATCGATGTCGCGATGTTCCAGTCACGGCCCGAGAAGTTCGGGTCGACATCGCTGCGGAGCTTGCGCAGTTGGTCAAAGACTTTCATCATCGTATCGCTCTTGAGCGAGGCCTCGTCATATTCGATGACCGTCTTGCGGAAGAATTCAGGCCCGCCGATGCCGGCGACCACGATCTCGAATAGAATGGACTCCTGCCAGGACTGACCGCCATGGGCCAGCGGCACGATTCCCGCCGCCTTCAGCTTCTCGGCCGCGGCATTGAACTCGTCCCAGGTCTTCGGCATCTCGATGCCGTGTTCCCCGAGGATTTTCGCGTTCGCCCACATGGCGTTGAAGCGGTGGATGTTCGTAGGAACCGACATGTAGTGCCCGTCGACCTTAAGCACGTCGGCAATCGAGGCCGGGAGAACCGAATCCCACTTCTCCTTCTCGGCGACCGCGTCGAAGTTGACCAGATAGCTCTCGTCATACCAGGACTTTGCGTCGGCCACCTTGGGGATCGCGGCGCTCGGAGCGTCGCCCGCCAGGATGCGGGACCGGAGGACCTGGTCATGGGTGTCGCCGCCGCCGCCGGAAACAGGCTGGTCGATCCATGTGCCGCCGAGCTTCTCGAAAGCCGTCTTCGCGGCGTTCATGGCAGCGGCCTCTCCGCCCGCCGTCCAATAGTGCAGGACTGAGACGCTCTTGTCGTTCTGCGCCAACGCATGGCTGGCGGTCACAGCGAAGCCGACAGCGGCGATCAGGCCGCATGCGTAAAGCCGATTGTACTTCATTGTCATTCTCCCATTTTGCGAAGATGTGCGCTGAGGTTTGTTCCCGTGGAGGGTCGTTTCTGATTGGCCTTGTCGGTCTCATGACCCTGCAAGGTCCGGATCGCGTCTGCGTGCCCCCAGGGGTAGGGCACCATCGCGAAGGCGTCGCCGTCCCGGCGAACCCGTGTGAGACCTGGAAAGAAGAGGTGCATGCCCGCGACCAGACGGCCGCGCGCGGCCGTGTCCTCGAGGATTTGGCGGCGGGTCACGGCCGCCTGCACCGGGTCGACATCGTAGGACATCGCCGCCTCCGGCCGCCGGAACTGCACGATCGGCCAGTGGATGACATCGCCCCAGATGAGGAGCTCGTCGTCACCCGACTTGATCAGGTAGCCGGTATGGCCGGGAGTGTGGCCGGGCAGGGGGACGGCCGTCACACCAGGAAACACCTCGTCGTCGACGGCGAACGGCTCGATCTGGTCGGCATAGGGGGTCAGGAACCGGATGACGTGGTCGGCCTCATGCCTGACGTGCTCGATGTCTTTTGAAGCGGGTTTGTCCGAGAGCCAGAATAATTGTTCCGAAAGCGCCATCTTGAGCTTCACGTGCGGAAAAACCTTGCCGCCGTCGGCGTCGAGCAGCCCGCTGACATGGTCCGGATGGACGTGGGTGAAGAGAATGGTGTCGACGTCTTCGGGCGAAACCCCCGCCGCAGCGGCGTTTTGGAAGAGCTTGCCCGCGGTGGTGTCGATATGAGGGCCTGCTCCCGTGTCCACCAGCGCGCTCCGTCCCCGCGACCGGATGATGAAAACGTTCGTCGTGCAGCGAGGCTCGGCGGGGAAGAACGAGTCCGCGAACAGCTGTCCGCACTCTTCGGTCGAAACGCCCCTTACGGCGTTGATGTCGCTCGACAGCGAGCCGTCGTTCACGCAGATGACCTCGATGTCGCCGACGATGACCTTGTAATAGCCCGGCACCTGGGTGAATTCGCTCTTCAGCACGCGGCATGCTCCTTGACGATGTTCAGGCGGCGTTCGGTGGAGGCGTCGAAGACCAGGACGTCCTTGATGTCGAAGGCGATGCGGATCAGCGCGTTGGCCTGCGCCGCGCCCGGCCGGAGCCGCGCGACGATGGTGCCGCCATGGAAGTTGACGGTGGCGATGAGGTCGGATCCGGTGTTCTCGGTCGCAGAAACGACGCCGTCGAGTTCGCAGGTGCCCCTGGCTTGGGGGACGATGGCGTCCACGATGCGGACGCATTCCGGGCGGATGCCGAGCAAGACATCCTGGCCGTCGCGGACACCCTCCGCCAGCGAGGTCTGCGGGAATTCCATGATCGCGGCGCGGCTGTCGCTTTCCAACAGGCGAAGCGTCGCCGACGCGCCCGAAAAACCAATGCTCGCCTTGATGAGGTTGATGGTCGGCGACCCGACGAACCTGGCGACGAAGAGGTTGGCAGGCGCGCGGTAGATTTCGTCCGGCGAGCCGTACTGCATGACGTTGCCGTCCTGCATGATCGCGATCTTCGTGGCCATGGTCATGGCCTCGATCTGGTCGTGCGTCACGTAGACGATGGTGGTGCCGAGCTTTTCGTGGAGCTTCTTGATCTCAGCGCGCATCTCGGTGCGCAGCTGGGCGTCGAGGTTCGACAGCGGTTCGTCGAACAGGAAGATTTTAGGCTGGCGGACCAGCGCTCGCGCCATGGCCACGCGCTGCCTCTGACCTCCCGACAGGTGCGCAGGCTTGCGGTCGAGCAGATGACCGATGCGTAAAGTCTCGGCTGCGGCGGTGGTCGCCCGGCTCCGTTCCTCCCGCGACACGCCCCGCATGCGCAGGCCGAATGCGATGTTGTCGCGGGCGGTCATGCTCGGGTAGAGTGCGTAGGACTGGAAGACCATGGCGATGTCCCGGTCCTTCGGGGCCACCTCGTTTACCACCCTGCCACCGATGCTGATGTCGCCATCGGTGCTGCGGTCGAGCCCGGCGATAAGGCTGAGCAGCGTCGACTTCCCGCAACCCGATGGTCCTAGCAGGACTAGGAAGGCACCAGCGGGGACGTCGAGGTCAATACCCTTGAGCACTTCGACGGGGCCATAGCTGCGTTTGACATTGTTGAGGGTGAGCGCGCCCATTTTGGTTATCCCTTTACCGAGCCGGCCGTCAGGCCGCGCATGAAGTACCGACCCGCCAGAATGTAGACGAGAAGCGTCGGCAGCGACGTGATCAGGGCTCCCGCCATGTCCACGTTGTATTCCTTCGCACCGAAAGTCGTGTTCACCAGGTTGTTCAGGCTGACGGTGATGGTCTGCGCTCCTCCGGAGGTGAAGGAGGCGGCGAACAGGAACTCGTTCCAGATGCTCGTGAACTGAAAGATCAGCGAGACGACGATCATCGGCGGCGAGATCGGCAGGATGATGTGCCAGAAGGTGCCGAAGAAACCCGCGCCGTCAATCTTCGCCGAGCGGACCAGCTCGTCCGGAATGGTGGTGTAGTAGTTCCGGAAGAACAGGGTCGTGAACGGGATGCTGTAGGCGGTGTAGACGAGCCACAGGCCGTAGGTGGAGCCGGAGAGCCGCATCGCGCCGAGAGTCTGGGCGATGGGGATCAGGACGGCCTGGTAGGGAATGAAACAGCCGAGCCAGATCATCGTGAACACCGTGTCCGCGCCCCTGAACTTCATCTTGGTGAGGGCGAAGCCGTTGATCGCGCCGAGAGTGGTGGTCAACAGCACGACGGGCACCGTGGCCAGCACCGAGTTGAGGAACGAAGCCTGCAGGCCCTCGCATCGGGTTCCGATGCATGCCGTGGTCCAGGCCTTTACCCAGGCGTCGAAGGTGATCTCCCTGGGGAACGACAGGAGGGCGCCCGACGCGATTTCGCTGGTCGGCCGGAGCGACGTCATCACCATGACGAGGGCCGGGACGGCGAACATTGCCGCCAGCACGATCAGGACGAAGTAGAGCAGGGCGCGCGACGCCACCGCGCCGGCGGTGTTGTCCGCCGCGATTTCAAGCGTTGCTGCCACGTTTTCCTCCCATCAGAACGTACGGGGACACAAGGACGAGCGAGAAGACGAGGAGCGCCATGGCGCTCGCCGCGCCGACCCCGAGCTGGTTCCGGGCGAAGGACATCTCGTACATGAAGGTCGCCGGGAAGGTCGAAGCGTAGCCCGGGCCTTCGGCGGTCATCGCGACGACCAGGTCGAACGTCTTGAGCGCGAACGCCGTCAACAGCACGAAGACCGTGACGAAAGAGGAGCGGATGGCGGGGATGATGACGTGCCAGTAGAGCCGCGCCGTGCTCGCCCCATCGAGACGGGCCGCCTTCACCACTTCCTCGTTGACGCCGCGCAGTCCCGAAAGGAAGATTGCCATCGAGAAACCCGCGACCTGCCAGACGGCGGCGATGACGACGGCGTAGAGCACCGTCGACTCGTTGATGATCCAGTCGAATTTGAACGCCGCCAGCCCGAGGTCATGCGCCAGCGCCTCGATGCCAGTTCCGGGATTGAGGAGCCATTTCCAGACGACGCCGGTCACGACCAGCGACAGCGCCGCCGGATAGAGGAAGATCGTCCGGAACAACCCTTCGGCTCGGACGCGCTG
Organism: Mesorhizobium sp. WSM4829; assembly: GCF_055811475.1. Taxonomy (NCBI): domain Bacteria; kingdom Pseudomonadati; phylum Pseudomonadota; class Alphaproteobacteria; order Hyphomicrobiales; family Phyllobacteriaceae; genus Mesorhizobium; species Mesorhizobium sp. WSM4829. Next base: position 154,356 of record NZ_JBVVQJ010000012.1, on the reverse strand, counting down.
GTCGAGGAGGATCGCCAGGCCCAGGCCCACCGCCATGCCGATCGCCATATAGAGGACCGTGAATATGAAGAGGTTGGAAACGGCGACGACCCAGGAGTCGAACTGCCAGAGCTTGTAGTAGTTCGCGAGCCCGACCAGCTTGGCGTTCGGCGTCATCTTCGACGCCGAGAACGAGATGTATGCGGTCCAGCCGATGAAGCCGTAGATGAAGAGCAGCGTGATGCCGAACGAGGGGCCGATCGCCACAAGCGAACCCGGCACGCGGGGCCGCCACATGCCATTGAGGGCGCCCGTCGTGAGCCGCTGTTTTTCGAAAACCATGGTCATTCGGTCACCAGGAGCTTTTCCGGTGCCAGCCAGAAGGGCGGAAGGCACAGCGGCGTGTTGGAGAGAGGCAGGATCGAGGGTTTGAGATCGACGCCGATCTTGTCGCGCATGAAGGCTCGACGCTTCTGGATGCGCTGCCAGACCGCGGGATATCTTTCCTCGATCTCGCGACGGAGGCGTTCGTCGGCGAACACCATGCTATCCTCGCAGTTAAGTGCGTGTCCGGTGCGCTGCGGGACGGGGATGATGTCCACCTGGAACGGCATGCCGGACGCGATGGCGTCGGTGCTGCCGCGCCGGATCGGCGTGTTGCTCCACTCGTCGTAGCTGACCAGGTGGCCGGGATTGAGCGCGGGGCGAAGACCGGATTGTGCCAGCGTCTCTTCGACGGCCGAATAGATGTCGCCGCCGTTCGCTCCGATGTCTGCCGCCTGGTACCAGGAGGCGAGACCCTTGAAATAGCCTGCGGCTACGGCGAGGAACTCGTCGTTCGACTCCTCGAGGAGACCTGCTCGTGAAGACAGCGCACCCCAGTAGCCCACGGCGGTGGTGACGCCGTCGCCGCGCTTGAGGACACGGGCCGTCGGGCTCGCAAGACCGACGACCTCTCCAGTCGCATCGCTGGACGAGAACATCATGTGGCAGCTCATCGGTTCGCCTGCGTAGCCCATCCGGGCAGCGGCCGCGAGTTCCGTGTCGCCGACCTTCGCGCCTTGCACGATCGACCAGACGGCGGTAGAGGCACGGGCAGCGGCCCATTCAAAGGCGGCGATGGAGTCGGCGCCGACGACCGCCCGAAGGCCTGTCGTCTGGTGCATGAGGACCGACGTGGCATCGGAGAGCGCCGCGGCATCGACGACGATGCGCTGCAGCGTCGAGACGAGCATGGCGGGCACGAAGTAGGACGCGCCGTTCAGCTCCCATGCGTCGGCTTCAAGGTACTTCCAGCCGACGATGCCGACCGTCTGCCCCTTGCCGATGCCCGCTTCCCGCAGGACCGCTTCGAGACTCGGCGCCACCGACCTGTCCTGGCCCATCAGGCTCAGCGTCTGGCAGAGCACGAGCTCGAAATCCTGAAGTCCGGCCCGTGGGGCGTAATGATAGCTCTCGTTGCCGCAGACGAGGATTTTGCGGCCGCTCGGGCCGAGGAGAAGCAGCGCCTCCTCGAAGCGGGGATCGAAGCCGGCGAGAAACATCATGTTGGCCGAGTGCTCACGGTCCGCGTACACGACCAGCCAGTCGAGGCCCGCGGCGCGGCAGGCGTCGCGGCAACGGCGTTCGTAGGTCGACGCGGGTGTGCGTGGCCGCTGAACGGGCACCTCGATACCGGGGACTTCAACATTCGCCAAACGCACGGGCATGCAATAACTCCTGGATTATTTTTTCGAGAGTTCGGAAACGGCATCGTTGCCGAGACGCCATGGGGTCACGTCGCTGGCCTCCGCGCTGGTGCAGCCATAGAGAGCGATCGCGAGAGCGCCGAGCGGCGGCCCGTCGCCGAGCGCCGAGGCTTCGATGGCGCAGACGTCGGCGACGGCGGAGACGGCCAGAGCGTTGAAGGCCTGCTTGGTGCGACCGACGAAGTGCCGGGAGTAGCGGGCGAGAAGGCCGCCAAGCACGATGGCAGAGGGATTAAAGGTGTTGGCGATGTTGGCGAGACCGATGCCGAGGTGATCTGCGGCTTCGTGGAAGATTTCCAGCGCGCCCTGGTCTCCGGAATCGGCCAGCCCGGCCAATTCCGAGACCGACGACACCGCCAGGCCCTTGTCATGGGCGCGGGCAAGCAGGGCGTAGTCGGCCACGTAGGCCGAGAGGCATCCGCGTTTTCCGCAATGGCATTCCCGGCCGTTCGGAACGATCTTGTTGTGACCGATTTCGCCGCCGAAACCCGAAAAGCCGCGGTAGATGTTGCCGTCAAGCACGAGGCCGCCACCGACACCGGACCCGCTTTCGATATAGATGAAATGCTCCCGGTCGACGCCCGCACCGAGCAGGCTTTCCGCAAGGGCGGCGCCGTTGGCGTCGTTGTCGATGTACACGGGTACGCTGATGGCGCGTTCGAGGATGTCGCGCAGTTGGACGTCGACCCAGCCGAGGTTCGGCGAGCGGGCGACCTTGCCCGCCATCGTCACCAGGCCCGGCACCGAGACGCCGAGCGCGAGCAGATCGTTGGCGCTCCGGCCGAGAACCGCGCACATGTCGGTCATCGTCTGGTTGACGACCTCACCGACTCGGCTGGGTTCGAAGGGCATGATGCCGCTGCTGGTCTTCAGGACTGTGCCGTCGAGCCCGCCGATCACGTAGTCGATCCGGTCGGGGTGAAAATAGACGCCGGCGAGAAGCCAGCCTTTGGAGGAGATGTAGATGCCTTCGCCCGGACGGCCCGGCCTGTTGTCGGAGACGCGCTGCGTTCGCTCGATGAGGCCCGCGGCTTCGAACCCCTTGATGACCGTGGAGACCGTCGATTTGTCGGCTCCGGTCTTGCCTGCGATCTCCCGCTGCGAGATGCCGGGTGTGAGCCGGATCGCATGGAAAATCCGCGACGCGTGGTAGTGCCTGATCGTGGAGGTCTGCATGGTTCCGCCAGCTCTCGTTTGTGAGGGCAAGCTAACATAGTTTCTCCGAGAGTCAAACTAATATTTGTCTCAGACTCGGACGAATAGGAGCGGGACCCATGAACGGCCCGATTTGCGGGCCCGAAACCGGTATTCACTGCACCGTAGAGGGAAAGGCGCCTGCCAGACTGTCCGCTGCCCGATCAGGTCGCCGTCAGAGGCTGAGCCGCACCGTCCTGATATCAGTGGCAATGGACAATTCGCGGCTTTCCTCGACCGCATTGCCGTCTTCATGATGCCATGACGCCGACAGGCAGCCATAGGCGATGGCGTGATCCAGAATGGCTGGCGGCGTCTGGCCGAGCGTTCTGGCGAAAATCTCGGCCATGTCGGCAATCCGGTTGGGATCACGGCAAAGCTCGTCGCGGACGAGCGGATTGTAGAACATGTTCGCCGCGTCGAAGCCGGGATCGCCGAGAACGCCCTTCGGGTCGATCGCCAGCCAGCCGCGCGCTCCCTGCATGATGTTGTCGTGATGCAGGTCGCCATGCAGCGGCAGCACCTCGACAGGATCGGTTAACAGCCGTTCCGCGGTCGCAGCCGCTTCGACATAAAAGCTCTTTTCGCCGGCGTCGCGATCGATCCTCGCCTTGTTGAACAGACTGGAAAACCGTGCCCGCAGCGGCTGAAGATCTGGTGGGGCAGGGTGGTAGGATGGCGAGAACAGTCTTGCCATCACTTCGGCCGCGATTGCTGTAGCGGCATTGTCGCCTTGCTCGGCGAGAACCTGTGACAGCAGGGTTTTGCCGGCATATTCGAGCAGCATGCAGTGGCCGTTGCGGCCAAGCAGCCGCACCGCGCCTTCGCCGCGCCGCCAGGCGAGGAAATGCTCGCCGCGCAACTCGTCTTCGACGTCGTCGAAAGCCTTGAGGGCCTTGACGACCGCCGGCGAACCGTCCTCGCGAACAACCTTCCAGATGCGGCTGCTGAACGTCTCGGCAATCAGTTCTGGCGCGTCGACCTTCCAGAGGCCTGGGAATGCCGGCGCGTCCATTCAGTGCTTGAGACCGAGCATCAGATCCATGTTCTGCACGGCAGCGCCCGAGGCGCCCTTGCCGAGATTGTCGTAGACGGCGAACAGCAGCGCCTGGGCCCTGTCGTCGTTGGCGAAGACATGGAGCATCATCCGGTTGGTGCCGTTGTAGACTTCGGGATCGATCTCCGGCACGCGCTCGAGATGCGCATAGGGCGCCACCTCGACCACGCCGCCATCGATCGCGGCGAAATGGTCGGCGATCGCCGCATGAAGCTCGGCGCCGGTCGGCACATAGTCGAGGCCGCCGAGTTGCAGCGGCACCACGGTGATCATGCCTTGCGCGAAATTGCCGACCGCCGGCTGCATGATCGGATCATGCGACAGCTTCGCATAGGTCCTGAGCTCCGGCACATGCTTGTGCTGCAGGGTCAGCCCGTAGGGCAGGAATTCCGAGGCATCCTCGCCCTTGGCGACATAGTCCTCGATCATCGGCCGGCCGCCGCCCGAGTAGCCCGTAATGCCGTTGACGGTGACCGGAAAATCCGGCGGCAACAGCCCGGCCGCGACCAGCGGCCTCAGTGTCGCGATCGGCCCTTGCGGCCAGCAGCCTGGATTGGTGACGCGCTTCGCCGAAGCGATCTTGCGACCCTGAGCCTTGTCCATTTCGGCAAAACCATATTCCCAACCTTCTGCCACGCGATGCGCGGTCGAGGCGTCGATAACCCTTGTCGTGTCGTTGCTGATCAGCGAGACGCTTTCTTTCGCGGCTGCGTCCGGCAGGCACAGGATCGCGACATCGGCGGCGTTGAGGAACTCGGCTCTGGCTGCCGGTTCCTTGCGGCGCTCGGTCGGAATCGAGATGATCTCCAGGTCGCCGCGCTCGGCAAGCAGCGCCCTGATCTGGAGACCGGTGGTGCCGTGCTCGCCGTCGATGAAGATTTTCGGTTTCATTTGCCTGCCTGAATTCCCTGATAGTTCGAAATCATATGCCACTTGCCTGGTTCAATCCGGCAACAATGTGATTGCCGTTGTTCAGCTCTTCGAGCCGGGCCTTTCGTTCCGCCAGCAGCCCGAGATAGTGCATGGCCACCGTCGATCCGGCAATTGCCGTTATATCGGCGTGATCATAGGCCGGCGCAACCTCCACGACATCGGCGCCGACGATATCGAGCTGATTGATCTGGCGCAGCACCGACAGGATCTTTGCCGAGGACGGCCCGCCGGCGACCGGTGTGCCGGTGCCGGGCGCGAAGGCCGGGTCGAGGCAATCGATGTCGAAGGTGACGTAGGCCTTCTTGCCGCCGGTGCGGTCGACGATGGCATAGGCGATATCGGACGCGCGCATGTCCTCGATTTCGTGGCCGTACAGGATCTTGATGCCGAAGCTGTCGGGCGCATGGGTGCGGATGCCGATCTGGATCGAACGGTCGGGGTCGATAATCCCCTCCTTGACCGCACGGCCGACGAAGGAGCCGTGATCGATGCGCTTGCCGTCGTCCGGCCAGGTGTCCTGGTGGGCGTCGAACTGCACCAGGGCCAGCGGACCGTGGATGGCGGCATGCGCCTTGAGCAGCGGCCAGGTGACGAAATGGTCGCCGCCGAGCGATAGCAGGAAGGCGCCGGATTTCAGGATCTTTGCCGCCTCGCGCTCGATCGTCCCCGGCGTCTTCTGGTGGTTTCCGCTGTCGAGCAGGCAATCGCCATAGTCGACCACGGCGAGATGTTCGAACAGATCGCGCGAGAACGGGTATTGCGGGTCGTTGTCGAGAATGGTCGAGGCGCGGCGAATCGCCTGCGGTCCGAAACGCGCGCCCGGCCGGTTGGTGACGGCGGCGTCGAAGGGGATGCCCCACACCACCGCGTCCGCGCCCTTCACGTCCTTCGAGTATTTGCGTCGCATGAACGACAGCGCGCCGGCATAGGTCGGCTCGAAGGACGCACCCGTCCTGGCCCGGGCGGTGAAGGCGTGGTCGATGTTGGTGTTCGGCATGAAGATCTCCTGTGCGTCGAGGCGCAACCTTATTGGCTATAATTCTCAGAAATGCGACCCGAACTCGGTCACAAAATCTTGCTTGCCAGGTGAGCCCGCATGGCAACCCTGAATTGCGCAGCATGAATACAACCGAAAGCTGCAATTCGTCACCCTCGTGGCATCGTGTCAGCCGGCATTGACCTGACTTTCCGGCATTTGCCAAGCCGGCTTCGTTCACTGGGCTGTCACGTGCGTCGCTTATCCGGGTTTGCATCCGGTAGGAGCGATTCTCATGCGAACGACCTGGCTGAAACTTGTGCTTGCCGCCGCCTCGGTGCTGTTCACTGGCTCGGCATTGGCTGGCGAAACACGCGCCAGGCAGATTCTCGACCGTTTCGAACACGCCAACCAGTGGCGCGACCATGTCATGGTGGCGGCGCACCGCGCCGGCAGCCTGCAGGCCCGCAAGACGCTGTTTGCGGAGAACTCGATCGCCGCCCTCGAGGCATCGATCGCGCTTGGCGCCGAAATCGTCGAGGTCGATGTCAGGCGCTCGAAGGACGGCCAGTTCGTCGTCATGCATGACAGCTGGCTCGACCGCACGACGAACTGCAAGGGCGAGGTGGTCAAGCGCACCGTGGCCGAACTCAAAACCTGCCGGCTGGTGATCGAAGGCACCGGCGCCGTCACCGACGAGCCGGTTTCGACGCTGCGCGAGATGCTGATGGCGACCAGGGACAGAATCCTCGTCAACATCGACAACAAGCTCGACGTCGACAGCCTGGCCGGCATGATCGCGGTGGCGCGTGACCTTGGCATGGCCGAACAGGTGATCGTCAAGGAGAACCTGTGGAACCCGGCCAGGATCACCACTGTCAAGGCAGCCATGGGCGCGATCGGCAGCGGTTTCCAATTCATGCCGATCATTGCCGACGACGCGGTTCGCGACGCCGGTTTTGCCGAGAAGGTCAGCGGCGCCTTTTCGCCGCGCGCGGTCGAGATGATCAACTGGCGGGACGGCGCCGAGACGCTGACTGAGACCGGCGGTCCGCTGTTCAGCCCGCGCATGCGCGCCGCGGCGATAAGGGGCGACTGGCACATCTGGGCCAATACCTACGCCATCGTCAACAAGCCGGGCGGCTTCCTCGCCGGCGGTCGCGGCGATGAACTGGCGGTGTTCGCCAGCCTGCCGCGCGAGACCTACGGCTTCTGGGCCGAGCGCGGCGCCACCATCATCCAGACCGACGAGCCGAAAGCGGCGATCGAGTGGCTGGCGGCAAACGGCTACCGCGTGCCATATTCGGATGAGGCGCGCCCGGCGGAGCCGGCGAATACGGCGAGCATCAATTAGTTCCTCTGCACAGGGGATTCTTTGACCGGCGGTCGCGCTGCCGGCCGGCCTGCATCTGCCAATCTCCAACGTCTGCGATTAGCCGTAAGCCCCCGCGCCTTCGTCATCCCAGGGCGAAGCAAGGAGCGAAGCGACGCGGCGCAGACCCTGGGATCCATACCGTTACCTCAGAGCGTCACGACGGTGCAGAATCTTCGATGGCGGAGCGAGGCGCCCCCCTCTGTCCTGCCGGACATCTCCCCCACAAGGGGGGAGATTGGCCGTCACCACTGATTTCGCCAACCACCAACCCTGCAAAAAGGACGCTGTCAGCGAAGCTGCTGATCTCCCCCCTCGTGGCCCTTGTGGGGGAGAGGCCCGGCAGGACAGGGGGGCGCTGTCCGGGCGCTGTCCCGCCAGCCCTGTCGATCACGGCGAGATTGGCTCGTTGCCGCTTTCGCCAATCCTCAGGCCGCCATCGCCACGCCGTCCAGATCCCTGACGGCATCCTCCGGCAGATCGAGTTCGGCCGCGGCGAGGTTCTCCCGCAAATGCGCAACGGAAGACGTGCCGGGGATAAGCAGGATGTTGGGCGCGCGACCGAGCAGCCAGGCGAGCGCGACCTGCATGGGCGTGGCGCCCAGGCGCTGAGCGACGCCGGACAGGGTAGACGACTGCAGCGGGTTGAAGCCGCCGAGCGGAAAGAACGGCACATAGGCGATACCGTCGCGGGCGAGTTGGTCGATCAAGGCATCGTCGCCCCGGTGCGCCAGGTTGTATTGGTTCTGCACGCAGACGATCCTGGCGATCCGTCGCGCCTCTTCGATCTGTGCAGACGTGACATTGCTGAGCCCGATATGACGCACCAGGCCCTGTCGCTGAAGCTCGGCCAGCACAGTGAGCGGCGCCTCGATCGAGCCTTCGGCCGGGCCATGCACGTCGAACATGATCCTGAGATTGACGACGTCCAGCACGTCGAGCCCGAGATTGCGCAGATTGTCGTGCACCGCCTCCGTCAGCGCTTCGGGCGAGAAGGCCGGGAGCCACGAGCCATCCGCGCCGCGACGGGCACCGATCTTGGTGACGATCGTCAGATCGTCGGAATAGGGCGCGAGCGCTTCACGGATGAGTAGATTGGTAACGTGCGGGCCGTAGAAATCGCTGGTGTCTATGTGATTGACGCCGCGCGCAACAGCTTCGCGCAGCACGGCCAATGCCGCGCCATGGTTCTTGGGCGGACCAAAGACGCCGGGTCCTGCGAGCTGCATGGCGCCGTAGCCGAGCCGCTTCACGGTGCGGTCGCCGAGAGTGAACGTGCCGGAAAGGTCAATGCTGGACATGGTCTATCTCCGTTCAGGTTGAGATAGGCGCTGTCCGATCTCACGATAATTGGGTACATTCCGCACGGGCTGTACGGAATATCGAACAATGAAGATCGACCTCGGAGACCTCAACGCCTTCGTCGCCGTTGCGCGGGCCAAGGGTTTTCGCGATGCCGCCCGCGCCAGCGGCGGCAGTGCGTCGGGCTTGAGCGAGGCGGTGCGCCGCCTCGAGACGCAGCTCGGTGTCAGGCTGCTCAACCGGACGACCCGCAGCGTCGTCCTGACCGAAGCGGGCGCGAGCTTGCTGGCTCGGCTCGGCCCTGCCTTGACCGAGGTGGAATCGGCCCTCGACGTTGTGAATGGCTTCCGCGACAGGCCTGCAGGTACGTTGCGCCTCAACGTGCCGGTCAGCGCGGCGCGGCTGGTGCTGCCCAGCATCGTCCCGGGTTTTCTTGCTGCCTGTCCCGGCATCCGGCTGGAGGTGATCGCCGAGGAGAGCTTTGTCGACGTCCTGGCGGCAGGCTGCGATGCCGGCATCCGTTACGACGAGCGGCTGGAACAGGACATGATCGCGGTGCCGATCGGACCGCGCCTGCAGTGCTTTGCCACCGCCGCCAGCCCTGCCTACCTTGATCGCCATGGCCGGCCGCAACACCCGCGCGATCTGCTCGGCCACGCTTGCCTGCGCGGCCGCTTCGCCAGCGGGGCGATGCCGCCATGGGAATTCGAGCGCGACGGCGAGGTGGTGCGGGTCGATCCGACGGGGCCGCTTCTCGTGACCCTGGGCGGAGCGGCCGATCTCGCCGTCGATGCAGCCATCGCCGGTACCGGCATTGTCAGCCTGTTCGAGGATTGGCTTCGCCCTTACTTTGAGAGCGGTGCGCTCGAACCCGTCCTCGAACCTTGGTGGCAGAGCTTCCCCGGGCCGTTCCTCTATTATCCCGGCCGGCGTCTCGTGCCGGCGCCGTTGCGGGCGTTTATCGACTTCATCAAGGTACCGGCCGATCGTTCCTAAATTTGGGCCAGGTTCACCAAAAGAAAAGGCCGCCCGGAGGCGGCCTTTTCGAATGTCTGAAGCTGAAGCAGTGCTTAGCGCTTCGAGAACTGGAACGAGCGGCGGGCCTTCGCCTTGCCGTACTTCTTGCGCTCGACGACGCGGCTGTCGCGGGTCAGGAAGCCGCCCTTCTTGAGCACGCCGCGCAGCGCCGGCTCGTAATAGGTCAGCGCCTTGGAGATGCCGTGGCGCACGGCACCGGCCTGGCCGGAAAGGCCGCCGCCGATGACGGTGGCGACGATATCGTACTGGCCGGCGCGGTTGGCGGCGATGATCGGCTGGTTGAGGATCATCTGCAGGACCGGGCGCGCGAAATATTCGGCGAACACCTTGTCGTTGACGACGATCTTGCCGGAGCCGGGCTTCACCCAGACACGGGCGATGGCGTTCTTGCGCTTGCCGGTGGCATAGGCGCGGCCCGACTTGTCGAGCTTCTGGACATGGACGGGTGCAGCCGGCTGCGTGTTGGTGTTGCCGGTGGCAGTTCCGAGTTCTGCGAGCGAGGAAAGCTCAGCCATTTTACGAAACCTTCTTGTTCTTGGCGTTCAGCTTGGCCACGTCGAGCGTGACGGGCTGCTGGGCGACATGCGGATGTTCCGTGCCTGCATAGACGCGGAGATTCTTCATCTGGCGACGGCCGAGCGGACCACGCGGGATCATGCGTTCGACGGCCTTCTCGACGACACGCTCGGGGAAACGGCCCTCGAGCAGCTGGCGCGCGGTGCGCTCCTTGATGCCGCCGGGGTGGCCGGTGTGCCAGTAATAGACCTTGTCGGTGAATTTCTTGCCGGTGAACACCACCTTGTCGGCATTGATGACGATGACGTTGTCGCCGTCGTCGACATGCGGGGTGAAGGTGGGCTTGTGTTTGCCGCGAAGATGGTTGGCGATGACAGTGGCGAGACGGCCGACGACGAGACCCTCGGCGTCGATCAGCACCCACTTCTTCACCACATCCGCAGGCTTCTGCGAAAAGGTTGTCATGGATTTGTTGCTTTCGGTTCGGACCTTCCCCCATTCACGAACGAAAAGGGAAGGCGTTTCTTGTTGCTTGACTTGACGCCGGGCGCTCGCCCGCCGCCAATAACAAAACGGCGGCCTTTGGCGGGCCGCTGTTCCGTGAGGGCTTATAGGCGAGGGGAATTAGCCAGTCAAGTTGCATATCTGGCCACCTCGGAAGGATTGCCTTGCTAAATCAAGAGGTTAGTTTTGAGGTATTATTATACCACGTATGACTCCGACAATTTGACTAGCGCCGTCCCGGAATAATCGCAGTCAGCAGCAGTTTGATCCCGACAGCAATCATGATCGTACCAGCCAGGCGTTCTTGCCAGACAAGAAAACCGGCGTAGCGTGCCAGCCAGTGGCCGACCGCGCCTGAGGCCAAGGCTACAGCTCCCAGGACCAGAAGGCCCGTAGCCTTCATGGTGGCTCCGAGCACGATAAATTGCATCGCCGGCGATCCTGTGGAGGAATGAACGAACTGCGGCAGTACTGCGAGCATGAAAACCAGTGCGGTAGGGTTAGTCAGGTTGCAGATCATGCCTTGCCGAAAGGCACCTGCCAAACCTCCCTCTTTGGCTGCGACGATGTTGGTTGTTTCGGCCCTCTTGCGCGTGAGCAAGAACTTCGTCCCGATTGCGATCAAGTACGCCGCTCCGAGCAGTTGCAGCAGGCCATACGCGACAGGCGAGGACGTGACCAGCGATGCAAGTCCCATTGCCAACAGCGGAATCTGGATCACGCCCGCGAAAACGCAGCCGGTCGCCGTTGCCAGTGCTGCCCGCCAACCCTGTCCGATACCGCGGCTGATCACCAGAAGCATGTCCGGCCCCGGACCGGACAGTTGGTAGCCGAGCACAGCGACCAGGAATGCCAAATAAGTGGGAAGTTCGGGCATGTTTTTGCAGACCTGATTGGACCTGCGAACGTGTTGTCCGACATTTCGTTCCGTTGGAACGAGCGGAAACACGTATCCGTCCTGCAAATCAGGCCTGCGATTGAAAGCTCTTCTTCGGCGGGATCGAATAGGTTCCCGTCGCGTGCGCTACCGTGTGTCCGTCCGCTCCAGCGATGATGTCGATATCGAACACCATCAGGCTCTTACCCAGCTTCAGGATGCGGCAATGGCCGTCGATCGGGCCTGCCTCGGCTTTGCGGACGAAATTGATATTGAGATTGGTGGTGACCGAAAGCGCATCCGGCCCGGCATGCGAAAGTACGCAGACATAGCCGCCAATGTCGGCCAAAGTGAACAGCGACGGGCCGGAAACGGTTCCGCCGGGGCGCAAATGCCGCTCGTCGGCATTCAGGCGCACCGTGCAGCCGCCCGCAAACACCTCGATCGCCTCGTAGATGGTGAACTGGTCGTTGAGCTGCGGGTAGACGGTCTCCATCAACGCATTGACCTGCGCCGCGGTCAGCACCGGCTTGAGATTGTTTTGGGCAGGCATAAGCGGTTTCCTGTTTGTGGCTTCGGCATAGCCGGCGGTTTTCAAGGCGAGGGCGCTTGGCCGAGGCTGCGCCGCCGAGAAAACACGCCTTAAGCCTGTTCTTCAATCGGCAGCGTGCTAGTTCTTTTGTTCCATGGCCGGCGAATCCGATGCCGCCGGCCGATGAAGAGGTTGGAGATCATGGCCGAAATCGTCGCCATCAAGCCGGCTGTTGCCGAAGGTCCTGTTATCGCGAGACTGGACGAGGGCGTGCTCCGCCTGACGCTCGCCAATCCGCCGGCCAATGCGCTGTCGCTGGCGGTGATGGCGGCGCTGACGGCGGAACTCGACCGCGCCAAATCCGACAGATCCGTCCGCGTCATCATCCTGGCGGCCGCCGGAAAAATGTTCTGCGCCGGACACGACCTCAAGGAAATGACCGCGCGCCGCAGCGATGCCGATCGCGGCAAGGCGTTCTTCGAGGAGACGTTTTCCGCCTGCGGGGCACTGATGCAGGCGATTGTGCGCCATCCCAGGCCGGTGATCGCCGAGGTCGATGGCCTGGCGACGGCGGCCGGGGCACAACTGGTCGCGAGCTGCGATCTGGCGATCGCCTCGCACGAGGCGACCTTCTGCACGCCGGGCGTCAATATCGGGCTGTTCTGCTCGACGCCGATGGTGGCGCTGTCGCGCAACGTTTCGCGCAAGCACGCGATGGAGATGCTTTTGACCGGCGAGACCATCGATGCAGCGACGGCCAAGGAATTCGGTCTCATCAATCGCGTGGTGCCGCGCGAATATCTGAATCAGATTGTCACCAAATATGCGCAAACCATTGCTGCCAAATCGTCTTTGGTGGTCAAGACCGGCAAGGAAGCCTTTTACGCGCAGGCCGAGATGGGGCTGGCCGAGGCCTACGCCTATACCGGCCGCGTCATGGTCGACAACATGCTGGCGCGCGACGCAGAAGAAGGCATCGGCGCCTTCATCGGCAAGCGCAAGCCCGAATGGACGGACGACTAGATATGGAAGCCCGCATCTCCATCATCACCATCGCCGTCGACGATCTCGAGCGCGCCACACGCTTCTACGAGGCGATGGGCCTGACCCGCCATGCCGGCATCACCGACGGCGTCGCCTTCTTCCAGATGGGCGGCGTCATTCTCGGCCTGTTCCCGCGCGCAAGCGCCGAAGAGGATTCGGGCATCACCTTCGGCACGGCGCCGTCGGCGATCTACCTCGCCTACAACACCCGCTCCGACGCGGAGGTCGATGACGTGCTGACGATGGCCGAGAAGGCCGGCGGCCGCATCGTCAAGCCGGCCGGCCGCGCCTTCTGGGGCGGCTGGTATGGCTATTTCGCCGACACCGAAGGGCATGTTTGGGAAGTGGCGCACAATCCGGCTTTTCCGATCGCGGAAGACGGCAGCATCTCGCTACCGGGTTGAGCGCGTTTCCCACCGCTTTCGACGATACCGATCATTTCCGCATGATGCGCAGTTTTCTGCAACGATCCGGATGGTTTTCTCGCCGAGGCTCTGTATGAGGAAGAGGCATGAACCATGACGCCTATGACAATGCCTATATCGCCGGCATCCTCAATTCGGTGAAGACCATCGCCATGGTCGGCGCGTCCGCCAACGATGTGCGGCCGAGCTATTTCGTGCTGAAATACCTGCTGGGCAAGGGGTTTTCCGTGTTCCCGATCAACCCCGGCCAGGCCGGCAAGGAAATCCTTGGCCGGATGACCTATGCCAGGCTCGCCGATGTTCCCGAGCCGATCGACATGGTCGACGTCTTTCGCGGCTCGGCGGCGGTGCCGGGCGTTGTCGACGAGGTCTTGCGGCTCGATCCGTTGCCGAACGTCATCTGGATGCAGCTTGGCGTGCGCCATGACGAGGCAGCCGCACGCGCCGAGGCCGCCGGCATCAAGGTGGTGATGAACCGCTGCCCCAAGATCGAATATGGCAAGCTGTCGGGCGAGATCGGCTGGACCGGCGTCAACTCAGGCGTGCTGTCGTCGAAGAAGCCGCTGATGCGGCCGGGATTCCAGAGTTTTGGCGTCCGCCGGAAGTAGGTGGTGAATGGTGAATAGTGAATAGTGAATGGTGAATAGAAGGATTTTTCCGGAAGGCGGCCACAGCGGCATATGAGCCGCTTGCAATCAGGATGGGGCTGGCCGACCTTGCCTTCACCCTTCACCCTTCACCCTTCACCCTTCACCCTTCACCCTTCACCACTCAGCATTCACCATTCACCATTCACCATTCACCATTCACCACTCAGCATTCAGCATTCACCATTCACCATTCACCATTCACCATTCACCATTCAGCATTCAGGGGAGGTAATCCATGACCCGCACGCCCGGTTTCAACACGCTCGCCGTCCATGCCGGCGCCAAGCCCGATCCGGCGACCGGCGCGCGTGCCACGCCGATCTACCAGACGACCTCCTTTGTCTTCGATGATGCCGACCATGCCGCTTCGCTGTTCGGGCTAAAAGCCTTCGGCAACATCTACACCCGGATCATGAACCCGACGCAGGCGGTGCTGGAAGAGCGTATCGCGGCACTCGAAGGCGGCACCGCGGGTTTGGCCGTCGCGTCGGGCCATGCCGCGCAGGTGCTCGTGTTCCACAGCCTGATGCAGCCCGGCGACAATTTCGTCGCCGCGACAAGGCTTTACGGCGGCTCGATCAACCAGTTCGGCCACGCCTTCAAGAATTTCGGCTGGCAGGTGCGCTGGGCCGACACCAACGACATCTCGACCTTCGAAAGCCAGATCGACGAAAGGACCAAGGCGATCTTCATCGAGAGCCTGGCCAATCCGGGCGGTGTCTTCGTCGACATCGAAAAGATCGGCGACGTCGCCCGCAAGCATGGCCTGCCGCTGATCGTCGATAACACGCTGGCCTCGCCCTATCTGGTGCGGCCGATCGAGCATGGCGCCGACATTGTCGTGCATTCGCTGACCAAGTTCATCGGCGGCCACGGCAATTCCATCGGCGGCGCCATTGTTGACGGCGGCACCTTCGACTGGTCGAAATCCGGCAAATATCCGATGCTGTCTGAGCCGCGCCCCGAATATGGCGGCCTCGTCCTGCACGAAACATTTGGCAATTTCGCTTTCGCCATTGCCGCGCGCGTGCTCGGCCTGCGCGACATGGGCCCGGCGATCTCGCCCTTCAATGCGTTCTTGATCCTGACCGGCCTGGAAACCCTGCCGCTCAGGATGCAGCGCCATTGCGACAATGCGGTCACCGTCGCCGCGTGGCTGTCCAACCACCCAAAAATCGCCTGGGTGTCCTATCCCGGCCTGCCCAGCGACAACAACAATGCGCTGCAGAAGAAGTACTCGCCGCTTGGCGCCGGTGCCGTGTTCACCTTCGGCCTGAAGGGCGGCTATGCGGCGGGCATCAAATTCGTCGAGGCGCTCGAACTGTTCTCGCACCTCGCCAATGTCGGCGACACCAAGTCGCTGGTTATCCATCCGGCATCGACCACGCATCGGCAACTGTCCGACGAGCAGAAGGTCGCTGCGGGCGCTGGGCCGGATACGGTCAGGCTGTCGGTCGGCATCGAGGATGTCAACGACATCGTCGCCGATCTGGAACAGGCTCTCGCCAACGTCTGACCCCTGCTGCAAGGAGTTTCCATGACCGCGCCGAATTTCCTCTCCGTCGATATTGAAAGCGTCGAGCCGGAACCTGGCGCGCCAGCGCCGGATCGCCTGATTTCAGGCGATCCAAAGTTCCGCACCTGGAATGTCGAGGAACGCGACGGTGGCCTCTATGCCGGCATCTGGGAGGCGACGCCGGGCAAATGGCGCATCGAATACGACGAGTGGGAGTTTTGCCACATTCTTTCCGGCGTCTCGGTGATATCGGAGGAAGGCGGCGAGGCGCGTACCGTCAGGGCAGGCGATAGTTTCGTGCTCAGGCCAGGCTTTAAGGGAAGCTGGGAAGTGCTTGAAACGACACGCAAGGAGTATGTGATCAAGCTTTGATCATTGCCCGGTGTGCACGACGAGTCTTTCCAGCCCGTGGAAATGATAGCTGTCGCGAAAACGCTGCTGTTCGGCCAGATGCAGCCGCGGTCGCCGGTCGAACAAGGTTTTCAGCGATACCTGCAATTCGAGCCGGGCGAGCGGCGCGCCGATGCAGAAATGGATGCCGGCGCCGAACGAGACGTTCTTCTGGTCGGCGCGATCCGGCCGGAAGGCGAAGGGTTCGGCAAAGGCCGCCGGGTCGTGATTGGCCATGCCGAGCAGCAGGCCGATCGTCTGGCCCGGCCGCACGATGATACCGGGACCGACCTCGATCTCTTCATAGGCATAACGCGTGAACATGTGCAGCGGCGCGTCGAAGCGCAGGCATTCCTCGACCGTGGCGGTGGTCGTTTGCGGCGAGGTGAAGAAGCGGCGCGGGTCGCCGCCTTGCGCGAGAATCGCGCGCACCGCATTGCCGGTCTGGTGGACGGTCGCCTCGTGGCCGGCATTGAGCAGCAGGATCGCCGAGGACACCAGCTCGTCCTCAGAGAGTCTTTGGCCATCGTCTTGCGCCGAGATCAGCAGCGACAACAGATCGTCGCCGGGTTTTTTGCGCCGCTCGGCAACATGGCCGCGCAGGAAATCCGAAAAATCATGTGCTGCGCGATTGGCCGTCTCTTCCGTTTGGCGGGTGCGGCCGTGCATGTACATGGCGACCATCCGATGCGACCAGTCGAGGAGTTGCGGTCCCATCTCGACCGGCACGCCGAGCATTTCGGCAATGATGGTGATCGGCAAAGGCGATGCGAAGGCTGGCAGCAGGTCGACCGGGCCCGGTTCGAAACGGTCGATCAGCTCGTTGGCCAGCGCCTCGACGCGCGGCTTCAGCCGCTCGACCTGGCGCGAGACGAAGGCGCGGGTGACCAGCGTTCTGAGCCTGGTGTGAACGGGCGGTTCCAGCTCCAGCATCGAATTGGCCTCGATGCCGTCGAAGCTGCCGAGATGGCTGCGATCCTCGCCGACGGCGCTTCTGTCAGGGGTGCCGGCCGGGTTGTGGCGGCCGAAGCGCCGGTCGCGCAGCAGCCGGCTGACGACGTCGAAGCCGCCAAAGCACCAGAAGCCGAACTCTTCCCAGAAGAAGACATTCGATGCGCCATGCATGAAGGCATAGGCCGCGTAGGGGTTCTGGAAGAAAGCCGGCTCGTGCGGATCGAGCCGCACATGGCGGGTGGCCGGATTGAAGGCCAGGTAAGTCGGTGGCACCAAATCGGTCATTGTGGATCATTAGCGCGGCTTGCCAGCTTGACGCCAGACCGTATGTTGGCGCCCGGTGATCCTTCGTGTTGGCCAGCCGGCGCGGCTGCGGAAAGACTGACTTGATGAATGTGATCGTGGTTGGCGCAGGCATTGCAGGGCTGTCGACGGCCTGGTCGCTGGTCAAGGCCGGGCACCGGGTCTCGATTGTCGAGCAGGGACCGATTCCCAATCCGCTTGCCGCCTCGGGCGACCATCACCGCATCATCCGCCGCGCCTATGGCGCAGCCTCGGGTTATGGCCGGCTGATCACCGAAGCCTATGCGGCCTGGGACGAGATGTGGGCCGATCTCGGCGAGAACCATCTCGACCCGCGCGGCTTCATCTGCATTTCGCGCGAGCCGGGAGACGAAGCCGAGGAATACCGCGAGGGCATGGAAGCCGGGAACTACCCGATCGAACTGTTCGAGCCGGACGCCGCGGCCAAGCGCTGGCGCTTCCTGCAGCCCGGCTCGTTCCGCTACGCGTATTTTTCACCGGACGGTGGTGCGCTGCATTGTCGCAAGATTGCCTCCCGCCTCGCCGAATGGCTGCGGAGAACCGGCGCCAATGTCTACGAAAACAGCAAGGTGATGGAGGTCGACGCCGAGGCTGGCCGCCTCGTGCTTGAAAGCGGCGAGACGATGCAGGCCGACCGCATCGTCGTCGCCGCAGGCGCCTGGGTGCTGAAACTGTTTCCGGAGCTGGGCGGCGAGCTGAAGACCTGGCGCACTGCGCTCGCCTATGTCGAACCGCCGGCGGATCTGAAAGCAGCATGGCATTCGGCCCCGGTCATCCTCGATGTCGGCGGCGCCGTCGACGGCTACGTGATCCCGCCGTCCGGCGGTGCCGGCATGAAATTCGGCTCAGGGCTGCACAGGGTGCCGACCAGCGATGCCGACTGGAACCGCCAGCCGGTGGCCGGCGAGGGCGAGGCGATCCGCGACCTGTTTTCGCCGCCGATCGCCCGTGTCGAAGAATACAAGGTCACCGAGGTCGTCACCTGTGCCTACACCTTCACCGCCGACGAAAAGTTCCTGGCGCATGAGAAGGGCAAATGCCTTGTCGTCTCGGCCTGCTCCGGCCACGGCTACAAGTTCGGCGCGGCGGTCGGCAGGCGTGTCGCAGCGACCGTCGGCAATGGCGACGTCGGCGGCTTGAAAGCGTGGCTGCGGGCCGAGGCGGTCTGACCTAAAACCGGCAGTGCCGCGCAATACGCACCTGCCGCCAGCGTGACGAGCCCTCACGGACCAGAACCCGGCGCGCCACTGTCTGGTAGGTGGCGGGAAAATTGACGATCCGCCGCTGCTCCGGCTGCACCAGAACCTCCTCGGCGACGCTCTCGTACTCGGCGGGACTGACGACGCGCCGCTGGCGCTCCGACTGCACGACTACTGTCTCGGCCACCCGTTGATAGCGCGCCTTGTGCCTGACCTTGCACAGCACCTTGCGGCCGTTGATGACGCGCCATTCCCAGGAGTAGCCGCCATCGACCTTCACCGTGCGGTAGATGGTGCGGGTAATGGCAGGCACGATCTCGTAGCTGACACGCGCCGGTGCGATCTGCACCACCCGCTCGCGCGTCCCGTAGATCGCCGGAACGGATTCCACCTGCTGACCGGCCGGGCTGACGAGCACGTTTTCGTAGACGGTCTCGTAGACGGCCGGCCTGTTGACCTGCTCGTAGCACTCGACGGGGCGCCCGCCGGCAGCCGTTTCGGACACCATGCCGAGGACGGCGAGGCTGGCGATGGCCGAGGAAGCCGTTTTCCCGATCATTGCACTCCCCCCAGTTTGAACTTTCCACGCAAGCTCAACGTTGAATTGTAGGGGAAGCCGTGTCGCGGGAAAGCGGTTTCGGCACATTTCGTTAAGCGACGCGGTTAAGAAACTGTTACCCGGCAGCGCAGCCGCGCCGCTTCAACAGCAGCCGGCGCAGCTTCGGGCGAATTCTGTGCAGAAACCTTGATTCGACTTAACCGGATGGCTAGGAGGGGCGGCCTTGCGCTAGGGTGAGCCGACATCCTATTTACAGGGATAACGATCCAGAACCGATTCTGCCCGACTTGCTCATCTCCGGCGCCGGAATCCCATCTTCAATAAGGGATAGTCCATGAAGAACCCCGTCGAAACCTACATGAACCTCGTTCCGATGGTGGTCGAGCAGACCAATCGCGGCGAGCGGGCCTACGACATTTTCTCGCGGCTCCTGAAAGAGCGCATCATTTTCATCACCGGTCCGGTCGAGGACGGCATGGCGACGCTGGTCTGCGCGCAGCTCCTGTTCCTCGAAGCGGAGAATCCGAAGAAGGAAATCAACCTCTACATCAATTCGCCCGGCGGCGTCGTCACTTCGGGCATGGCGATCTACGACACCATGCAGTTCATCAAGCCGGCGGTGGCGACGCTGTGCATCGGCCAGGCCGCCTCGATGGGCTCGCTGCTTCTCACCGCCGGCGAAAAGGGCATGCGCTTCGCCACGCCGAACGCCCGCATCATGGTCCACCAGCCTTCCGGTGGTTTTCAGGGCCAGGCTTCCGACATCGAGCGCCACGCCCAGGATATCATCAAGCTGAAGCGCCGCCTCAACGAGGTCTATGTCAAGCACACCGGCAAAAGCTACGACGAGATCGAAAGGACGCTCGACCGCGACCATTTCATGACCTCCGACGAGGCCAGGGATTTCGGCCTCATCGACAAGGTCATTTCGTCGCGTGAGCCGATCGAGGGTCTTGCGACATAAGCCCGGTGGCAGCTGGATGGTGCGAAAACACGCTTTTGATGCCGCTTGCGGCATTTCGGCCACAATTGGCTGTTCCCTCGACGGGAGCGATTGCCTACGTTAAGCCTATGTTGATTTTCGACGGCTTAGCTTTGTGCGGGGTTGATGCGAATCATTGCGACGTTTTCTGATATGTGTTTCGTATGGAATGCGTTGCGGGAGCCGGACTACTGGCGGCGGCGATTTCCCGCGATAGATTGAGTTATGCGCCCTTTCAACCAGACCATCGGCGGGCGGCTATGAAAGGACATGAAAATGAGCAAGGTCGGCAACAGCGGCGGTGATTCCAAGAACACGCTTTATTGCTCGTTTTGCGGGAAAAGCCAGCACGAAGTGCGCAAGCTGATCGCCGGCCCGACGGTGTTCATCTGCGACGAATGTGTCGAGCTCTGCATGGACATCATCCGCGAGGAGAACAAGACCTCGATGGTGAAGTCGCGCGAGGGCGTGCCGACCCCGCAGGAGATCCTCAAGGTTCTCGACGACTACGTCATCGGCCAGCCCTACGCCAAGCGCGTGCTGTCGGTGGCGGTCCACAACCACTACAAGCGCCTCGCGCATGCCGGCAAGAACAACGACGTCGAACTGGCGAAGTCCAACATTTTGCTGATCGGCCCGACCGGCTGCGGCAAGACGCTGCTCGCGCAGACGCTGGCCCGCATCATCGACGTGCCGTTCACCATGGCCGATGCGACGACGCTGACTGAGGCCGGCTATGTCGGCGAGGACGTCGAGAACATCATCCTCAAGCTGTTGCAGTCGGCCGACTACAATGTCGAGCGCGCCCAGCGCGGCATCGTCTACATCGACGAGATCGACAAGATTTCGCGCAAGTCGGACAATCCCTCGATCACCCGTGACGTGTCGGGCGAGGGCGTCCAGCAGGCGCTGTTGAAGATCATGGAAGGCACGGTCGCTTCCGTGCCGCCGCAGGGCGGCAGGAAGCATCCGCAGCAGGAATTCCTCCAGGTCGACACCGCCAACATCCTGTTCATCTGCGGTGGCGCCTTCGCCGGGCTGGACAAGATCATCTCGGATCGCGGCCGCAAGACCTCGATCGGCTTCGGCGCCACCGTCGCGTCGCCCGAGGATCGCCGCACCGGCGACGTTTTCCGTCTGGTCGAGCCGGAAGATCTGTTGAAGTTCGGCCTCATTCCCGAGTTCGTCGGCCGTCTGCCGGTCCTGGCAACGCTTGAGGACCTCGACGAGCCGGCGCTGATCCAGATCCTGACCGAGCCGAAGAACGCGCTGGTCAAGCAGTACCAGCGGCTGTTCGAGATGGAGAATGTCGACCTGACCTTCCACGAGAATGCGCTGTCGGCGATCGCCAAGCGCGCCATCGAGCGCAAGACCGGCGCGCGCGGCCTGCGCTCGATCATGGAGGCGATCCTGCTCGACACGATGTTCGAGCTGCCGGCGCTGGAAGGCGTGCGCGAAGTGGTTATTTCGGAAGAGGTGGT
Source organism: Mesorhizobium sp. WSM4829 (assembly GCF_055811475.1). NCBI lineage: Bacteria > Pseudomonadati > Pseudomonadota > Alphaproteobacteria > Hyphomicrobiales > Phyllobacteriaceae > Mesorhizobium > Mesorhizobium sp. WSM4829. Next base: position 132,804 of record NZ_JBVVQJ010000012.1, on the reverse strand, counting down.
GTCCGGCAACGCCAGGCCGCTCTACATCTATTCCGAGCAGAAGGAAAAGAAGGGCAACGTCAGCGCCTGACGTCAGTCCTGTAGTGGAGTTCTTCAAACGGCGCCGCAAGGCGCCGTTTTGCCGTTTGCGGATGGGCAGGCTATGATGAACGGATTATGACGGATTGGATGAACGGTTTCGTGTCGACCCTTGATCTTTGCCTCGCGTGCCTCCAACTAACGGAAGAAGGCCGTGGCGCCGAATTCTGTGCTGTAAAACTCCCGTCACAAACGGTGGTAGGCGGAACCATCCCCGGTCGTTAATATGAGAATCGCGGTTGGCCGATTGGCGGTCGCGACATGAAAGGTTGGACAATGGCCAAAATATCCAAGGCTCCCAGCGACGGCGTCTTCGCAGTCCTCCCACTGCGCGACATCGTGGTGTTCCCGCACATGATCGTTCCGCTCTTTGTCGGGCGTGAAAAGTCGATCAAGGCGCTGGAAGAGGTGATGGGTCAGGAAAAGCAGATCCTGCTTGCGACCCAGATGAATGCCGCCGATGACGATCCCGAGTCCGATGCGATTTTCGACATCGGCACGCTCGCCAATGTGCTGCAATTGCTGAAGCTGCCGGACGGCACCGTCAAGGTTCTGGTTGAAGGCGCCTCGCGCGCGAAAATCGTTTCGTTCACCGACCGTCCCGACTTCCACGAGGCCCGCGCCGCGGCGCTGGTCGAACCGGATGAGGAAGAGGTCGAGGTCGAGGCGCTGGCCCGTTCCGTCGTCACCGACTTCGAGAACTACGTCAAGCTGAACAAGAAGATCTCGCCCGAAGTGGTCGGTGCCGCCAGCCAGATCGACGACTATTCCAAGCTCGCCGATACGGTCGCCTCGCATCTCGCCATCAAGATCCCCGAGAAGCAGGAGATGCTGGCCACGCTTTCGGTCAAGGAGCGGCTGGAAAAGGCGATGGGCTTCATGGAAGCCGAAATCTCCGTCCTGCAGGTCGAGAAGCGCATCCGCTCGCGCGTCAAGCGCCAGATGGAGAAGACGCAGCGCGAATACTATCTCAACGAGCAGATGAAGGCGATCCAGAAGGAACTCGGCGAGGGCGAGGACGGCCGCGACGAGGCCGCCGAGATCGAGGCGCGCATCAAGAAGACCAAGCTCTCCAAGGAGGCCCGCGAAAAGGCGGAAGCCGAACTGAAGAAGCTGCGGACGATGTCGCCGATGTCGGCTGAATCGACCGTCGTGCGCAACTATCTCGACTGGATCCTGTCGATACCGTGGGGCAAGAACTCCAAGGTCAAGCAGGATCTGGCCTTCGCGCAGAACGTGCTCGACACCGACCATTTCGGCCTCGACAAGGTCAAGGACCGCATCGTCGAATATCTCGCCGTGCAGAGCCGCCAGAAGAAGCTGAAGGGGCCGATCCTGTGCCTCGTCGGACCTCCCGGCGTCGGCAAGACCTCGCTCGGCAAGTCGATCGCCAAGGCGACCGGCCGCGAGTTCATCCGCATGGCGCTGGGCGGCGTGCGCGACGAGGCCGAGATCCGCGGTCACCGGCGCACCTATATCGGCTCGATGCCCGGCAAGGTCATCCAGTCGATGAAGAAGGCGAAGAAGTCCAACCCGCTCTTCCTGCTCGACGAGATCGACAAGATGGGCCAGGATTTCCGCGGCGATCCGTCGTCGGCGTTGCTCGAGGTGCTCGATCCCGAGCAGAACTCGACGTTCATGGACCACTATCTCGAGGTCGAATACGATCTGTCGAGCGTGATGTTCGTGACGACGGCGAACACGCTGAACATCCCTGCGCCCTTGATGGACCGCATGGAGATCATCCGTATCGCCGGCTACACCGAGGACGAGAAGATCGAGATCGCCAAGCGCCACCTGATGCCGAAGGTGATCCGCGATCACGCGCTGCAGCCGAAGGAGTTCTCCGTCGGCGAGGACGCGATCCGCGGCATCATCCAGACCTACACCCGTGAGGCGGGCGTCAGGAGCCTGGAGCGCGAGCTGATGAAGCTCGGCCGCAAGGCGGTGACCGAGATCCTGAAGACGAAAAAGAAGACGGTCGACATCACGGCGGACAATCTCGCCGATTACCTTGGTGTTCCGCGCTTCCGCTTCGGCCAGGTCGAGGCCGACGATCAGGTCGGCGTTGTCACCGGGCTGGCCTGGACGGAAGTCGGCGGCGAGCTGCTGACGATCGAAGGCGTCATGATGCCCGGCAAGGGCCGCATGACGGTGACCGGCAATCTGCGCGACGTGATGAAGGAATCGATCTCGGCGGCGGCCTCCTACGTCCGCTCGCGGGCTCTCGATTTCGGCGTCGAGCCGCCGCTGTTCGACAAGCGCGACATCCACGTGCACGTGCCCGAAGGCGCAACGCCCAAGGACGGACCGTCGGCGGGCGTGGCGATGGCGACGGCGATCGTCTCGGTGCTGACCGGCATCCCGGTCAGGGCCGACGTGGCGATGACCGGCGAGATCACGCTGCGCGGCAGAGTGCTGCCGATCGGCGGGCTCAAGGAGAAGCTGCTTGCAGCACTGCGCGGCGGCATCAAGAAGGTGCTGATCCCGGAAGACAACGCCAAGGATCTGGCGGAGATTCCGGACAACGTGAAGAACGGTATGGAGATCGTTCCGGTCGGGCGGGTCGGTGAAGTCTTGCGCCATGCGCTGGTGCGTATGCCGGAGGCGATCGAGTGGGTCGAGCCGGTCAATGCGCCGGCTGCGGTGGATGCCGGAGACGACGCCAGCAAGTCGCTAGCTCATTAGAGCGCCGCGCGTCCAATTGGACGCGCAAAGGACGCTCTAACGCTATTGAGTCTATGCGTGATCCTTCCCCAAACCCCAACCCGGTTTTGGGGGTCGCGATTTTGACCGGGATAATGTTGAATTCCAAACCGCCCCGCGGGGCCTACAGCCCGGCTCTTTCTTGTAAAAAACCCCGGAATTCCGGGGTTTTTTCGACTCTTTTGACGCTTTTCGACTTGGTTGCGGAAGCGCTTCTTTCTAAAGTCCGTTTCCTGCCGGATGAGTCGTACGTTCCGGTTTCTCATGGAAGGGAATTTTTATGAACAAGAACGAACTGGTGTCCGCTGTCGCCGACGCCGCGAGTATTTCGAAGGGTGACGCGCAGTCGGCGGTCGATGCGGTGTTCTCCGTCATCACCGGCGAACTGAAAAAGGGCGGCGATGTCCGGCTTGTCGGCTTCGGAAATTTCACCGTGTCAAAACGCGCTGCCTCGACCGGCCGCAATCCGCAGACCGGCGCCGAAGTGCAGATTCCGGCGCGCACCGTGCCGAAGTTTTCAGCCGGCAAGGGCCTCAAGGACGCAGTCAACTAAGCGGCCTTCATACCCGTTTCAGGGACCAGAAAAGCCGGGCATGCCCGGCTTTTCCTTTCCGCCCGATCTTTTGTCTCGGCTGGCAACCGTCGAGGTGATGGGAGCAGGCGGCTCTATGCCGTCGGCGCATCGGCGCGCATCAGCCCTTCCTGCTTGAGATCGGCCCAGAGTGCTGATGGTAGCTTCGCGTCGAGCAGCGACCGGTTGCTTTCGACCTCGCTCGGCCGCTGGCCGCCGGGGATCACCGACACGACCGAAGGGTGCAGCAGCGGAAATTGCAGTGCCGCCTCGATCAGGCGCACACCGTGGCGTTTGCAGATGGCCTCGATGCGCGTGACGCGGTCGAGGATGTCCTGCGGCGCCTCGGTATAATTGTAATAGGCGCCGGGCTTCGGTCCGGTTGCCAGAATGCCGGAATTATACGGCCCGCCGAGAACGATGCCGATGCCGCGCTGCTGGCATAGCGGCAGGAAGGATTGTAGCGCCTCCTGCTCCAGCAGCGTATAGCGCCCGGCAAGCAGGAACAGGTCGAAGTCGCCGCGCTCGGCAAGTGTCTGGGCAACCTGCCATTCGTTGATGCCGCCGCCGAACGCCTTGATGACGCCCTGGTCACGCAGGGACAGCAGCCCGTAATAGCCCGAGCGCATGAACTCCTCGATGCGCTGGTCCGCGGCCTCCTTGCTGCCATGCGTGAAGACGTCGACGTCATGCGCGAAAAGAATGTCGATGCGGTCGACGCCGAGGCGTTCCAGCGAGGCTTCGAAGGAGCGCATGACCCCGTCATAGCTGTAGTCGTAGACCTCGCGGCGCGACGGCGTGTCGAAGAACTTGCCGATGCCGGTGCGCTGGTCCGGCGGGCAGGCGCGCATGATGCGGCCGACCTTGCTCGACAGCACGTAGTCGTCGCGCTTTTTCGAGCGCAGGAACGGATTGAGCCGCGTTTCCGACAGGCCAAGCCCGTAGAGCGGTGCGGTGTCGTAGTAGCGGCAGCCGACCCGCCAAGCAGTCTCCAGGGTGGCGTTGGCATCCTCGTCGGAGACGGCACGATAAAGATTGCCGAGCGGCGCCGTGCCGAAGCCAAGTTCCGTGAACGCGATGCCGCCATTGCCGATGCGGTCGAAACGCCGTGTCTTCATATGCTGCCGTTTTCCTCATTTGCGTATAGTGCATTGAGCGCGGCTCTTCCTTCTCCCCTTGTGGGAGAAGGTGGCCGCGCAGCGGCCGGATGAGGGGTGTTCCAGGGAACGCCGACGCCTCATTCCGTCCAACACCCCTCAACCGTCTCGGCGCTGCGCGCCGATCCACCTTCTCCCACAAGGGGAGAAGGGAAGAAGGAGCCGCCTACTTCACCGCGCCTGCGGTCATGCCCATGATCAGGTAGCGCTCCAGTGCGATGCCGATGACGGCGAGCGGCGTTATCGCGGCGGTGGCGAGGGCCGCCATCGACCACCAGTTGATGCCCTGCGAGCCGGTCTGGCTCGCCACCATGACGGGAATGGTTTTTGCGTCGGTCGAGGTCAGCAGCGCGGCGAAGAAATACTCGTTCCAGCACAGCACCATCGCCAGGATGAAGGCCGCGACCATGCCCGGCAGCGCGATCGGCATGACGATGCGGAAGAAGGCGCCCCAGATCGACAGGCCGTCGACGAGGGCTGCTTCCTCCAGTTCGACCGGGATCGAATTGAACTGGTCGCGCATGATCCAGATGACGATCGGCAGCACCATCAGCGTGTAGAGCAGGATCAGCCCGATGCGCGTGTCGAGCATGCCGACTTCCCGGTATAGCACGAGAAAGGGCAGGGCGAGCACCACCGGCGGCAGGATCAACTGCGACAGGAAGAAGAAGGAGATGTCCTCATTCTTGAACCAGGCGAAGTGATAGCGGAAGCGGGTGAGGCCGTAGGCGGCGAGGCTGCCAATGACGATAGCGAGGCTCGATGCGCCGACCGAGGTGATGACCGAATTCATGAAGCGCTTGATGAACTCGTCGCGCACCGTCGAGGTCCGGAAGATCGCATCCGGCGACAGGCCGAGCGAGCGCCAGCCCTTCCAGTCCGGCCGGAAGTCGACGAACGGGATGAGATGGCCCTGGGTGACATCGACCGCGGTCTTGAACGAGGTGGTTATCGTCCAGTAGATCGGGAACAGGCAGATGAAGGCCCAGAACACCAGCGCGCCATAGATGAAGACGCGGTTGGCGAAAAAGCTCGCCGGCGAGCGGATTTCGGAAGCGGCATAGTCGGTGGTCTGAACGCTCATCTGGCCGCCTGTCAGTTGACGTTGCGCACGAAGCGATTGGCGAATTTCAACAGCCACGTCACGAACACGATAATGATGATGAGGTAGGCCATCGCCAGCATGGTGCCGTAGCCGACATTCGAGCGGTCGCGATACTCGCGGTAGATGAAGCTCGACACGGAATCGGTCGCGCCGCCCGGGCCGCCCGAGGTGACGGTGATGATGATGTCGGCAAGCTTCAACTTGAAGATGATGCGCAGGATGATCGCCGTCACCGATACCGGCAGCATCAGCGGAAACGTGACCTGCCAGAACGTCTGCCAAGCATTGGCGCCGTCGACCCTGGCCGCCTCAAGCACCTCGCGTGACATCGCCTGAAGGCCGGCGAGCAGCATGATCATCATGAACGGGATGAACGTCCAGGCATCCAGCACCATGATCGAGATGCGGGCGGTGATCGGGTTTGAGAAGAAGGCGGGGTTTTCCCAGCCGAGCTGGCGCGCCAGCGCCGCGGCTGGCCCGAAGCGGTATTCCATCAGCGACTTGCCGATCATCCACGACACCGCGACCGGCGACAGCATCAACGGCATCAGGAAGACGACACGGAAGAATTTGCGCGCGCGGATTTGTGCGTTGAGCAGCAAAGCGAGACCAAATGCGATGACGTATTCGACCAGCACCGCCAGAACATAGAGCACCATGTTGAACAGCGCGTTGCGGTAATAGGGATCGGCCAGCATCTGCCAGAAATTGTCGAGCCCGTTGAACTTGCGGCCGGAGAAGGAACTGAGGTTCCAGTCGGTCAGCGCAATGTAGAAGCCGAACAGCGTCGGGAAGATCACCATGGCGATGGTGAACAGCAGCGCCGGCAGCAGGAACAGCGCGCGCTGGCCGTCTTCGCCGCGCGTCAGTACCTGGCCGATGCCGAGTGCTATACCCCACAGCACGTAGGCATAGACGACCGGCCGCCAGGTCTCGAAGCCGATCGTGTTGACCTCTGACTTGTAAAGGATCTGGATTGCGATCACGGCCAGAAGGCCGAGCGTCGCAACAGCCATCAACGCCCGGCCGAGCCGCCGCCGGCCCGGCGATATCAGATCGGATGGAGCGGCGTTTGCCGGCCACGCACTGGTGGGCAAAGTCTGGTCTGCCACGCGTCTCGTCCGTTCACTGAAGGGTGCTATGACCGGCTGGCCGGTCAAGCTGTTATGACCGGCTGGCCGGTCAAACTGGGGTCCGGCGGCTTTGCGCCGCCGGATCACGGTTCACCACAGTCTCAGCCTACATGCCGAGCGAGGCCTTGTAGAGTTTGATCTGGTTTTCGCGGCCGATCTGGTCGGTCTGCTTCTCCCAGGCGGCTGCAATGGCGTCGGCGCCTTCCTGCGCCGTCATCTTGCCGGCGAATGTGTTGGCCAGGATGTCCTCGGCTGCGCTGTAATACTGGAAGATGCCGGGAATGCGCGGCTCGATCGCGGCGTTCGGATGGTTGTAGCTGTCGGCCTCCGACTTCAGATACGAGGTGATGAACGCCTCGTCGTAGCCGGCCGCCACCCATTCCGGAATGTCGAAATGCGAGTTGCGGTAGGGCTGGAATCCGGACGGATATGCCGCGCACCAGAGCGACAGGTCCTTGCCGCCAAGATGGGCCGCGGCGGACCAGGCCGCCTTCTTCTTCTTTTCGTCGCTGTCGACCCGTGCCATGACGTAGACGCCCCAGCCGAGATAGGCGCAGTTCGGCGCATAATTCGGGCCGCTGGCGAGCTTGTCCCACTGGCCGGTCTTGGAATTGTAGACGTCATCCGAGCCGGGCAGGATCGAGAAGCCGGTTACGTCGCCGACGACAGAACTGTCGTTGGTCTTGACGTTGGAACCGACGTCGCCCCACCAGGCGAGCATCGAACCGGTGCCGGCCAGGAACTGCTGGAAGGCGGTGGTGTTCGGGTCGGCGTTGATCTGGTCGGCAGGCTGCGAAGGTAGCGCGTCGATCACGTCCTGGATCGCCCGCACCCAGGCTGGATTGTTGATGCGCGGCTTCATCGTATCGGCATCGAACAGCCAGGCCTTGTCGTCGGGATGCTTGGCATAGGCGCTGGCGCGGCTGCCGAGGAAATAGAAGCCGAAGCCGCCCCAGGCCTTGGGCGCGTCGAGATAGCCAAAAACGTCCTGCCCCTGGAACTGCTTGCCCTTGAGGAATTTTGTCACCGCCTGCACCTGCTGCCAGGTCTTCGGCACGCCCCATTCACCGCCACCGCCGCCGTCCTTCCACGCCTTGGCGAGGTCGGCATCGGCAAACACGTCGGTGCGGTAGTTGAAATTGTGCGCGTCGCCGTCGACGGTCACGCGGTACTGCTTGCCGTCCCAGGTGCCGACCGGTGGCTGCAGATAGGCCACGACGTCCTTCATGTCGATCTGGTCCTTGACCCAGTCCGGCATTTCGGAGGTCAGGCCCTTGCCGCAGACGTCGCCTTCGAACGGCGCGCCCATCTCGATGATGTCGAAATCGACGGTGCCGGTGGCGATCGACTGCTGCAGGCGAGCGTTGTAGTCCGCCTGCGCCAGGTCGATCCAGTTGATCTTGGCGCCGGTATAGGTCTCCCACGGCTTCAGGAAGCCGCGAAACAGCACATTGTGCAGGTTCTGGTTGTTGAGCCCCATGAAGGTGAGCTGGACGCCGGCGAATTCGCCTTCCTTGACGCTGGCCTTGGTCGCCTCCAGGCAAAGCTCGCCGACCTGCTGGAAGTCGGCATCGGTCGGCTGGCCCTTGCCGACACCGGGGATCTGCAGGATCTGCGCGCGCAATTCGCTTGCCGCGGAAGCCGGGCGCGTCAGCGCGCCAAGCCCGGCGCCGGATGCCGCTGCGATCGCGGCCACGCTGGCCGCGCCCTTGAGGACATCGCGGCGCGTGGCTCCCGCGCGCATGAATTGGTTGTAAAGACTGACCTTCATTTCGTTCCTCCCAGAATCTCGTGATGATTGAGAATCTCAATGGCGATTCTCAATGGTGATTGTTCGGGTGTTTGGAGCGCTGGAAATGTTCCCCAACAACAGCGCCTCCTCAAGTTTTCCTCCCGCAACGCTTCGATTTCCGTGGTCCGGACCAGCGTGCCGGCGCGCCCGGAACAGGGTCGAAACCCGAGCCCGTTCACTATTCTCACAACCAGGTGCCGTGTCAAACGGGAACAGGGTTTTTTATCTATAAAAGACTGACTTGCCCTCGCCGTTTGCCTTGTTTAGCTTCACCGCAACGAAAGGGGGGCCGATGGCTCAAGTCGCGATCAGCAATGTGGCCAAGGCGTTCGGAACCGTCAAGGTCCTGCACGGTGTCAGCGTCGACATCGCCGACGGGCAGTTCGTGGTGCTGGTCGGCCCTTCGGGGTGCGGCAAGTCCACGCTGCTCAGGATGGTGGCGGGGCTGGAGACCGTTTCCGGCGGCACGATCGCCATCGGCGACCGTGTCGTCAACCATCTGCCGCCGGCCAAGCGCGACATCGCGATGGTGTTCCAGAATTACGCGCTCTATCCGCACAAGACGGTCGAGCAGAACATGGCCTTTGCGCTAAAACTGCGGAAGACCGATCCGGCCGATGTCGCCGAGCGGGTCAAGCGCGCCGCCGATATCCTTGACCTCAATCCCTATCTCAAGCGCTATCCGCGCCAGCTCTCGGGCGGCCAGCGCCAGCGCGTCGCCATGGGTCGCGCCATCGTGCGCAACCCGCAGGTGTTCTTGTTCGACGAGCCGCTATCGAATCTCGACGCCAAGCTGCGCGTCCAGATGCGCACCGAGATCAAGGAACTGCACCAGCGGCTGAAGACCACCACCATCTATGTCACGCACGACCAGATCGAGGCGATGACCATGGCCGACAAGATCGTCGTGATGCGCGACGGCCGCATCGAGCAGGTCGGCGCGCCGCTGGAACTGTTCGACCGTCCGGCCAATCTGTTCGTCGCCGGCTTCATCGGCTCGCCGTCGATGAACCTGCTCAAGGGCGTGGTGCGCAAGGGCGACAAGCCCATCGTCGAGATCGCAGGGACGCCGTTCCCGATGGCTGCGAGCAGCAAGGTGGAGGACGGGCGCAATGTCGTCTACGGCGTCCGGCCCGAGCATCTCGAAATCCACCCCGATGGTGTGCCGGCGAAGATTTCCGTCGTCGAGCCGACCGGTTCCGAAACGCTGGTGTTCCTGCGTTTCGGCGAGGGCGAGATGGTGGCGCTGTTCCGTGAACGTCACGACTTCAAGCCGGGCGACATGCTGCACCTGAAACCGCGGCTCGACCAGGTCCATCTCTTCGACGCAGAGACCGGCAATCGTCTCTAAAACACTTTGAATTACGCATGATCTTGTCCGAAAACCGACAACACTTCGGGATCATGCGCCAGGCTTGGCATCAAAAAGCCGTTCGGGAGGGAACTATGCTCAAAGGGATCAATCCGCTGCTCAATGCCGACGTGCTCCAGGCGTTGCGGGCGATGGGCCATGGCGACGATTTGATCATCGCCGACACCAACTTCCCCTCCGATTCGGTGGCCCGCCAGACGGTGCTCGGTCGGCTGCTGCGCATCGATGCGCCGGCGGCTGACGTGGTCAAGGCGGTGCTGTCGCTCTATCCGCTGGACACTTTCGTCGACGATGCCGCCGCCCGCATGGAGGTCGTCGGCAAGCCGGACGAGATCCCCGCCGTGCAGCAAGAAGTGCAAAGCGAGATCGATGCTGCGGAGGGCAAGGCCTGGCCGATGATTTCGGTCGAGCGCTACGCCTTCTACGAACGTGCCAAAAAGGCCTATTGCGTCATCCAGACCGGCGAGCGCCGCTTCTATGGCTGTTTCGCCTTCCGCAAGGGCGTCGTGCCGCCGGACGCGGAGTAGCGGGATGTCAGGCAAGCCTGTCATCAAGCCTGTCGTCATCTTGGGCGTCTTCGTCGCCGACACCGCCTACCGCGCTGCCCGCCAGCCGCGGATGGGCGAGACGATCCTCGGGACGTCCTTCACCCTCGGCCCTGGCGGCAAGGGCTCCAACCAGGCGGTCGCGGCCGGCCGTCTCGGCGCCGATATCACTTTCCTGACGCGCCTTGGCGTCGATGCCTTTGCCGATATGGCCAGGCAGACCTGGGCGCAGGCCGGGGTGAAGAGCGCCGTCATCGACACGCCGCAGAGTTATACGGGTGCGGCCTATATCTTCGTCGAGGAGACGAGTGGCAACAACGCCATCATCGTCAGCCCGGGTGCGGCCATGCTGATTTCGCCCGCCGACATCGAGGCTAACGCCGGACTGATCCGCGCGGCCGGCGTTTTCGTAACCCAGCTCGAGCAGCCGATCGAGGCGGCGATGCGGGCGCTGGAGATCGCGCGCGGGGCAGGGGTGACGACCATCCTCAACCCGGCGCCCGCGGCAAGCCTGCCTGAGCGCATCTACACGCTCTGCGACTATGTCACGCCCAACGAGACCGAGGCCGAGGAACTGACCGGCATCAAGGTGTCCTCCATCGACGACGCCCGCCGCGCCGCCGATCGTTTGCTCGAAAAAGGCGCCGGCGCGGTTATCGTGACGCTCGGCGAACAGGGCGCGCTGTTGCACACGGCCAGCCGCTCCGACCATGTCGGCGCGATCAAAGCCGGTCCCGTGGTCGAGACCACCGGCGCCGGCGACGCCTTCAATGGCGGCCTGGCCGCAGCACTTGCGAGAGGCGTGGACCCGCTGCAAGCGGTCCGCTTCGCCTGCGCCGTCGCCGGCATCTCGGTGACGCGACCCGGCACGGCGCCGTCGATGCCGACGCTGCAAGAGGTCGAGGCGCTGCTCGCCAGGGGCTGAGGCTGCTGATCTCCCCCCTTGAGGGGGAGATGTCGCCGAAGGCGACAGAGGGGGTCGTCTCACGTAATGCTCCAACCTCCACTGTCGCAAGAGAGAAGGCCGCGCCCGGTCGAACCGACCCCCTCTGCCCTGCCGGGCATCTCCCCCTCAAGGGGGGAGATTGGCCGTCATCGGCGCCTTGACCAATCACCAGCGTTGCGACGCGCCAGGAACCATGTCGGGAGCAGCGGGTTTGGCTTGGACGACATGTTCGGTCTCTCCGAAGGAGAATACGATGACATCAGCAAGCAAAACCACAGCAGTTGCCGCGGCGTTGGCTATGCTGGCCTCGCCGGCGCTATCCCAGACGAGCCCACCTGCCCCCGCCGCACCTGCACAAGGTTCACAGCCATCGCCAGGCGGGCCAACCGAAGACTCCATGCGCCAAACGATGCGTGAGATGATGACTGAGATGCTGGAGGAGAGAATGCCGGAGCATCGCCGCCCCCGAGCAGAACGGCGAGGTGGCGACCGTTGGCATCGTGATTTCCGACGGCATGACGGACGCCGAATGGGAGGCGGGATAATGCATGGCGCACGGATGCGAATGATGGTCGCCATAGTCGACGCCGACGGCGATGGTGCGCTTTCTCAAATTGAGGTTCAGGATTTTGTCGAGCGGATCTTCAACGCCGTCGACGAGGACGGCGACGACAGCGTCGACAGGGAGGAAATCCGATCCTTCTTCCACGGAGGTGCCGACGAAACGGGTGAATAAATCCGCAGGTGGAACCGCTGCAGGCGGTCCGCTTCGCCTGCGCGGCATTTCGGTGATTTGACGCGGCCGGGCCGTCGATGCCGACGCTGCAAGAGGGTTGCCCGCCAAGGGGTGAGCGCGCAGCGCCGGCGGCGCTCCCGACTTAGTCCATTCCGACCACGGTGACATATTAGCCACAGTGAATATGAATCGGCAAACCTGTCTTGCGTCTTTGGCATAGGTGTCCCGTAATGGGTCACAGGGTCTGGCACCGCAATTGCACGGTCAGCAATGCCGGGGGGGGGCAATTTTGACCTGGCAATCGGGGGGTAGTCTGCCCCGTCGCTTCGCAAATGGAGCGGCGGGCTCTCTCACGGCGCTACTCCATTAGAAGCCGGATAGGAACGGCCGTGTTTGCAAGGCTCGCGGAGGCGATCTAGCCGCGAACGCCGGACAATTCGCGAACCTCCGCCCGCAGCGCCTGTAATTCCGCCAGGATCATGGCCTGATCGCTGTGCAGCGTCGCCCTGTCGGCCGATTCCACGGCTTCATGCTCGGCCTCCATCGCCGAAACGATCACGCCGATGAACAGATTGAGCACGGTGAACGAGGTCGCGATGATGAACGGGATGAAGAACAGCCAGGCGGCCGGATAGACCTCCATGACCGGGCGCACCACGCCGTCCGACCAGCCTTCGAGAGTCATGACCTGGAAAAGCGTGAACAGCGATTTTGGTATGCCGCCGAACAGTTCGGGAAAGGACGAGCCGTAGAGCTTCGTCGCCATCACCGCGAAGACGTAGAACACCAGCCCGAGCAGCAGCATGATCGAGCCCATGCCGGGCAAGGCGGTGATGAAGCCGGTGACGACGCGGCGCAGCGACGGAACGATGCTGATCAGGCGCAGCACCCGCAGGATGCGCAGCGCCCGCAGCACCGAGAGCGAGCCGGTCGTGGGGATGAGCGCGAAACCGACGACGAAGAGGTCGAATATGCGCCATGGATCGCGGAAGAAATGCGTTCTGTAGACGACCAGCCGGATCGCGAGTTCGAGCACGAAGACGCCGAGGATCGCGCGGTCGATGGCCGTTAGAAGCGGGCCAAGGGCCGCAATCGCGTCGGGCGAGGTTTCGAGGCCGAGCGTGACGGCGTTGATCAGGATCAGGACCATGATCGCGAGGTCGAAGCGGCGCGATTCGATGAGCGATTTCAGGGCATCCAAGGCTTCTTCTCCGTTAGAGCATCGGACCCGAAAGTGGGGACCGGGCCTGGGAAAATCCAATGCTCAAACGCATATGGCCAGCTTGTGACGCACCGAATACAAAAGTTGAAACTCTCAGGAAACCGACGTCGAAACTTTTTGTAATTAAGGAACCTAGTTCCTCCGCACAGAGGACTTGGTTCTTCGACCGAGCCTGAAAGGGTTGTCGACGGTCCAGCAGCGCAATCTCCAACGTCTGCGATTAGCCGCAGGCCACCACACCTTCGTCATCCCAGGGCGGAGCAGGAGCGAAGCGACGTCGCGGAGACCCTGGGATCCATGCCGTTACCTCGGAGCGCTGCTGCGGTGCAGAACCTTTGATCGCGGAGCGAGGCGCCCCCCTCTGTCCTGCCGGACATCTCCCCCACTTGGGGGGAGATCGGCCGTCATTGCGGCTTTCGCCAATGTCCAACGTTGATGAACAGGCGCCGTCAGCGAAGCTGCCAATCTCCCCCCAAGTGGGGGAGATGTCCGGCAGGACAGAGGGGGGCGCGAAGGATCACTACAGATCAGCATTTATCCTGGTCCGCTGCATTCCTCGGCTGAGGTAACGGCATGGATCCCAGGGTCTGCGCGCGTCGCTTCGCTCCTTGCTTGCCCTGGGATGACGAAGTGGAGGGGTGTGTCGGCTAAGCTCCAACGTTTGCGATTCGCCAATGACGGGAATTTATTGACGTTCGCTGCCGATCGCCGATCTGCCAAAGTCACTGTGTCGAGTCTCTAGTGACAGCGTTCATTCGCGGCAGCGCGAAGGATTGCGTCGCTCGTCGGGACCAAAGATGCAGCGATCGTCTGCCAAATCGCCAGGAACCATGCGGGGGAGCAGCGGGTTTGGCTTGGGTGCCGACACGTTCGGTCCACCATTCTCCAAGGAGAATACGATGACATCAGCAAACAAGACCACAGCAATTGCCGCGGCTTTGGCCATGCTGGCTTCGCCGGCACAATCCCGGACGAGCTCACCTGCGCCCGCCGCACCTGCACCGAATCGTGGCTCAGAGCCAGCGCCGAGCGGGAGGTGCCGACGAACGGATGAATAAATCACTGCAAAGACTTGCGCGTTCCTGGACGAAAAATTCGGGAAAGGAATTCGGAAATGGCTGGTCTCGTTGGCAAGTTTGCCGGGAAAGCCCCGGCGCCTCGCAAGGGCATGGCTAGTGCCAGACTGAGTGAGAAAGCCTTCAAGGCGAGATACAAGCAGCAATTCGTCGACCCGGCGTTCGAACCGCTCGCCCAGTCGATTGAGCAAATCGCTTCGATCGCCTGGCAGGCTTATGCGGATTCCCGCAAGAGCCCGATCACGAGGAAAGCCGGTCCTGCGTTCAGCGACCCCGACTACGATCTGTCCGTCGATTGGATTGCGGCGCACGAAGCGGTGCTGCAGGCGCAGCGTCGGTACGAGGATCTAACGGTGCCGCCGCGTCTGTTGATCATCAACGGGTCGTCGCGCAGCGAGCACACCTGTCCCGGCGAGATGTCGAAGAGTTTCCGGCTCGCCGAAATCGCCCGTGAGACCATCGACAAGGAAACGAAACTTGCAGTCGAAATTCTCGATCTGTCGCGGCTTGCTTCCGAATACGGGAGGAACATCCATCCGTGCAAGGCGTGCTTTTCGACGGCCGCTCCGCTCTGCCATTGGCCCTGTTCCTGCTATCCCAACCATTCGCTTGGGCAAGTGCAGGACTGGATGAACGAAATCTACCCGATGTGGGTCGCCGCCCATGGCGTCATGATCATCTCGCCGGTGAATTGGTATCAGGTTTCCTCGCCTGTCAAACTGATGATGGACAGGCTTGTCTGCGCTGACGGTGGCAATCCAGACCCCTCGTTGACACAAGGCAAGGATGCGGCAAAGGCAAAGCAGGTAGAACTGGCCGGGTGGGACTATCCGCGTCATCTGGCAGGCAGGCTGTTTTCTGTGATCGTGCACGGCGATGTCGAAGGTGCGGAGAATGTGCGGCATTCCATCGCTGACTGGCTGCGCTTCATGAAGTTGTCGCCGGCAGGCCCGAGCGCCGAGCTTGACCGCTACATCGGCTACTGGAAGCCGTACGCTACAAGCCATGATGAACTCGATGCCGACGAGACAATCCAGGAAGAAGTTCGCAATGCCGCCCGCTCGCTCGCCGAAGCGGTCGTCGAACGTCGGGCGGGCCGTTTCCGTCAGATCGGCATCGGCCTGGAAGACCCGCGGCAAAAATAGCGATCCCGATCACCGAAGCCCGGAGTCCCCGAATTCTGCACGGAAGCCAGTCCGAGCTTGGTCGGCGAACGTGCCGAGCATCGGCTCACGGAGCGTTGAGAAAATGCTCTTATGAAAGCCGCGAGCGCCGCGCCGAGCTGGATCTGCAGATCAGCCTGCTCAACGAGCATGAGACCACGCGGCTGATCGAAACCGCCCTGACGGAGCGTTTGAAGGTTCCGACGCCGGCAGATGACGAACTGCCCCGATAGCTCAGAACGTCGATCCGCAAGCGGTGATGAGCCAGATCGAACAGGTTTCTGAAAATCAGGCCAAGCGCTGAAATTTATCGGGCGCCAAGGTCGACCCGAATATCTGAATTGCCGGTCCGGCATTCAGAGTTTTTTACATTTCCAATCAGCTAAGTGATTGAAAATGGCGCGAGTGACGGGGCTCGAACCCGCGACCTCCGGCGTGACAGGCCGGCACTCTAACCAACTGAGCTACACCCGCGCAAGACGAGCACGGTTAGCCGTGTTCGTCGTTGGGGCGGTGGATAAGGCGTAAGCCACCGGGTGTCAAGCGGAGCGCGACAGCATAACAGCAAACAGCAGAAGGTTTTTTGACAAGCCGGATTTTGCCGCCGAAAACGACCAGCGGCGAGGCCGTTGCGCGCTCATTTGGCCTTGCGAACCCGGTCCTAACTGCTTAAAGGTCCGCCCCGGAGCGGGCGATTAGCTCAGTTGGTAGAGCGCTTCGTTTACACCGAAGATGTCGGCGGTTCGAGCCCGTCATCGCCCACCAAATTTCTTAAGGAAATTCACAATAGGTACCAGCTTCCAGTTCCCGGT
Source organism: Mesorhizobium sp. WSM4829 (assembly GCF_055811475.1). NCBI lineage: Bacteria > Pseudomonadati > Pseudomonadota > Alphaproteobacteria > Hyphomicrobiales > Phyllobacteriaceae > Mesorhizobium > Mesorhizobium sp. WSM4829. The sequence goes on along the minus strand of NZ_JBVVQJ010000012.1, from coordinate 116,390 downwards.
GACCTCGGCAACCGCCACCGATATAAGCCTTGAAATGGTGGCGATGGTCCAGCGTACTTGTTCGAATGGGCCTCAATCGCCGATGGCGGTGTACTCGCCGAGCATATCGAATTTCCCGCACGGTCGTCGTTGATATAAAAACCGACACTGCCGTTGCCGAAGGACAGAATCCAGACGAGCGGGTCGTCGCCGTAAGAGCCGGACAGACCGTCCTCATACTGTTCCGTCGCGGTGAAACTCAAAGGTCCCCTTCCATCGGGATATCCGCCCGACAGAGGACTTTGGAGGCATCCACGCGGTCGGCGGCAATGAAGCGGACGTTGTAGGTCTTCCCTTTCCCCCTTCTCGATCTCAAGCCAGCACTGGGCTTGCGGGCACTCCATGCTGTACTCGCCGACATAGGGGTCGCGGCCGGCGGCGTGGATGGTCGCAAGGCCTGCCGACATGGAAAGAGAACGGCAGCCGCCGAGAGTTTCCAGCGGCGCATGTCAGTAAACCTTTGCAGTATTGTCGAAGGCTAGACAGCCCGATGCGCCAATCCGAATTCTAGGAACAACGCTGGCTTGCGCGCTCACATTGTTGAGTGCTATCGAAGCCAGATGCTTAATCGGATTTGGATTTTCGGACGTGGCCGGACGACAGTCTTGCGCAAGCACGTTAATCGCTGCCTGAAGGATTTTTGCTCACCGCTGGGGGCAAAAACGGTTCTCAATGTCGGCGCGAAGCCAAACCACAGAGACAAGGAAGGCCGAGCTTACGAAGACTATTTCCCCGGCGCGGATTTCAGAACCTTGGACTTGGCCCCGCATGATGACCCCCGCCATATCCACGGGGACTTAATGAATCTTCCGGCAGATGCCGGAACCTACGATTTGGTAATCGCGAACTCGGTCATCGAACACATCGACAGGCCGTGGGTTGCCGCTCCGAACATAACCGGCCTCGTTCGGCCGGGCGGCCACCTTTTCATCGCTATGCCCTGGTTCTACCCTGTTCATGAAGGCCCGTATTTTGGCGACCATTGGCGGGCCACCCCTTCCGGGATGCGCTTTCTTTTTGAGGACATGAAAGAGATCAGGCACGACTTTTCGCCATCCAGTATCCTTGCGGTTTGGGACCGTAAGAAATATTGGAATGAGACGAACAGCACATCTGCCGGCTTTTGCATGCTGATGAGGCGGGAATAGCTTGTCTGGGAGACCTACAGTCAGTCTCTTCGCCAAAATTCGACGTGGGTATAAATTTCAATCTCGGAATAGCCTGCCGCCGCACCCAAATCATCCGTTCCTCAGGTGCTGGTGCAACGGTGTTCCACCCTATAAGCTTTTCCAGTCACGACGGGACACGCACCTATGCTTGTAACGGTAACGCCAGCGCCATTGCTGGCGTAGCCCGCAGTCCCGACTGCCGCCACGGCCCCGTCTGTAACGTTGTAAAGCCGGCTCTTATGCTGGTCTGCAAGGGCGGGAGCATTGTTTACACCGAAGGTGTCGGCGGTTCGAGCGCGTCATCGCCCACCATGTTTTCTCAAGGGTTTGAGGTTTTCCGGTTCAGCAGCCGCCACGAAACCCGTATCGAACAGCCGCTTTGCGGACCGAATCGGCCCGTTCGCGTTCAGTGATGTACCGCGGCTCCAGGTCGCCCGGTTCAACGCGAGATGGTATGTTCGTCATATTATCGGCAAGGGAGGTTCGGCATGCCTGTAACGGTTGGTGCGCACCATCTGACGCTTTTCACACACGACATGGACCGTTTCATTCGCTTTTATGAAGAAATCTTCGACGCGGAAACGAAGTTCGATCTGTCCGAGCCCGGTCCCGGTGGCGGCACTCTTCGTCACTCACTAATCGACGTTGGAGGTGGCTTTGCCCTTCATCCGTTCCAAATGCCGGAACCAACGGGGTATGAAGATGGGTCGATGCAGATGGGCAAGAGAGGTCACATAGATCATCTTGCGCTGAAGGTACACGATGAAGACTGCTTGCAGGAAGTCAGGCGACGTCTGGTGAAGGCCGGCGCTTCGGATGGGACCATTACAGATTTCGGCGCTGTCCGTCTTGTGACCTTCAAGGACCCGGATGGAATGGAGGGCGAGGTCGCGCGGTGGACCGATAGCAAACGCGTGCTCGGCTTTGAAGAACGCAAGCGGGAGCTTTGGCCAGACTGATCGCGAGGGCCGCGTTGGGCTGATCCTGCCTCACACCTGCTCTCCAGTCATCGGCCTGTACTGTGCTATCAGCTACCTCCGATGAGGACTGGAGTCGCTGCGCAAGTCGGTCATGCGGGGCAACGCTGTCGCGCGCCGCCGTTGCTCGAACAAAAAATTGCGTTTCGCGTTGAAATATACTTCTCTATCCGGGAAGAGGTAATAGAACAAAAAAGTACCTTGTCTTTTAATTGTTGTTAACCATGCGTTGGCCGAACTTATCCGGTTAACGCTTGAGCCAGCTTTCACGGTTATGTTCCGTACCTCACCGATGTATGAGTCGTAGCAATGTGCGGATTCGGGGGCTATTTCGGTTCGATCCGGGATGCGGAAGCTTTGCTTGCGCGGATGACAGCTGCGATCGCCCATCGTGGGCCGGATGAGCAAGGGAAATTTATGACAGCCGACGCTGGGCTCGGCCATGCGCGGCTGTCGGTGATCGGCATCGGCGATGGCCAGCAGCCGATGTCCGACGCGTCAGGCAATTTGACGATTGCGTTCAACGGCGAGATTTTCAACTACCTGGAACTGCGCGAAGGGCTTTTAGCCAAGGGCCGGCGCTTTCGCACGTCGAGCGACACCGAGGTCATCCTGCAGCTGTATGACGAGATGGGCGAAGACTGCCTGTCGCTTCTGAACGGCGATTTCGCCTTCGCGATATGGGATAACAGGCGCCGACGCATGGTGCTTGCCCGAGACCGGATGGGTGTCCGGCCGCTTTTCTACACGAACAGGGACGGCGTGCTGTACTTCGCGTCGGAGATCAAGGCGCTGCTGAAGGTTCCTGGCGTCTCGGCCGAGATCGATCCGATCGCACTCGACCAGGTCTTTACGCTGTGGGCGCCGATTGCTCCCCGCACGGCTTTCCGCAATATCCACGAGCTGGAGCCGGCAAGCGTGATGATCGCGACACCGGAGCAAGTCACGATCAAGCGCTATTGGCACCTCGACTATCCGCATCGGGACGCGCCCTCGAAGCTCACCAACGAGGACGATGCGGCCGAGGAACTGCAGGCGCTGTTGAGCGATGCGGTGAGGCTTCGCATGCGCGCCGACGTGCCGGTCGGCTCTTATCTTTCGGGCGGGCTCGATTCATCCCTGGTCTCGACGCTTGCTGCCGGCATGACCCCTCTCCAGCTGCAGACATTTTCGGTGACGTTCGACAGCGCCGAACACGACGAAAGCGCTTTCCAGATCGAGATGGCGTCAGCAATTGGCTCCCGGCACCGAACCATTGCCTGCCAGGCCGGCGATATCGCCGGCGTCTTCCCCGAAGTCATCCGCTTTGCCGAGCGGCCGATCATCCGCACCGCACCGGCCCCGCTCTACCAGTTGTCCGGCCTCGTTCGCCAGGCTGGCCTGAAAGTGGTGCTGACCGGCGAGGGCGCCGACGAGGTTTTTGCCGGCTACGATATTTTTAGGGAAGCGCGTGTGCGTCGGTTCTGCGCACGGCAGCCGGCATCGCGCATCAGGCCGCAGCTGTTCCGCAGGCTTTATCCCTATCTGCCAGGCCTGCAGCAGCAGTCCGTGGAGTATTTGGCGGCGTTCTTCGGCGCCGGCAACGCTGCACTCGACGATCCGCTGTTCTCGCATCGGCCGCGCTTCAAGACCACGGCGGCGGCGAAGATTTTCTTTTCCGGCGACCTGCGCGCGATGTTGAAGGGCTATGATGCGGCCGAGGAACTGGTCAGCCGGTTGCCCCAGGCTTTTTCGCTATGGCACCCGCTGCATCAGGCGCAATATCTCGAAAGCCGCTTCCTGCTGCCGGGCTATATCCTGTCCAGCCAAGGCGATCGGATGGCCATGGCGCATGGGATCGAAGGACGGTTTCCCTATCTCGACCATCGCCTGGTGGAATTTGCCGGAAAACTTCCGCCTGACATGAAGCTGAAGGGACTGGTCGAAAAGCACATATTGCGCAAAGCGGCGGGGCATCTGCTTCCCAGCGCGATCGGGGAGCGTGCCAAGCAGCCCTACCGGGCGCCGGAAGCCCGCTCCTTCGTTGGAGCCGGCGAACTGGACTATGTGCGTGATTGCTTAAGTGAAGCGAACATCGCTGCCGGCGGACTGTTCAACGCCAAGGCGGTGGCCAGCCTTCATGAGAAATGCCGCACGCAGCCAGCGTCGGGATTCCGCGACAACGCTGCCTTCGTCGGCATCCTGTCGACGCAGCTGTGGCAGAAGAATTTCACCGGCCAAGAAGCCAGTGCAGCAAGAGCAGCTTGAGGAATCCAGGGAAGGGAAAAATGATGATAACAATCAAGGACAAGGTCAGAGCCTTTATCGTCGACAATTTCTTGTTCGGCGACACGTCTTACGAACTTGCAGATACAGCCTCGCTGATCGAGAACGACATCATCGACTCGACCGCCGTGGTCGAACTCGTGGCGTTCATCGAGGATACCTTCGGCATTGCGATGGTCGATTCCGACATCGTGCCGGCTAATCTGGATTCGATTGACCGTATTTCGTCCTTCATCAAGGCGAAAGCGCCGGCAGTCTAGGCGCGATCGGCGAGGAGCGTCCGTGCGGATCGAACATTTTCTGGCCGCGAATGCCGCTGCCCAACCTGCCAAGACGGCATTGATCACCGGGCATAAAAGGCTGAGCTACGAAGAATTTTACGATCTCTCGAGCCGCCTTGCCGCTGCGCTTTTCGCGAACGGCGTCAGGCGCAACGACCGGGTCGTCGTTTTCATGGACAATTGCTGGGAGATCGCGGTTTCGATTTTCGCCGTGCTCAAGGCAGGGGCGACCTTCATCCCGGTCAACCCATCGACCAAGGCCGACAAGCTTGCCTACATCCTTGCCGACTGCGACGCTGCGGCGATCCTCACCCAGGCAAAACTGATGCCCGTGGTCACTGAAGCCTGCGGCGGCAACACCGGCATCTTCGTGGCTTCTACAGTAGGCGCCGATGGCCAATGCCCGGTGGGGGCTGCATCGCTGGCCGACTGTCTGACGCTTGAAGCCGGAGAGATCGACCACCGCGGCATCGACGTCGATCTGGCGATGTTGATCTACACGTCGGGCTCAACCGGCCGGCCCAAGGGCGTGATGATGACGCACCGCAATTGCGACGCGGCCTCGGACTCCATCACCACCTATCTGCGCAACACGTCCGACGACATCATTTTGAATGTGCTTCCGCTCGCCTTCGACTATGGCCTTTATCAGTTGCTGATGGCCGTCAGGCTCGGCGCCACGCTCGTGCTCGAAAAGTCCTTCGCCTTTCCTCAGGCGATCTTTGAGCGTATCCGCGAGGAGGGCGTCACCGGTCTTCCGCTGGTGCCGACGATGGCAGCGATGATCCTGCAGATGCGTGACCTGGAGCCGGGCTTCCTGCCCAGCGTTCGCTATATTTCCAACACGGCGGCGGCCTTGCCGCCGGCCCATATCGAACGCCTGCGCTGCCTTTTCCCCGGTGTCAGGCTGTATTCGATGTATGGCCAGACCGAATGCAAGCGCTGCACCTATCTGCCGCCCGAGGAACTCGACCGCCGGCCGGGATCAGTCGGCATAGCCATTCCGAACACCGAAGTGTTTGTCGTCGACGACCACGGGCAACGCGTGCCACCAGGTGTGGCGGGTGAGCTGGTCATTCGCGGACCGCACGTCATGCAGGGGTATTGGCGCAACGAAGCTGCGACCGAACGAGCGCTGCGACCGGGCCCGAACCCTTGGGAGAAGGTCCTCTACACCGGCGACCTGTTCAGGACCGATGAGGACGGCTTTCTCTACTTCGTCGGCCGCAAGGACGACATCATAAAGACGCGGGGAGAGAAGGTGGCGCCGAAGGAAGTGGAAGCCGTGCTTCACGGCCATCCGGGCATCGCCGAGGCCGTTGTCGTCGGTGTGCCGGATCCGCTGCTCGGGCATGCGATCGGCGCGCTCGTCATACGCTCGGACCCGACGCTCAGCGAAAAGGAAGTCATGCGCCACTGCGCCCGTCATCTCGAGGATTTCATGGTGCCCAAAATCATAGAGTTCCGCCTGGAATTGCCGAAGACGGATACGGGCAAGGTCAGCCGCCGGCTTGCGTCGGAGATGATGGAGGCCGCGCAATGAGCGTTCGCCCCGGCGATGACGCGCCGACCATTCTGGCGCAGGCCCTGGCGATCGACCCCGGCGCCGAAACGGACAGGATCGTGACCGCCTTGCGCCAGCAGTTGCGCGGCATTCGCAAGCGCGGCCTCGTGCTCGGTCTTTCCGGCGGGATCGATTCCAGCGTTTCGGTGGCGTTGGCGGCGCGCGCCGTCGGGCCTCAGAATGTACTGTGCCTGTTCATGCCGGAAAACGATTCCGATCCGGAAAGTCTGCGGCTCGGCCGCCTTGTCGCCGGCACTTTCGGTGTCGATTCTATTGTGGAGGATATTGGGCCGATCCTGCGCGCCATGGGCTGCTATCAGCGTCGCGACGCCTTCATCCGCGAACTGGTCCCGGACTACGGCGAAGGCTGGGCCTCGAAGATCGTGATTGCGAACGCCCTCGAGCATGAGGGCTACAATATTTCGTCGCTGGTGGTGCAGGATCCCAAGGGGAAGCAGACCAAAATAAGAATGCCGCTGCCGGTCTATCTCGGCATCGTCGCCGCCACCAACATGAAACAGCGCACCCGCAAGCAGATCGAATATTTTCATGCCGACCGCCTGAACTTCGCCGTTCTAGGAACGCCCAACCGGCTGGAATACGATCAGGGCTTCTTCGTCAAGAACGGTGACGGCGCGGCGGACGTCAAGCCGATCGCGCACCTCTATAAAACGCAGGTCTATGCGCTCGCGGCCCATCTCGGCGTGCCCGAGGAAATCCGCAATCGGCCGCCGACCACCGATACCTACTCGCTGGCGCAGACGCAGGAGGAGTTCTACTTCTCGCTTCCCTATGACCGCATGGATCTTTGCCTTTGCGGCCTCAACAACGGCGTGGTGGCCGAAGTGGTGGGGCAGGCGGCAGGACTGGAAGCCTCGCAGGTGGAACGCGTCTGGGCCGACATCGCCGCCAAACGCAAGGCGACGCGCTACCTGCACCTGCGCCCGCAACTCGTTGATGAGGTCGAGGAAGTCAGTGCCTGAGCTGGCTCTCGATCCAGGTCACGCGAAGCGCTTCAGGTGAAGTGACCCAGCCGGCTCCACTGCTCGCCCGCAAGCCCATTCAGAAAAGCTTGCGAGTTCTTCATGGCATCCAGAAGCTCTGGATCGCGTGAATGCACCACGGTCGAGGCAACGGTCAGGAAAGCGATGCGTCGCCCAAGCATTGCTTCCAGAAGTGCAGGTTGAATGCGTCCGCGCAGGCCGCTGACGCCGCGTACGGCGGCATCATCGATCAGGCAGTCGATCACCGAACCCGCCTGGCCGGGGAGGGCGAGGATCTGCAGCACGCGGCCGATTCCGCCCGCCCGCGCGTGATAGGCGAATGCGCCGACATTGGTGCCGACCGGCGATGCCACGGAAACGTAGACAAGCTCGCCTAGATCCGGCCTTTGTGCCGCATCGGTCAGTATATGATCAAGCTGGCCTTCCGCCCAACTCGGGCGCAGGGCGAACTGGGCGGTCAACGGTTCGACGAGCCTGGCAAATGCGTCGCTGTCGATTTGCGATGTCCGAAAAGCCCCATGACCTGCCCCGTCCGCCGCCACACCGGACCAGCGTCGTTCGCTGGACTTCATTCGCCTGCAATAAAACCGGTCGATTGCATGCGCAAACGGATTGAGCATTCGGACAGATTTCATGCGACTGGCGGAAAGGCTGAGCACAAAGCTCGACGGCCGCATCACGCGCACCCAGTCGAGACTATATTGCGGCAGGACAACGCCGCGCAGCCGGGTCCACAATTTTGCGGAAATATCATTGGCGGTCTCGCTGAACGAGATATCCTGCGGGCCATCCAGATAAGCCTTCAACAAGCGGGCGCCGGCCATCGGGTCGCGCTCATGATCCTCGACCATCAGCGAGCTGCAGATGGCGGCGCGTAATTGCCGGCCGTTGAATTGCATCGGCAACACGTGAACGCCGACGAACCCGGAGACGTCGCCGGCGTCGTTGACATGGACAAGCGAGCGGAGATCGCCTCCGCAACCGGGCGCCTCCAGATAAAACCGTCTCATATAGTCGATGAGCGCGGCCGGCGCTTCGGTCCGCTCCTTGCGCAGCACGCGTTGAAACATGCCTGCGACTGCCGGAACATCGGCACTTTCCAGGGCGCGAATGACGCTCAAGCCCGGCTCCCGGCACCGGAGTCCCCGCGTTTCCAGACCATGGCAAGGCCCGGCTCCCCATTGGCCATCGCCGCGAACGGCAACTGCCCGCAGCTATGCAATCTACAATTGCACTCGCTCCGGTGGTGGTCGAAAGGAGAGCTGTAACGCGGCGGCAAGGCAGACCCTTTGCTTGATCATGAAACGAGCGTCGTTGCTGTTACCAGCTTCGGGTAAACCGATGTTGAAGTATTGGACGGCGAATCGAGTTTATCGGGCGCGGATCATGGCGGAAGCAGGCGGAAGTCCTTGCCTTCGGGCAGCAACTGCCCGCCATCGACGATGATGGTGGTGCCGGTAATGTAGCTGGCGTCGTCCGAAGCCAGGAACAGGAAGGCATTGGCCACGTCGCGCGGGCTGCCGAGGCGGCCGAGCGGGATGGAGTCCTCCATGTTCTTGATATAGGCGGCGCCGCGATGCAGCTGGATGGCTTCGGTGAGGATGTTGCCGGGCTCGACGCCGTTGACGGCGATGCCGTAGCCCGAGAATTCGAGAGCGGCCGAACGGATCAGGCCGTTGATGCCGGCCTTGGTCGCCGAATAGTGGCCGTGACCGGGGCTGGTGACGTGCGGGCCGGTGATCGAGGAAGTGAACAGCATGCGGCCAAAGTGCTGCGCCTTCATCGGAGCGAGCGCGGCACGGGCGGCATTGAAGCTGCCGCGCAAATTGACCGCCATGACACGGTCCCAGTCCTCCGGGCTGGTGTTTTCCAGCAACTGCCAGGGATAGATGCCGGCATTCTGAACCATGATGTCGAGACGGCCGTGATGGTCGAGCGCCAGCGCAACAGCGGCCTCGGCATCGGCCATCTGCGAGATATCGGTGCGGATGAAGGCAGCGCCGACTTCGTCCGCGGCCGCTTGCCCGGCCTCGACCTCGGTATCCGCCAGCACCAGCTTGGCGCCTTCTTCGGCAAAGCGCTGTGCGATGCCCTTGCCGATGCCGCGGGCGCCGCCGACGATCAGCGCGACCTTGTCCGAAAGTCTTCCGATCTGTGGACGCCCGGTCATGCCAGCCCCCCTCTCATGCCAGTCTTTGGCGGATCGTTTGCTTGAACGCGTCGAGCAGCACGGCGGCAAGCACCAGCAGGCCGTGGATCACCTGGGTGAAGTTGGCCGGCAGGCCCATGAGGTTGATTGCGGTGTTGATGGCCGACAGCAACAGCACGCCGGCATAGACGCCGGGCAGGGTGCCGACGCCGCCCTTCAGGCTGACACCGCCGATGACGACGGCGGCGAAGGCGTTGAACAGCAGGCCGACGCCGAGATTGGCGGTGGCGCCGGAGGTGCGGATTGCCAGCACCCAGCCGGCAAGGCCGGCGATGGCGCCGGCGAGAACGAAGGCGATGACGAGGTTGCGGTTGACGCGGATGCCGGCGCGGAAGGTTGCGGTCTCGTTGCCGCCGATCATGATCAGGTGCCTGCCGAAGGGGGTCTTGGCCATGATCAGCGAGAAGACCACGAAACACGCAATCGCGATCCAGGCGGTGAGCGGCAGGCCAAGCAGGCGCTGAATGCCGAACCAGCGGATTGCCGGCGCAAGGTCTTGTGCCGAGCGGCCGCCGGAAATGACCAGCACGAGGCCGCGCACCCAGATGTAGGACGCCAGCGTGATGATGAAGGCGCTCATCTTCACCTTGACGACCAGGTAGCCGTTGACGGCGCCGATGATGCTGCCGACAGCAAGGGCGATCAGCAGCGAAACCGGAACCATCAGCCATTCCGGGTGCAATTGAACGCCAAGGCCGATACCCGCCGAGCAGAACAGGATGCCGACCGCCATGGCACTGAGCGCCGCCACGGATTCGACCGACAGGTCCATGTGACCGGTGATGATGACCAGCGCCAGGCCGATCGACATGACGCCAAGCACGCTCGACGCCTCGATGATGTTGGCGAAGATGCCGAGCTGGAAATAGTTCGGAATGGAGATGGAGAAGACCACCAGCACGACGACCAGCATGAACCAGACGAGGTTGTCGAGGACGAATTCGAGGGCGTGGCGCGTGCGGGGTGACATGTGCTGATCCGGCTGGCGCATCGATTCTCGGAAAGGATCACGCGCGGATTGGAAAAATTGCTGCAGCTTGCTCTGCGCGTCCGTTCGAACGCCCAGGGCTCCGGGCCAGCGCGGCCCGAAGCCTTGGGCGACTTTGCTATTCGACCGGCTTCACGGTGCCCGAGGGCGGCTTCATGTTGCCCCAGAAGGCCGGGTTGTCGACGTTTTCCTTGGTGATCGCAGCGCCGGGGATCTTGATGTTCGGTCCCCAGGCTTCAATCGTCACGGCCGACTTCAGGCCGAGCACATCGTACTCGCCCGGCTTGATCTCCTGCTTGTTGACGACCTTGTCCATGAACATGGCGACGGCGGCGGCCTGAGCGTAGAGCGGCTGCTCGACTTCGACGTTGAGCCAGCCCTTGCGGATCAGGTCGAGGCCGACCGGCGCACCGTTCGAGCTCATCAGCATGACGTCGCCCGGCTTCTTGCCGGCGGCCTCGAGCGAGGCGACGGCAGCGACCGAGAGATGGGCGGCGTGGCTGAAGATCAGGTCGATATCAGGGTTGGCGAGCATCTGGTCGTTGACGATGGTTCCGGCTGCATCCGCCGCCCATTGCATGGCAGGCACCGAGATGATCTTGACGTCCGGGAACGCCTTCATCTTCTCCTCGAAACCCTTCTGGATATCGAGCGTGTAGGGGTCGCCAGGATCGCCGAGCACCTGGAGGATCTTGCCTTTCACCGATCCGTGCTTCGCCTTCAAGAGTTTTTCGGCCTGGTCGGCGGCAATCTGGCCGATCTCGACCGTTCCCGCCACCGAGGTGAAATCGGATGGCGTCGAGGTGATCTGGCGATCGAACTCGACAACCGGGATGCCGGCGGCGCGGGCGGCCTCGATCGACGGCTTCAACGCATTGAAATCGACGGCGGCGAGAATGATCGCCGACGGCTTGAGCGCAATCACGTCGTTCATCTGCGATTGCTGAGCGTCGGTCTTGTTGTCGGCGTTCAGCGTCTTCATCTCGTAGCCGACCTGCTTCAGGAACATCTCCAGAGCGCTCACCGAGCCGGTCTGGAATTCATCGAGCAATGTCGGCACCAGGTAGTAGACGGTGCCCTTGGACTGGGCGAATGCCGGCGTGAGCGTGGCAAAGGCCAGTGCCAGGATACCGAAGACGGAAAGAAGTATTTTCTTCATGTCGTTCGCTCCTCTTGCGCCGGACCCCTCATTTTGTCCCTCAGCCTGCCGGTCCGGCACCGGCGAGCGTCTCTCCGGTGATCATGTCGATCACCGCGTCGGGACTTGTCTTGTTGCGCGCGACATCGCCGGCCACGACGCCTTGCCGGATCACCACGATCCGGTCGGCGACCTGGAAGGCCTGCTGCATGATATGGGTGATGATGACGACGCCGATGCCTTGCCTCGCCACCTGGCGGATCATGTCGAGGCCGCGCCGCGTCTGCTCGACACCGAGTGCTGCGAACGGCTCGTCGAGAAGCACGAGCTTGCCGCCAAAATGCACGAATCGATTGAGTTCGATGGCCTGCCGCTGGCCGCCCGAGAGATGCTCGACATTGGTTCTGAGCGAAGGGATGCGGGTGCCGGCGCTGGCCAAGGCCTTTTCGACCACCTGCTCCATGGCCGGTTCGTCGAGCACGGGAACGCCAAGGAATTTCCTGGTGATCTCGCGGCCCATGAAGAAATTGGCCACCACGTCGACATTGGTGCAAAGCGAGAGGTCCTGGTAGACGGTCTCGATTCCAGCCGCCTTGGCCTCGGCGGGAGATTTGGCGAGGAATTCCTTGCCCTCGAACAGCATGCGGCCGGAGGTCGGCTCCAGGCCGCCGGCGATGATCTTGACCAGCGTCGATTTGCCGGCGCCATTGTCGCCCAGAAGCGCCACCACCTCACCCTTGCCGATCGAGAAGCTGATGCCCTTGAGCGCTTCGATCGCGCCAAAATTCTTGGTGACATTGTCGAGCACCAGCAGGAGTTGGCTCATGCCAGGCTGAGCTCCGCTCATGCCGGGCTGAGCTCCGCTCATGCCGCGATCCCCTTGCCTTGCAGTATATCTCGCCCGCGTTCGCGCTCGGCGGTGAATATCTGGCCGAAGCGCGGCGAAAGCACGCCTGAGACGGCAAGTGCGGCGGCCCCGCGCAGCACAGCATGCTGGCCGCCGCGTGCGACGGTGACACGCGGCGCCGTGCGGTCGTTTCGCGCCGAGATCGAGTTGGGAAGCCTGGCAACCGAACCGGCCAGCCGTTCAAGCAGATCGGTGGACGCCAGTCCGCCGAGGATGATGGTTTCGGGATCGAACAGGTTCTCGACGATGGTGATGGCGTTGCGGAAGATCGGCCCGACTTCATCAACCCAATCGGCGTCGCTGATGTTCCGGCGCCGCAGCGCCTCGAGCGAGAGGTATCGTTCGAGGCAGCCGCGATTGCCGCAGGGGCACGGCTCGCCACCCGGCACGACAGGGATGTGTCCGATCTCGCCGGCGTTTCCCCAGGCCCCGCGCAACGCGCTTCCGTCATGGACCATGACGCCGCCAAGACCGACACCGAAATAGAGATAGTAGTATTCGGAATATCCCGTCCCGAGGCCATAGAGGCGCTCGCCCATTGCCGCGGCCGCCATATCGGTCTCAAAAAACGCGGGCAGCCCGGTCGAGGCCTCCAGCCGTTCCCGAAGCGCCACGTCCTTCCAGCCGGTCATCGTCGTCGGGCCGATAAAGCTCATCGACTCAACGCCGAAAGGGCCGGGCAGCGCCATGCCGATGCCGAGAACGCGACCGCCCGGCCGCAGTCCGGTCAATTCAAGCACCATCGCGCCGATCAGATCGAAGGCATGGTCGGGCGTCGCGTTGGGGGCCTCGCGGGTGGCGCTCTCGATCACGTCTCCGCTCAAGTTGATCAGCGCCGCATTGATACCCAGCGGAGTGACGTGGATGCCGACGGCATAGCCGCCCTCCGGGTTGATCCGCAGGGTCGCCGGAGGCAGCCCGCGCCCCCGCGGCTCTTCGCGCATCGACAGGACGTAGCCGTGTTCTTCCAACTCGCGAACGATGGTCGAGACCGTTTGAACGGTGAGCCCGACCCGCTTGGCAATGTCGCCGCGGGCGATCGGACCGTGAAGGCGGATGGATTCGAGGACGATGCGCCTGTTGTAAGGCCGCCCAAACTCCTGATTGGTCCCCCGCAGTGCCATGTCTTGCATCCCTGGGAGACAAGAGGTTCGCACCAAACATTTATTCAGTCAAATGGAATTCAAAAAGAAATGACTGGTGTGAAGTGCGGGGCGGAACGGCGAAGCTGCGGATCTCCCCCCTTGCGGGGGAGATGGCCGGCAGGCCAGGGGGGGGAAGGATCGCCAACTTTCGAGTTAGTCGCCCTAACCGCCAAGCCAATTCAAGAACGCGGCTGCTATTGGTTGACAGCCGGCGGGACAGCACCCCCCTCTGTCCTGCCGGACATCTCCCCAGCAAGGGGGGAGATCGGCAGTTTTTCCGACGGCACTCTTTTGCAGCCTGGGCGATGGCTGCAGCCACTAAAGATACCGCGCGACCTTCTTGCCGACCCTCAGGAAGCGCAGCGGGTCGATGGCCTCGCCGTGGTGGCGGATTTCGTAATGCAGATGCGGGCCGGTCGAGCGGCCGCTGCTGCCGGTCTTGCCGATGACGTCGCCGGCGTTGAGCCGCTTGCCGACGGTCACGTCGATTTTGCTGAGATGCCCATAGCGCGTCGCAAAGCCATTGCCATGGTCGACCTCGACCATGCGGCCGTAGCCGCCGTTCCAGCCGGCCTTGACGACGACGCCGGGCGCCGTGACCTTGGCAGGCATTCCGGTCGGCGCCCTGAAATCCATCCCCGAATGCAGCGCGGCGGTGCCGAGCAGCGGATCGGGGCGCACGCCGAACGGGCTGGTGACCGAGCGGCCGGGCGCGGGGTTGGCGAGCGGCAGCCGTCGCGCCTCCGTCTTCAGCCGGTCGAGCGCGTCCAGCGCCTCGTCGAGTTCCCTTACCTTGCTGTCGAACGTCATCGAACTGTCGAGTGGTATCAGCGGACCGCCGGCATCGCTCTTGCCGAAATCGCCGTCGACCGGCAGGCCAGCCGCCTCGAGCGCCTGAGAAATCGCATCGGCGTTTTTGTAGGCGTTGTCGGCAAGCGTGGCGATGCGGGTGAGCTGCTGGCTCTCTATGGCCTTGAGCGCGGCATTGATCGACACGAACAGCCTGTCGGCACGATCGGCCGCCGTGTCGCTCGGCAGCGGATCGGAGCGGGTCGACCATAGCGAGAACGGCCTGGTGTCGCCAGCGCCAAGGTTGGCGCCGAGGCTGGCAACCGCATAGGCCGGCGGCTGGGCGTCGGTCACCTCGGCGCGTTTATCCGACTTTGCGGACACAGCTGTGCCTGCGGCGGGCGGCGTTCCGACGTCGCTCTCGGCGCGTTCGAGGAGCGGGCCGATGCGGCCGTGGCGCAGGCTGAGCTGGGTCTGTCGTTCCAGCAACTCGCCAACTTTGGTTTCCATGAGCTGCTGGTCGAGCAGCTGACGGCTGGTGATCCGGTCGACCTGGGCGCGCAGTGCGGAGATGCGGTCCTCATAGGCCTGCTGCATGCGCGCCTGCCGTGCCGTGGTCGCGCCGATCAGGTCGTCGCGCAGCACGAGATAGGAGGTCGCCAGCAGATAGCCTATCGCCATCGCCGCCAGCGCCGAGCCGCAAAATGCGGCAAGCCATGGCCGTATGGTGAAATGCCTGATCTCGTTGCCCCGGGCGATAATGACCGTGTGGGGCTCATTGCGCCTGCCAAAGACCGTTGACTGACTGGCTACGTTCACAGGACCAAGCTTTCGTTACGACACCAACGACAAGCCCGATTACACATCATTAAGGTTAACGGTCGGTTGCTGGCGCCCAGCTTGCAGCCCATGGGTTGCAAGCCGGATTGCTTCGGCGCCCCGTGCTTCAGACGGGTTCAGGCCACAGCCGAAATTGATGTCCCAGAAATCGACGTCAAAGCGCGCGCACGGCCTCCAGCACCGCCTCGGCATGGCCCTTGACGCGAACGTTTCGCCAGATCCGGGCGATCCGTCCGTCGCTGCCGATCAGGAACGTTGCGCGCTCGACGCCCATATAGTGGCGACCATAGAGTTGCTTCTCGACCCACAGATGATAGGCTTCGATCACCTTGCGCTCCTCGTCGGCGACGAGGTCGACGGTCAGATCGTATTTCGACTTGAATTTGTCGTGTTTTCGGACGCTGTCCGGCGACAGGCCGATCACGACAGCGCCGAGCGTTTCGAATTCCGGCTTCAACTGCGAAAAGCCGATCGCCTCGTTGGTGCAGCCGGTGGTGTCGTCCTGCGGATAGAAGTAAAGCACGACCGGCTTTCCCCGCAATGACGCGAGGCTGAGCGATCCGCCGCCGTCGCGGGGAAGGTCGAACTGCGGCGCAACGTCGCCGACGTCGAGATCAGCCATATCGGTGCCCTTGTTTGTGGTTACGCGCGAGGCCTCATCGATATATTGTCGCAGCGGGATTCGTCCACGGTCGAGTTCGTTCAACGGAAAATTGTGTGAATCAGGAGCAGCCGCAGCACGAGAAGATCAGATTCAGGCGTGATGAAATCACCGACCTGGGGGCCTTCCCGTCCGCGTGCCGCATACCGCCGCTCGGCCAGGGCCGCGGCGTTGGTATTCTTGCGCGGCTGTTTGCCGGCCTTTTGGCCCTTGTGCTGCTGGCCACCGCCGCTGTCTATGCGATCGGCATGTCCGGCTTCGGCACCGAGCGGCTGCGGGCCGAGGCGGAAACGGCCATCGAGAAATTGGCCGGCGTCGACCTCGACGTTGCGGTCGGGCCGGCCCGTCTCACGCTCGACGGATCGAGCTTCATTGCGCTGCAGGTCAGCGACGTCAGCCTCAAGACCGCCGACGGCATGCCGATGGCCGATGCCGGGCGTGTCCGCTTCGGCGTAAGGCTGATACCGCTGCTTTCGGGCGAGGTGCGGCTTACCAGTGCCAGGATTTCCGACGCGCGCATCGTGATGTCGGCGCTGCCGTCGGGTGGCGACTGGACGGCGGCGCTGCGCAATGACGACGGCCTCATCGACCCGGACAAGCTGGCCGGCACGGTCTTTGCCAGCATCGGTCACGCGCTCGATGCGGTGCGCGAGGAGCAGATGCGCCGGATCGAGCTGCGCAATGTCGACCTCGTTCCGCCCGAGGCCGGGTTGGTCAAACTGGTCAGGATCGCGGATGCTACCGTTGCGCAGTCGGGGCCGGGCGGCATGGAGTTTTCATCCGACGCTTCTGTCGACGGCAGGGCACTCACCATCGCCGCCTCGGCCAGCCGTGATGCGACGACGCGGCGCGTGACGGCGTTGGATGCCAGCGTCGAGATAGCGCAGCTTGACCAGGCTGCGACAGCGCCGGGCGGGACGCTTGGCGCGATTGCCTTGAAGCTGGCGGGATCGGAAGGATCCGGCGACAACGCGTCGCGGCTGACGGCCTCGTTGTCGTTCGCCGGTGCCGTGCTCGATCTTGGCACGCGTGGCTCGCTTCCAGCCGATGTCGATCTCGCTGCGACGCTTGTCGCCGGCGCCAACAAGGTCCAGGTGGACCGGCTGCAAGTGAGGACCGGTCGCTCGACATTCGAGTTCGCCGGTTCGATCGGGCCGAAGCCGGCGACCGGAACAGCAGGCGAGGAGCCGTCCTATCGCTACGACCTGACCAGCGACGGCTCGACACTGGCGCCCTCGGAATCCTCCGAACCCGCGCTCGATTTCATCGCCCGGGTGGCCGGCGTCTACCAGACCCGCAGCCGCAAGCTGGTGGCCGAGCAAATCGGGATCCGGTCCGGGTCCGACAGCGAGGCGCTGGGCACGGCTTCGGTCGAATTCCCCGAGGGAAAGGTGCCGGGCATATCTGTAGCCTTCAACGTCCACGACATGCCGGTCTCGCATGTCAAGCAGTTGTGGCCCTGGTTTGCGGCGCGAAACGCTCGCCTGTGGGTGTTGAAAAACCTGTTCGGCGGCCGTGTCGTCGACGCCAGCCTGCAGTTCCAGGTCGTGCCCGGGCGCCTTGGCAACGGCATCCCGCTTTCATCAGATGAGGTATTCGGCCGTTTCCAGGTCGAGGGATCGCGCTTCGATACAGCCGGTCACATCCCGCCGATACGCGATGCCGTCGGCGTCGTCGAATTCCACGGCAATGACGTCGACATCGCCTTGTCCTCGGGCAACGTCTATATGGCCAGCGGCCGCACTGTCGCGGCAAGCAACGGCACGATGACGGTCAAGGCGGCGAACCGCCCGCCGGTGATCGGCGCGCTCGATATCGATGTTGCCGGGGAGGCGTCCGCGATCGCCGAGCTCGCTTCCTACGAGCCGATCAACGGCATGCGCCGTGTCGGGCTGCTGCCGGAAGACCTGTCCGGCACGGTGACCGGCCACGTCAAGGCGGACATTCCGCTGCAGCGCGGCGTCGACAGCTCGAAACTCGATTGGCTGGTGACGCTCGATTACAAGGACCTGTCGCTGGGCAAGCCATTCGAAGACCAGACGGTGACCGACGCGGACGGTTCGATCACGGTCGAACCCGAGAAGGCGGTGATATCAGCCAAGGCGCTGCTCAATGGCATTCCAGCCGAACTCGACCTGATCGAACCGCTCAGGGATGGCGGACCGCCACGCAGCCGAAAAGTGGCGCTGACGCTCGACGACAAGATACGTGCCGCCGCCATGCCTGGCCTGTCGGAGCTGCTTTCCGGAACCGTCAAGGTTGAGATCGACAAGGGTGGCACGGGCAACACGGGCAACCAGACTGTCTCGGCGGACCTGACCAATGCCAGGCTGGACATTCCCTGGGCAGGCTGGAGCAAGGGCCCCGGCATTCCAGCCAATGTCACATTTGCCATGGCCAAATCCGGCGACACCACGACGCTGTCCGACTTCGACCTGAATGGAAAGACTTTTTCGATCGATGGCGGCGTGGTGCTGGTCAACGGCGCCCTGTCATCGGCGCGGTTCAGCAACGTCAAGTTGAACCGGGGAGACAACGTTGCCGTTTCGGTGAAACGATCGGGCAAAGGCTACGCGATCGACATCAGCGGCAGCGCGCTGGACGCGCGCTCGCTGATCAAGCAATTCACGTCCGATGTCGACACCGCGACCAAGGCCACAGGTTCCGACGCGATTTCGGTCAGCGCCGACGTCAATTCGCTGACCGGCTTCCACAACGAGACGCTGTCGAACCTGAAGCTCGACTACAGCGCCGCCGGCTCGAGGGTGAATGGGCTCAAGGTGAGCGCCACGGCAAGTTCGGGTGCTGCCATCAGCATCAGCAATACGACCGGCGCCGGCAAGCGCGCCCTCAACGTCCGGTCGGCCGATGCCGGCGCCATCCTGCGGTTCCTCAACATCTACGAGCATATGGAGGGCGGCTCGATCACCCTGGCACTCGCCGGGGCAAGCGATGGGCCGATGAAGGGCCAGGTCGACTCGCGTGATTTCTTCGTGGTCAACGAGCCGAAACTCGCCTCGCTGGTATCGACGACGCCGGCGGGTGACAGCCGCAGCCTCAACGAAGCCGTCAAAGCCAATATCGACACGTCGAGAGTAAAATTCGAGCGCGGCTTTTCCGAGATCGAAAAGGGCGCCGGCTATCTGAAGCTGGCCAATGGCGTGCTGCGCGGCCCGCGGATCGGCACCACCTTCCAGGGCACGCTCTATGACAAGAACAACAACATGGACATGACCGGCACCTTCATGCCGGTCTACGGCATCAACCGCATCTTTGGCGAACTGCCGCTGTTCGGCGCGCTGCTCGGCAATGGCCGCGATCGCGGCCTCATCGGCGTGACCTACCGGCTCAGGGGCAATGCCAACAAGCCCAAACTGGACGTCAATCCGCTGTCGGTGATCGCGCCCGGAATTTTCAGGTCGATCTTCGAGTATCGGTAAGGTGAAAGCTCAATCACTTCGAGCCCCGATTGGATCTGGTTCGTAGTTACGGGCTGGCTACAGGTGGGCAATACCGGCTTTCAGCAGTCCCTCGCGGACGTGCTGCACATCAGACTCTTGGGCATAGTGCAGGGTGGCGATAAATGAATCGAGGTCGAATTGGGGATCGAGCGTCTTGACCTTGCGTAGATGCGCCGCGGCGGCGATTTCGTCGCCGAGCCAGCCGTAGCAGGCAGCGGCGAAAGCATGCTGAACCGAGTCCATGGTTGACAGATGCATGAAAGCTTCGATCGCCTCGCCATACTGGCGCGCGGCGAAACGCGCCTTTCCCAGATGGCTCCAGAACCTCTCCGGGTGGTGCGGATTCAACTGCATTGCCTTGCGGATCCATTCAATTCCCTCTTCCGGCCTCCCCAGCCACGTCAACAACTCGCCTTGCTGCACCACCACGAGGTCGTAATTGGGATTGAGGGCCAGCGCCCGCTCTTGATGGTAGCGCGCTGTGGTCAGCTCATTGTTGTTGACGTTCACTGCGGCGAGGATGCGGTGGACATCGGCATCGTTGTCGTCCAGCGCCAGCGCCCTGTCCAGCGCTGCCATGATGTCGTTCCAAACGGCATCCCGGTCTTTGCACCAGTTATAGACCCAAGCCTGGCCAAGAATGCAGGCGCGCCAGGCATGGGCATGGGCATAATCGGGGTCGAGCGCGACGGCCCTGTTTATCAAGGTTTGCGCGCGTTCATTATCCGCAATCGTGCTTTTGTGATGCAGCACCTTGGCGGCAAGCACACATTCATACGCGGCCATGTTTGCGGGTTTCGCCCGCGCGAGCTGGTCCCGCTGAGCCGCCTCGACACGACCGGGCAGCGTGGCTGCGATCGCCGCGGTCACCTCATCCTGAATCGCGAAGATGTCGTCCAGCTTCCGGTCATATTTGTCTGCCCAAATATGAGCGTCATTCGCCGTGTCGATGAGCTGAACCGTCACCCGCACCCTGTCGCCGATCTTGCGAACGCTTCCCTCCACCAGGTATTGGACGTCTAGTTTCTCGGCCAACTCGCGCACATTCACGGCGCGGTTCTTGTAGACGAAGCTGGAATTGCGCGAGATGACGAACAGCTCATGGTGGCGGGATAGTTCGGTGATGATGTCCTCGGTCAGTCCGTCCGCGAAAAATTCCTGCTCGGGGTCGCCGCTCATGTTGGTGAATGGCAGCACCACTATCGAAGGTTTCGAGATGGATCGCTTTGCCTCGACTTCTGGCAGGACAGGACTGTCAAGCCCAATGCGATAGAGGCGAACCGGGCGGCTGATGTTCTTTAACGTCTTCTCGCCCAAATCCTCCATGGCAATTTCGAGACGGTCGGCAATTTGGGTCGCCACCGCTGCGGTCACGCAGATACCGCCGACGTCGGCGAGTTGCTCGATGCGCGAGGCAATATTGACGCCGTCGCCGAAAATGTCGTCATCGTCGAAAATGATGTCGCCGAGATTTATGCCGATCCTGAATTCGATACGCCGTTCTTGCGGCACATCCGAATTGCGCCGTTTCATGCGTTGTTGGATTTCCACGGCGCATTTCACGGCATCGGTCACGCTCTGGAACTCAACGAGCATGCCGTCTCCGGTGGTCTTGATGATCCGGCCCTTGTTCTTCGCGATGGCGGGATCGACCAGTTCTATGCGATGGGTCCGAAGGCGTGCGAGCGTGCCGGATTCGTCGGCCTCCATTAGCCGACTGTAGCCCGCCATATCGGCAGCCAGAATTGCGGCTAGTCTCTGTTCCATCGCCTGAACCAAAAACCAAGCCTATCCTTCCTGGGCTGCCAAATCCAGCAATTTGGGCATGTGGCTGATCAAGGGCGCCGGCTATCTGAAGCGGGCTAATGGCGTGCTGCGCGGCCCGCGCATCGGCACCACCTTTGACAACCTTTCGAATGTGTCGGAACTGGGTCGCAACGAAGTCGCGATTGAGCCAGCTAACGCAGCGTCATTCAATCAGTTTTACCACGCGAACCGCTCTGTCGTTCCAGCCAGAAAATGCTTGAAAAGCCGGCCGCGCACGATGTTCCACGCAAAAATGGGAGTGAGCGGATGTCCGTAACAGGCACCCGGAGTGTAGACTCCGGCGTATTTTGGCCGGCTGTCATCATAGCTGGCGGCTTTGTGCTTTGGGGCGGCCTCGCTCCTGACAGTCTCGCCACAGTGGCGACAGCGACTTTGAATACAATCATCAAGACATTCGGCTGGATGTTTGTCGTTTCGACGGCTTTCTTCCTGATGTTCGCTGTTTTCCTGGCGGTTGGCAGGTTCGGCAAGATCAAGCTCGGGCGAGATGACGAAAAGCCTGAATTTTCGACCGTGTCATGGGTCTGCATGATGTTCAGCGTCGGCATGGGCATCGGCCTGATGTTTTGGGGCGTGGCCGAACCGGTCTTCCATTTTGGCGCGCCACCGCACGGAATGGCGGAGCCGCAGTCGAGGGAGGCCGCGGTCGTGGCAATGCAATACGCCTATTTCCATTGGGCGCTGCACCCGTGGGCGATCTACGCGGTTGTTGGATTGGCGCTTGCGTACTTCAGCTACAGGCGCAACCTGCCGACTTTGATGTCGAGTGCCTTCCAGCCTCTGCTCGGCAGCCGCATCCACGGCCCGATCGGCCGGGCGATCGACGTCCTCGCAATCATCGCGACACTGTTTGGAACGGCCACTTCGTTGGGACTTGGCGCTCAGCAGATCAACAGCGGAATGAACTTCCTCTGGAATACCGGCGAGTCCGCAACAATCGCACTGACGATTATCGCGGCATTGACCGTTCTGTTCATCCTGTCGGCGGTTTCCGGTGTCGGCAAGGGCGTGCAATTCCTGAGCAACCTGAACATGGTCATTGCTCTGCTGCTCCTGCTCTTTCTGGCGATCATTGGACCGACCGTGTTCATATTCGACACGCTGATCGAATCGCTTGGCTATTACCTCAGCGACCTGGTCTCGATGTCGTTCCGCACGGCAGCATTCAGCGACGGAAAGTGGCTTGGCAGCTGGACCATCTTCTATTGGGCCTGGTGGATATCCTGGGCTCCCTTTGTCGGCGTTTTCATAGCTCGAATCTCTCGGGGCCGCACGATCCGCGAGTTTATCGTTGGCGTGCTGCTCATCCCCAGCGCTGTTACCTTCTTTTGGTTCACCGTCATGGGCGGAACTGCGCTTCACTCGGAACTGATGGGATTGGGCGGTCTTGTCGAAGCCGTCAACGAAAAAGGCGCTCCAGTATCGCTGTTCGCGCTTCTTGCCCAATATCCGGCCACCACGCTGACATCGACCCTTGCGATGTTCCTGGTTGCAATATTCTTCGTTTCGGGAGCTGACGCGGCTTCCGTTGTCATGGGAATGCTCTCTTCGCGCGGAACCCTTCACCCAAGATCCGGGATCGTGGTTCTGTGGGGCATTTTGGCCGGAGCCTCTGCTTGTGTCTTGCTGGTGATGGGCGGCTTGGCTGGACTCCAGACTGCATCCATTGTCGCGGCCGCGCCGTTCCTCCTCGTGATGGTTGGGTTATGTGTGTCGCTGTGGATGGGACTTCTTGATGATATCGAAGTCCATGGGCGGTTTAACGAATTGGAGGCTGCTCCCGCGGTCCCGACGCAGCCGGCGTGAACTCCGAAAGCAACAAAGTTGCGCGGTTTGTTCCGCGCAACTTTTGGTAGCAAGATGCGGGTTCGATACGCGCGCTGTCCAGGAACGTCCACACATGGCGCGTCCGAGCCGGCCGGTCAGACCGGCCGCACCAGAACGTGTTTTTTCTTGCCGAGCGACAGCTTTACGACCTGTTCCGGACCTAGATCCTCAAGTGTCACCAGCCGGCGATCGTCGGACACGGACTGGTCGTTCAACCGCACCGCGCCGCCCTGGACGTGTCGCCGCGCCTCGCCGTTGGACGCGGCAAGCCCGGCGGTGACGAACAGCGACAATATGCCGACGCCGCTTTCCAGATCGGCCTTGCCGACCTCGACGGTCGGCAGCGTTTCGGCCAGCGCGCCTTCTTCAAACGTCTTGCGCGCGGTTTCCTCGGCTTGCTCGGCCACCGCGCGGCCATGCACGATAGCCGTCGTTTCAGTGGCCAGGACCTTTTTGGCCTCGTTGATCTCGGAGCCGCCAAGCGCCGCGAGCCGCGCGATCTCGCCGAGCGGCAGGCGGGTGAAAATCTTGAGGAAGCGCGTGACGTCGGCGTCCTCGGTGTTGCGCCAGTACTGCCAGAAATCATAGGGCGAGTAGAGGTCGCCGTTCAGCCAGACCGCGCCCTTCGCCGATTTGCCCATCTTGGCGCCTGACGACGTCGTCAGCAGCGGTGTGGTCAGGGCATAAAGCTGCGGCGTGCCCATGCGGTGTCCGAGATCGACGCCGTTGATGATATTGCCCCACTGGTCCGATCCGCCCATCTGCAGGCGGCAGCCATAGCGACGGCTGAGCTCGACGAAATCATAGCCCTGCAGGATCATGTAGTTGAATTCGAGGAAGGAGAGCGATTGCTCGCGCTCGAGCCTCAGCTTGACGCTGTCGAAGGTCAGCATGCGGTTGACCGAAAAATGCCGGCCGACATCGCGCAGGAACTCGACATAGTTGAGCTTCATCAGCCAGTCGGCATTGTTAACCATGATCGCGTCGTTTGGACCGTCGCCGAAACGCAGGATGCGGCCGAAGATGCGCTTGATGCCCTCGATGTTAGTGGCGATGGCCTCAGGCGTCAAAAGCTTGCGCTGGTCGTCGCGGAAGGAAGGATCGCCGATCATCGAAGTGCCGCCGCCCATCAGTGCGATCGGCCGGTGGCCGGTCTCCTGCAGCCAGTAGAGCATGGTCGCGGAAATCAGATTGCCGATATGCAGGCTGGTCGCGGTGGCATCGTAGCCGACATAGGCGGTCACCGTTTCCCTGGCGAAAAGCTGGTCGAGGCCGGCATCATCCGAAATCTGGTGGATGAAACCACGCTCGCTCATTACGCGCAGGAAATCGGATTTGAAGGCGGACATTTTTTCTTTCCCGAAAGCGCCCAACCGAAGCGGATCGGGCGTGGCATGCGTGAACGCGGGCGTTTAGCATCCAAGCGCGGTCAGCAAAAGGGGAATCCGGTTTTTCCACCTGACCGCTGTAACGGCGCCGCACGGCTTCGAATCGAATGCCATATCCTGCGACAGAGCCCGACGCGAGATGCCGGAGATATCTTCGCTGTTCGGCCTATCTCAACCGTTTCGGCCGCGGGTCGGACAACTCGCCTGCCAGACGGCGATCGAGATAGTCGGCGCATTCCTGGAGCAGGAGGTCCGCATCGTTGGAGAAGAAATGGTTGGCGCCGGGCAAGGTCTTTTGGGTGATGGTGATGCCCTTTTGCGTGTGCAGCTTGTCGACCAGCCCTTGCACGTCCTTTGGCGGCGCGACCTTGTCGGCGTCGCCATGGATGATGAGGCCGGACGACGGGCAGGGCGCCAGGAACGAGAAATCATAGGTGTTGGGCTGCGGCGCGATCGAGATGAAGCCTTCGATCTCCGGCCGGCGCATCAGAAGCTGCATGCCGATCCACGAGCCGAACGAATAGCCGGCGACCCAGCAGCTCTTGGAATCCGGATGCAGCGACTGCACCCAGTCAAGTGCCGCCGCCGCATCCGACAATTCGCCGGTGCCGTGGTCGAATTCGCCCTGGCTGCGGCCGATGCCGCGGAAATTGAAGCGCAGCGTGGTGAAATCCCGCTTCTGGAACATGTAGAAGAGGTCGTAGACGATCTTGTTGTTCATCGTGCCGCCGAACTGTGGGTGCGGGTGCAGGATGATGGCGATCGGCGCGCTCTTTTCCTTGGAAGGCTGGTAGCGACCCTCCAGGCGGCCGGCCGGACCGGTGAAAATGACCTCAGGCATAAAATACTCCACATGGCATAAGTGCGCGGCGCCCGGAACAACTCTTCCTATGGCCTTGACGCAGGGCGAGCGTCTTCTTAGAAGCTAGTTTAGAATTGTTCAAAACTGGGTGGCCAAAACGTCGTGGTTCGGCCATCCACGCCGCAAGTCGCGTAAATAGGACGGCTTGCCTTGCAATTTCAAGGAAATAACGCGCTATCCTCGCGGAATGGCTCTTGAAGGGACCGATCGAAACGAAAATGGCCGGAAGACGCGCCTATCTCGACTACAATGCCAGCGCGCCGCTGCTTGCCGCGGCGCGCACGGCAATGATTGCCGCGCTCGATACTGCCGCCAACCCGTCATCGGTCCATGCCGAAGGTCGTGCCGCACGACGGCTGATCGAGAATGCAAGGCGCGATGTGGCGCTGCTGGTCAACGCCGGCGCCGAGCATGTCGTGTTCACCTCCGGTGCGACGGAAGCCGCCTCGACGCTGCTGACGCCGGATTGGCAGATGGGGCGCGGCGCTGTCCGCGTGAGCCGGCTCTATGTCTGCGAAGCCGATCATCCTTGTGTGCTGAATGGCGGGCGTTTTCCGGCAGCCCGGGTAACACGCATCGGCGTCGACGCCGACGGCATTGTCAGGCTGGACGCGCTGGCGGCGGCACTTGGCCGTCACGACAAGGCGGACGGCCTGCCGCTGGTGGCGATCCATGCCGCCAACAACGAGACCGGCGTCATCCAGCCGGTCGGGCGCATCGCCGAAATCGTCAAGGCGGCGGGCGGCATCCTGGTCGTCGACGCCGTGCAGGCTGCCGGTCGCATTCCGCTCGACATGTCAGCGGGTTATGCCGATTACTTGATTCTGTCTTCGCACAAGATCGGCGGTCCCAAGGGCGTTGGCGCCATTATCGCCGCCTCGGACCTGATGATGCCCAGGCCCTTGATATCAGGCGGTGGCCAGGAAAAGGGTCATCGCGGCGGCACTGAAAACCTAGCCGCGATCGCCGGTTTTGGCGCAGCGGCGCGCGAAGCCCTGATCGGATTGAAGCGCATCGACGACGTCGGCAGCCGCCGCGACGAGATCGAGGCCATCGTGAAAACGCTGGTGCCGGATGCTGAAATCTTGGGAACCGGCGCGCCGAGGCTTGCCAACACGACATTCTTCGCTATTGCGGGCATCAAGGCCGAGACGGCGCAGATCGCCTTCGACCTCGCCGGCGTGGCGCTGTCGGCCGGTTCCGCCTGTTCGTCGGGCAAGGTCGGCCCGAGCCATGTGCTGAAAGCCATGGGATACAATGACAGCCTTGGCGCTTTGCGCGTGTCCATCGGCCACGCAACGAGCGCGCAGGACATCGAACTGTTCCGCACTGCGCTGGCAGGCATTGCCTCACGCCGCGCAGGCAGGGAAGAGGCCGCCTGAGCGCGGCAAACAAACGCAGGCTTTTTGGCCTGGTAGAGCCGTGCGTTTCATGGTGGCCGGGTGAATTCCCGGCAGGGACGCACTATATGGAACTTACGCTGCGTCGGTTGCCTTAAGGCGCTCGTTTCGCGGTGCCATAGTTTGAAAACTGCCGGGCCTTGACCCCGGCGTGGATGGAGAACGCTGATGCCTGCTGTGCAGGACACGATCGATCGGGTTCGAAAGATCGACGTCGACCAATACAAATACGGATTCCAGACCGAAATCGCGATGGACAAGGCCCCAAAGGGCCTGAGTGAAGACATTATCCGCTTCATTTCGGCGAAGAAGGACGAGCCGTCCTGGATGCTGGAATGGCGTCTGGAAGCGTATCGGCGCTGGGTGACGCTGGACGAGCCGAAATGGGCGCGCGTCCACTATCCAAAGATCGATTTCCAGGACCTCTACTATTATGCGGCGCCCAAGAGCACGCCAGGACCGACATCGCTGAGCGACGTCGACCCCGAACTGTTGAGGGTCTATGAAAAGCTCGGCATCCCGCTGAGGGAACAGGAGATCCTCGCCGGTGTGCAGAAGACCGACGCGTCGGAACTCGAGGAAGCCAGCGACAATGTCTACAAGTCGGGCCGCGTCGCCGTCGACGCCGTGTTCGATTCCGTGTCCGTCGTTACCACCTTCAAGAAGGAGCTGGCGCAGGCCGGCGTCATCTTCTGCTCGATCTCGGAAGCCATCCGCGAGCACCCGGAACTGGTAAAAAAATATCTCGGCTCGGTCGTGCCGACCTCGGACAATTTCTACGCCACGCTGAATTCGGCGGTGTTCACCGACGGTTCTTTCGTCTTCGTGCCCAAGGGCGTGCGCTGCCCGATGGAGCTGTCGACCTATTTCCGCATGAACGAGAAGAACACCGGCCAGTTCGAGCGCACGCTGATCATCGCCGAGGAAGGGGCCTACGTCTCCTATCTCGAAGGCTGCACGGCGCCGCAGCGCGACGAGAACCAGCTTCACGCTGCGGTTGTCGAACTGATCGCGCTCGACGATGCCGAGATCAAATACTCGACGGTGCAGAACTGGTACCCCGGCGACGCCGAGGGCAAGGGCGGCATCTACAATTTCGTCACCAAGCGTGGCGACTGCCGCGGCCACCGCTCGAAGATTTCGTGGACGCAGGTCGAGACCGGCTCGGCGATCACCTGGAAATATCCGAGCTGCATCCTGCGCGGCGACGATTCCAGCGGCGAGTTCTATTCGATCGCCGTGTCGAACGGTTTTCAGCAGGTCGACAGCGGCACCAAGATGATCCATCTCGGCAAGAACACGTCGAGCCGCATCATCTCCAAGGGCATCGCCGCCGGCTTCTCGCAGAACACCTATCGCGGCCAGGTCTCGGCGCACCGCAAGGCGACCAACGCCCGCAACTTCACCAACTGCGACTCGCTGCTGATCGGCGACCAGTGCGGCGCGCACACCGTGCCCTACATGGAAGCCAAGAACGCAACGGCGCAGTTCGAGCATGAGGCGACGACGTCGAAGATTTCCGAGGACCAGAAATTCTACGTCATGCAGCGCGGCATTCCCGAAGAAGAGGCGATCGCGCTGATCGTCAACGGCTTCGTCAAGGACGTCATCCAGCAACTGCCGATGGAATTCGCGGTCGAGGCGCAGAAGCTGATTGGGATCAGCCTCGAGGGCTCGGTCGGCTGACCGGACCGAAAATTTTCAGGAAAAGAGAAAATGCTTGAAATCAGAAATTTGCATGCTCGCATCGTCGATGACGGCACCGAGATCATCCGCGGCCTGAACCTGATGGTGAAAGCCGGCGAGGTCGCCGCCATCATGGGGCCGAACGGCTCGGGAAAATCGACGCTGTCCTACATCCTCGCCGGGCGCGAGGATTATGAGGTGACCGAAGGCGACATCCTCTACAACGGCCAGTCGATCCTCGAGATGGACCCGGCCGAGCGCGCCACATCAGGCATTTTTCTCGCCTTCCAGTATCCGATGGAGATACCGGGTGTGGCGACGATGGAATTCCTGAAAGTGGCGATGAACGAGCAGCGCAAGGCGCGCGGCGAGGAGCCGCTGAAGATCCCGGAATTCCTGAAGCGCGTGAAGGACGCCGCTGCCTTGCTTGACATGGACATGGCGATGCTGAAGCGGCCGCTCAATGTCGGCTTTTCCGGCGGCGAGAAGAAGCGCGCCGAGATCCTGCAGATGAAGCTTCTGGCGCCAAAACTCTGTGTGCTCGACGAGACCGATTCCGGCCTCGACATCGATGCGCTGAAGATCGTTTCGGAAGGCGTCAACGCGTTGCGCGCGCCGGACCGCGCCATCGTCATCATCACCCACTACCAGCGCCTGCTTCAGTACATCGTGCCGGATAGTGTGCACGTGCTGTACAGAGGCCAGGTGGTCAAGTCGGGCGACAAGTCGCTGGCGCTCGACCTCGAGGCCAACGGCTATGCCGGCGTGATCGGCCAAGCTGCGTGAGATGCCAGAAGGCCAAGAAGGCAAGCCAAACAAGGCGAGACCGATGAATATACATACGACACCCCAGCGAACGCCGGCCGAAACGGCGCTGATCGACGCCTTCAGCGACCGGCTGTCGTTGCTGCCCGGCGACGGCACGGTGATGCTGAAGCGCGACGACGCCATCGAGGCGATCAAGAGCGGCCTGCCGACGCGGCGCATCGAATCCTGGCACTACACCGACCTGCGCCGCCTGTTGACTTCGGTTCCGGATTTCGATCCCGCAGCCGCCCCAAAAGCCATTGCGCCTGTCGTCGAAGGATCCGCTGTCCTGCCGGTGCTCAACGGCGTGTCGAGTGCGAAAATGCCTGAAATCGAGGGCATCGCCGTGCAGCGCCTGTCGGAGAAGCTGACCGACGGCAGCATCGCACCGGGCCTCGATCTCTATGGCGCCGACGATGCCATCGGCGCGCTGAACACCGCTTTCGTTGCCGACGGTTATTTTGTCGACATTGCCGACGGCACCGAGTTGGACAAGCCGATCGAACTGCAGAACCTGCAGGCCGGCGGCCAGACGCATGTGCGCCTCAGCGTCCGCGTCGGCGCTGGCGCCAAGGCCGTGATCGTCGAGCGCCAGGCGGGCGAGGGCGCCGCACTCGTCAGTTCGGTCAGCCAGCTTCTGCTTGACGAGGGCGCCGAGGTGACCTGGCTGATCGTGCAGGAGCAGCCGGATACGGCGACGCATCTTGCCCAGTTCAAGGCGCATCTCGGCAAGAATGCGAAGCTGACGCTGTTCGTGATGAATGCCGGCGGCAAGCTGGTGCGCCAGGAGATCGTGGTCAGAACGACCGGCGAAGGTGCCGATTTCACGCTGCGCGGCATCAACCTGCTTGCCGGTGACACCCATACCGACGTGACCATGGTGCTCGACCATGCGGTGCCGCACACGGCTTCGACGGAAGTGATCCGCAACGTGGTGACGGGAAGAGCGCGCGGCGTCTTCCAGGGGCGCATCAACGTCCACCAATACGCGCAGAAGACCAACGCCAAGATGGCCTGCAACACGCTGCTCTTGTCGGATGACGGCGAGTTCTCGACCAAGCCTGAGCTCGAAATCTTCGCCGACGACGTCGTCTGCGGCCACGGCGCCACCGTCACCGAGATCGACCATAGCCATTTGTTCTACCTGATGGCGCGCGGCATCGACGAGAAGTCGGCCCGTGGCCTGCTGGTCAAGGCGTTCGTCGCCGAGGTGATCGAGGAACTCGACGACGAGGCGATCGTCGAGGCGCTGGAAACGAGGCTCGACGGCTGGTTCGCGGCGCACGGTTGAGGCAATTGGGTTCGCTTCGGCGAACACCCCTCATCCGTCTTGGCGCTGCGCGCCAATCCACCTTCTCCCACAAGGGGAGAAGGTTAGGCGATCTTCCTTCTCCCCTTGTGGGAGAAGGTGGCCGAGCGAAGCTCGGTCGGATGAGGGGTGGGCGACAGAATGAGGCGATGAATTGGTGATGGACCAGAAAGTCGAAAACATCCCCTACGACGTCGAGGCGATCCGCCGCGACTTTCCGATCCTGTCGCGGCAAGTCTACGGCAAACCGCTGGTCTATCTCGACAATGGCGCCTCGGCGCAGAAGCCGCAGGCCGTGCTCGACGCCATCCAGCACGCCTACGCCCAGGAATATGCCAATGTCCATCGCGGGCTGCATTTCCTGTCGAATGCCTCGACCGACGCCTTTGAGAACGCGCGCAAGATAGTGCAAAGATTCCTCAACGCGCCAAGCACCGACAACATCGTCTTCACCTCGAACACGACCGCGGCGATCAACACCGTTGCCTATGGTTATGGCATGCCCAATATCGGCGAGGGCGATGAAATAGTCCTGTCGATCATGGAGCACCATTCCAACATCGTGCCGTGGCATTTCATCCGCGAGCGCCAGGGCGCGAAGCTGGTCTGGGTGCCGGTCGACGATCTCGGCATCTTCCACATCGAGGAGTTCGAGAAACGGCTGAGCGACCGCACAAAACTGGTCGCCATCACGCACATGTCGAATGCGCTGGGCACGGTGACGCCGATCAAGGAGATCGTCCGCATCGCGCATGCGCGCGGCATACCGGTGCTGGTCGACGGCAGCCAGAGCGCCGTGCACATGCCGATCGACGTGCAGGATCTCGACTGCGATTTCTTCGTCTTCACCGGCCACAAGGTCTATGGGCCCTCGGGCATCGGCGTGCTCTATGGCAAGAAGGACATGCTGGAGTGCATGCGCCCGTTCATGGGCGGCGGCGAGATGATCGAGGAGGTGACGCAAGACATCGTCACCTACAACGATCCGCCGCACCGCTTCGAGGCCGGCACGCCGCCGATCGTCCAGGCGATCGGGCTGGGCGCGGCACTCGAATACATGGAAAAGATCGGCCGCGAGCGCATCGCCGCCCACGAGGCCGATCTGAAGGATTATGCCCATCAGCGGCTGCGCGCTATCAATTCGCTGCGCATCTTCGGCGACGCGCCGGACAAGGGCGCCATCATCTCCTTCGAGCTGCAGGGCATTCATGCCCACGACGTGTCGATGGTGATCGACAGGCAAGGCGTCGCCGTCCGTGCCGGCACCCATTGCGCCCAGCCGCTGTTGAAACGTTTCGGCGTAACCTCCACATGCAGGGCATCGTTCGGCATGTATAATACCAGGGCCGAAGTCGACGCTTTGGCCGATGCGCTCGAAAAGGCGCGAAAGTTTTTTGGGTGACGATCATGGATGATGCAGGCCGCACCGCTGAGACCTCTTCGGAGACGACTGCCAACGGTCTGGTTTCCGCCTCGGCCATTCCCGTCGACGAACTGGCGCGGCTGACCGACGACATCGTCTCGGCGCTGAAGACGGTCTATGATCCGGAAATCCCGGCCGACATCTACGAGCTCGGCCTGATCTACAAGATTGACATCGAGGACGACCGTTCGGTCAAGATCGACATGACGCTGACCGCGCCCGGCTGCCCGGTGGCCGGCGAAATGCCGGGCTGGGTGGAAAATGCCGTCGGCGCCGTCGAAGGCGTGTCCGGCGTCGAGGTCAACATGACCTTCGATCCGCCCTGGTCGCCCGATCGCATGTCGGAAGAGGCGCAGGTCGCGGTGGGCTGGTATTGAGGCGCACTTGCGCCAGGCAGAAAACTTCACCATTTTAGGTGAAGACTCATTCCGCAGGCCTTGAACCTGCGCGAACGCGGAGAAAAAGAATGGGACGCTTCGCCGTCATCACGATGACCGAAAAGGCTGCCGATCGGGTGCGCGAGATCGTCGCGACCCGTGAGAATGCGCATGGCATTCGCCTTGGCATCAAGAAGGGCGGCTGCGCCGGCATGGAATATACGGTCGATCTGGTGACCGAGCCCAACACCAAGGACGATCATATCGAGCGCGACGGCGCCCATGTCTATGTCGCGCCTGAGGCAGCGCTTTTCCTGTTCGGCACCGAGATGGATTTCGAGCAGACGACGCTGCGCACCGGCTTCACCTTCCGCAACCCGAACCAGAGCTCGGCCTGCGGCTGCGGCGAATCGGTGGAGCTCAAGCCGGCCGATCTGAAGGCCCTGGCCGAAGCGCGCGCGTCGGCCTGATCTTCCCTTCTCCCCGTGTCCCCCTCATCCGGCCCTTCGGGCCACCTTCTCCCCGCTGGGGAGAAGAGGTTGGCATCACCGCTGGCGACCTCCTCTCCCCTCGGGGAGAGGTCGGATTGCCCCGAATTGCCCTTCGCAATTCGGTTGGCAATCCGGGTGAGGGGGCACTTACCCACGTGCGATTGCCCTGCCGTAAACGGGCGAAGAAATGCTAATCCACCCACATTCCCGTCCGCTTGTGCCAGCCTGCGATCGATTCCTCGGGATAGACGTCGAAGACCTTGTCGCCCTTGCCGATCACGGGCTCGACCCAGTTCGCCTTGTATTTCAGCATGAGGTGCACCTTTTCAGGCGGTTTCGGCAGGTCTGTGTCGATCGCCGAGGCGAAGGGGTGGACCAGTTCCGGCCAGGTCCGGTCATAGAGCCACAGTGCCGAACCACATTTTTTGCAGAAATTCCGCTCGCCTGACGAGATCTCGCATTGCGGATGCTCGTCGTCCTCGATCTCGGCCTGGTAGACGCCAAGATGGCGCCTGCCCTTGATTTTCAGCGTCTCGAAATCGGCACCGAGATTGATGGCAAAGCCACCGCCGCCCTGCTGCTTGCGGCAGATCGAGCAGTAGCACAGCATGAACGGCACCGGCGTGTGGCTTTCCACCTCGAAGCGGACGGCATTGCACCGGCAGGACCCTTTGAGCAGAAGCGGCATGAAAAACTCCGACGAAATTGGCTTTCAACTTGTCAGGATGGTGCCGGCTGCGGCGATGACAAGGGGAAATCCGGGTGACATGATCGCGGCATGGACAATGAACGCATTGCCGAACTTTTCGAAGGCCTCGGACCGGTCAGCATTCGCAAGATGTTCGGCGGCAAGGGCATCTATTTCGACGGCGTGATCGTCGCCATCGTCATTCGTGACGAATTGATGCTGAAAGCCGATGCGGAAAGCGCGCCCGAATTCGAGGCGGCCGGCTGCCGGCAATGGACCTATACGGGGTCGCGGCACGGCAAGCTGGTGTCGATGCCGTATTGGAGCGTTCCCGACAGCGCCTTCGACGATCCGGATGAGATGGCGGTCTGGGCGCGGCGGGCCTATGAAGCGGGGCTGCGGGCCGGCAAATAGCTGTGTCCGCTAGCCGCTCAGTTTAAGATAATCGTTTCAGGTCGGCGCTGCCCCTCACCCTTACCCTCTCCCCCGTGAAGGACGGGGAGAGGGGGCCGCCGGCGTTGCGGCCAAGCCCCTTCTCCCCGTCCTTGACGGGGAGAAGGTCCCGGCAGGGGGTTGAGGGGCGGCGCCAACATCCGGGGTTCATGCCAGGTCGCGCGCCTCGGATACGAATGTCAGCGCCTCGGCAAAGATAGCGCTGGCGAAGGTGGCGCTCTCGACGGCGAGCATTGCTGCGGCAACGCCTTCGCGCAACGCTGCGCGCAGCGTCAGGCCGCGCAGCAGGGCGGCCATCGTCGCGCCCGCCAGCGCATCGGCGGCGCCGACCGTGACTTTTTTCGGTGGCAGGATCGAGAAGGCGCCGGCCGCGTCGAAACCCAGCACCGGACCGTCACCAGCGGTGACCACGCCGCTTTTCAGGCCGGCGCGTCTTAGGCCGTCGACAATGCCACGCTCGTCGGCATCGACGTCGGCGCCGGTAAGCGCGCCGGCCTCGTGCCGGTTCATGAAGGCCATCGCCAGAAACTCAAGCACCAGCGTCAGCCGCGCCGCCTTGCTGGGCGAAACGGCAAGTGCAAACACCGGCTTGTCGGCTGCAAGCGTCACCAGCCGCTCGAGCGCCGCCGACGGCAGGTTTGCGTCGCAAAGGACTGCATCGGCGGTGCTGATTGCCTCGCGCACCTTGGCACGGCGGATCTGCTTGGCAAGCGCCAGGTCGTAGAGCGCCATGTCGGCAAGACCGACGATCAGCGCGCCGTCGCCGTCGAATATCGTCGTGTTGCTCGGCGTCGTGCGATCTAGGAACACCACCGACAGATCGGCAATCCCCGCCACAGCAATGGCGCGTGAAACCGTCTCGGCCAGAACATCGCCGCCGCGAACCGAAAGCAGCGAGCCGGAGACGCCGCGGCGCACGGCGCAGCGCAGCGCATTGAAGACGGCGCCGCCGACTTCCTCGCGCATCGTGCCGGGGTTCGACGCCGCCGGCACGAAGGCGCCCGAAACCTGGCCGCGCCGCTCGATATAGGCGCCGCCTACTGCCAGGATCGTCGGCGACTTCATCATGCCCAGTGAGATGACCTTTGCTGCTGCCGGGAGGAGACTAGGTTGTCCGGCGGAACCCGGCAACCGGAGGCGCGATTCGGAAGATGCCTTGCAGAATCCTGCGGGTGAACCCGGGATGCATCCTGGGTGAAAACACGAAACAAAAAAAGAACAAATCCGGATATTGTTGGTTTTTCAATCGGTTGTATCCCCTTGCCAATCGAGAACAAAAAAGGTACAAATTGATAGGGATTACGGATTGTCCGGCCTTCATTGACGACCAAGGGGTGATGTATCATGGCTCAGAATTCTTTGCGGCTTGTAGAGGACAAAACGGTGGACAAATCAAAGGCTCTGGATGCGGCGCTGTCGCAAATCGAGCGTGCTTTCGGCAAGGGCTCGATCATGCGGCTCGGCGCAAACGAGCAGGTCGTCGAGATCGAAACGGTGCCGACCGGTTCGCTTGGCCTCGACATCGCGCTCGGCGTCGGCGGCCTGCCGCGCGGCCGCATCATCGAGATCTACGGGCCGGAAAGCTCAGGCAAGACGACGCTGGCGCTGCACACTGTGGCGGAGGCCCAGAAGAAGGGCGGCATCTGCGCCTTCGTCGATGCCGAGCACGCGCTCGACCCGGTCTATGCCCGCAAGCTCGGCGTCGACCTCGAAAACCTCTTGATCTCGCAGCCCGATACCGGCGAGCAGGCGCTGGAGATCTGCGACACGCTGGTGCGTTCCGGCGCCATCGACGTGCTGGTGGTCGATTCGGTCGCGGCGCTGACGCCGCGCGCCGAAATCGAAGGCGAGATGGGCGATTCGCTGCCCGGCCTGCAGGCCCGGCTGATGAGCCAGGCGCTGCGCAAGCTGACCGCCTCGATCTCGCGCTCCAACACCATGGTCATCTTCATCAACCAGATCCGCATGAAGATCGGCGTCATGTTCGGTTCGCCCGAGACCACGACCGGCGGCAACGCGCTGAAATTCTACGCTTCGGTGCGCCTCGACATTCGCCGCATCGGCTCGGTCAAGGACCGCGACGAGGTCGTCGGCAACCAGACTCGCGTCAAGGTGGTCAAGAACAAGCTGGCGCCGCCCTTCAAGGTGGTCGAGTTCGATATCATGTATGGCGAGGGCGTGTCCAAGACCGGCGAGCTGGTCGACCTCGGCGTCAAGGCCGGCGTGGTCGAAAAGTCGGGCGCCTGGTTCTCCTACAATTCGCAGCGTCTCGGCCAGGGCCGCGAGAATGCAAAACTGTTCCTGCGCGACAATCCCGACACGGCGCGCGAAATCGAATTGGCACTACGGCAGAATGCCGGGCTGATTGCGGAAAAGTTCCTCGAGAATGGTGGTTCCGAAGGCGGAGACGATGGTTTCGAGGACGAAGCCGGCGCCATGTAGGCTTCGGCAGTGGCCGGAGTTTGGCCATGATTCCCGCGCATCAGCTCCAGCCTGTGTAATCGAGTCCTGTATTGTTGCGTTCGAACCGCCGGCCTAGCGCCGGCGGTTTGCGTTTCAGCGGTGGCGCCGAGATGACCGGCAAGCCGGCAACGAGATGACCGGCAGGCCCCGCAAATTGGCCCAATTCCGTGTTTCTGGACAGGGTGCAACGCGGCGGCTAAAAGGCCATGTCCATTTGCCGTCGGCCGCGCCGGCGGCTCTCTCTAAAAGCTAAAAGGCAGTATTCATGAGTGGCGTGAACGAGATCCGGTCGACATTCCTCGACTATTTCCGCAAGGAGGGTCACGAGGTCGTCGCGTCGAGCCCGCTGGTGCCGCGCAATGACCCGACACTGATGTTCACCAATGCCGGCATGGTGCAGTTCAAGAACGTTTTCACCGGCCTGGAAAAGCGACCTTATTCGCGTGCCACGACGGCTCAGAAGAGTGTTCGCGCCGGCGGCAAGCACAACGACCTCGACAATGTCGGCTACACCGCGCGCCACCTGACCTTCTTCGAGATGCTCGGTAATTTCTCGTTCGGCGACTATTTCAAGGAGCGCGCCATCGAGCTTGCCTGGAACCTGATCACCAGGGAGTTCGGGCTGAAGAAGGACAAGCTGCTGGTCACGGTCTATCATACCGACGACGAGGCTGCCGGCTACTGGAAGAAGATCGCCGGCTTTTCCGACGATCGCATCATCCGCATTCCGACCTCGGACAATTTCTGGGCGATGGGCGACACCGGACCTTGCGGTCCGTGCTCGGAGATCTTCATCGACCGTGGCGAGCACATCTGGGGCGGCCCTCCCGGCAGCCCCGAGGAGGATGGCGACCGTTTCCTCGAATTCTGGAACCTGGTGTTCATGCAGTATGAACAGGTGACGAAGGATGAGCGCATCGACCTGCCGCGCCCGTCGATCGACACCGGCATGGGCCTGGAGCGCATGGCCTCCATTCTGCAAGGGGTCGAGAGCGTCTTCGAGACCGACCTGTTCCGTCACCTGATCGAGGCCGCGTCATCCGCGCTCGGCCGCGGTCCGGATGCCGACACCGTCGGATCGTTCCGCGTTATCGCCGACCATCTGCGTTCGTCCTGCTTTCTGGTCGCCGACGGCGTGCTGCCGTCCAATGAGGGCCGCGGCTACGTGCTGCGTCGCATCATGCGCCGCGCCATGCGCCACGCGCAGCTTTTGGGCGCCGGTGATCCGCTGATGTGGCAGTTGGTGCCGGCGCTGGTGCGCGAGATGGGCCAGGCCTATCCGGAACTGGTGCGCGGCGAACAGATGATCACCGAGACGCTTAAGCTTGAAGAAACCCGTTTCCGCAAGACGCTGGTGCGCGGCTTGGGCCTGCTTTCGGAGGCGACGGAAAAGCTGGGTGCCGGCGACATGCTGGATGGCGAGACCGCCTTCAAGCTCTACGACACCTATGGCTTTCCGCTCGATCTGACGCAAGACGCGCTGCGTCAGCGCAACATCTCGGTCGATCTTGCCGGCTTCACCAATGCGATGGAGCAGCAGAAGGCCGAGGCGCGCAAGAGCTGGGCTGGTTCCGGCGAGGCGGCGACCGAAACAGTGTGGTTCCCGGTGCGCGAGAAGCATGGCGCCACTGAGTTCCTCGGCTACGAGACCGAGCAGGCGGAAGGCCTCATCCAGGCGCTGGTCAGGGACGGCAAGATCGTCGACAGCGCCGCCAACGGCGAGGCGGTTGCCGTGGTCGTCAACCAGACGCCGTTCTATGGCGAATCCGGCGGCCAGGTGGGTGATACCGGCGTCATTTCAGGCGAAGGGTTCTCAATCGAGATCTCCGATACGCAGAAGAAGGCCGACGGGCTTTTCGTGCATCTCGGCAAGGTGGCCGACGGCACGGTCGACACGGGCGCGACCGTCGAACTGAAGGTCGACCATGCGCGCCGCTCCAGGCTGCGCGCGAACCATTCCGCGACGCATCTGATCCACGAAGCGCTGCGCGAGGTGCTCGGCACCCATGTCGCGCAGAAGGGCTCACTGGTCGCGCCCGAGCGTCTGCGCTTCGACATCTCGCACAACAAGCCGATCTCGCCGGACGAGATCGAAGAGGTCGAGCGGATGGCGAACGAGATCGTCGTCCAGAACAGCCCGGTCACCACGCGGCTGATGTCGGTCGACGATGCCATTGCCGAAGGCGCCATGGCGCTGTTCGGCGAAAAGTATGGCGATGAGGTGCGCGTCGTTTCGATGGGCACGGGCTTGCATGGCGCCAAGGCCAACCGGCCCTATTCGGTCGAGCTATGCGGCGGCACCCATGTCAGGGCGACCGGCGATATCGGTCTGGTGCGCATCGTGTCGGACAGCGCAGTCGCCGCCGGCGTGCGCCGCATCGAGGCGCTGACCGGAGAGGCGGCCAGAAAGCATCTCGACGAGCAGGACAAACGGTTGAAGGCCACTGCGGCGGCGCTGAAGATTTCGCCGGCCGACGTGCCGGCGCGCGTCGAGGCGCTGCTCGACGAGCGCAAGAAGCTCGAGAAAGAACTGACCGAAGCGCGCAAGAAACTGGCGCTGGGCGACCGCTCGCCAGCCGGCGTGCCTGCCGAGAACGAGACCATTGCCGGTGTCGGCTTCCTCGGCAAGGCGGTATCGGGCGTCGCGCCGAAGGATTTGAAGCCGTTGGCCGATGCCGGCAAGAAGTCGCTCGGCTCCGGCGTCGTCGTCTTCGTCGGCGCCGGCGAGGACAACAAGGCCAGCGTCGTGGTCGGCGTCACCGACGACCTGACCGGCCGCTTCAGCGCTGTCGATCTGGTGCGCGTAGCGTCCGCGGCATTGGGCGGGCAGGGCGGCGGCGGTCGGCCTGACATGGCCCAGGCCGGCGGCCCGGACGCCTCAAGGGCCGAAGACGCGATCGCTGCGGTGAAGGCGGCTCTGGAGGCGGCCTGATCGGGTCTTGCCTTCTCCCCTTGTGGGAGAAGGTGGATTGGCGCGCAGCGCCAAGACGGATGAGGGGTGCTGGCCGGAGTGCTGTTGGTGCCAAGCTGGAACACCCCTCATCCGACCTCGCTTCGCGAGGCCACCTTCTCCCACAAGGGGGAGAAGGGGAGCGCCGCACCAGCGGGCAGGCACGGGCCCCTGCTGTCACCCAGCCTTTTCGGTCTTCGCAAAACTCTCCCGTCCGGCGATGCGAGCCCACCAGTCCCGAATATCGGCAAACTCCGCCAGCAGGTTTTGCCCCTCAGTGACCTTGACGAAATAGCCGATGATGGGTGCTGCATGCAGGTCGGCCAGCGTCAGTTGCTCGCCCAGCAGCCACGGCCCGGCGGCTTTCAGTGAGGTGAGTGCGCGAAGCACTGTCGCCGCCTGCAGAAGCCCATTGGCGATCAAAGCCTCGTCAGGCGCCGTTTTCTCCAGTCGCTCGACGGCGACATCCCAGACCATGGCTCGATAGGCATAGGCGTCGAGCATGCCGATGATCTGGTTCATACGTGCGCGAGGCCGGGCTTCGATCGGTTGCAACGCCGGGCCGTCGAACGCTTCGTCGACATAGCGGGCGATCGCGCCGGTCTCGTGGAGGCGGAACCCGTCATGCTCGAAGGCCGGGATGCGGCCGAACGGCTGATGGTCGAGATACCAGCCCGGAATGCCGTCCGCCGCAAAGATGTCGACCGGCACGAGTTCGTAGCCGATGCCTTTTTCCTCGAGTGCGAGGCGGACGATGCGCACATAGACGCTGTAGTCCGCCCCGTAGACGACGGGCCTGCTCACAACGCTGGTCAGGCCATCGCCTTCTGCAGATTCTCGTCGATCTTGTCGAGGAAGCCGGTGGTCGAAAGCCATGGCTGGTCGGGACCGATCAGCAGCGACAGATCCTTGGTCATGAAGCCGGCTTCGACGGTCTGGATGCAGACTTTTTCCAGCGTCTCGGCAAAACGCATCAGCTCGGCATTGTCGTCGAGTTTGGCGCGGTGCGCCAGGCCGCGCGTCCAGGCGAAGATCGAGGCGATCGAATTGGTCGAGGTTTCCTCGCCCTTCTGGTGCTGCCGATAATGACGGGTGACGGTGCCGTGCGCCGCCTCCGCCTCCACCGTCTTGCCGTCCGGCGTCATCAGCACCGAGGTCATTAGGCCGAGCGACCCAAAACCTTGCGCCACGGTGTCCGACTGCACGTCGCCATCATAGTTCTTGCAGGCCCAGATATAGCCGCCCGACCATTTCAGGCTGGAGGCGACCATGTCGTCGATCAGCCGGTGCTCGTACCAGAGCTTCTTGGCTTTGAACTCGGCTTCGAACTCTGCCTCGTAGACTTCCTGGAAAATGTCCTTGAAGCGGCCGTCATAGGCCTTGAGGATGGTGTTCTTGGTCGAGAGGTAGACCGGGTAGTTGCGCAGCAGGCCGTAATTGAGCGAGGCGCGGGCGAATTCGCGGATCGAGTCGTCGAGATTGTACATGGCCATGGCGACGCCGGCGGCCGGCGCATCGAACACGTCATGCTCGATCACCTTGCCGTCCTCGCCGACGAACTTGATCGTCAGCTTGCCCTTGCCGGGGAAGCGGAAGTCGGTGGCGCGGTACTGGTCGCCGAAAGCATGACGGCCGACGATGATCGGCTTGGTCCAGCCGGGCACCAGCCGCGGCACGTTCTTCATGATGATCGGCTCGCGAAAGATGGTGCCGCCGAGGATGTTGCGGATGGTGCCGTTCGGCGACTTCCACATCTTCTTCAGCCCGAATTCCTCGACACGCTGCTCGTCGGGGGTGATCGTCGCGCATTTCACGCCGACGCCATGCTTCTTGATGGCATTGGCCGAATCGATGGTCACCTGGTCGTTGGTGGCGTCGCGGTGCTCAACGCTGAGGTCGTAATATTCAAGCTTGAGGTCGAGATAGGGGTGGATCAGCTTGTCCTTGATGAACTGCCAGATGATGCGGGTCATCTCGTCGCCGTCGAGTTCGACGACCGGGTTCGCCACCTTGATCTTCGCCATGGAAAGAATGCCTCATTGTTGGGGATCGGAACGGCCTTGCCCGCATGGCTTTGGCCGGGGATGCGGCCCGTATATCAAAGCATTTTTGGCCGCGCAAACGGCGATCCGTCCCAGCGGGCTCGCCCCTGGCATCGGGCGTTGCCTGCCAAAGCTTCATTTTCGCGGCCGGATATGGCAGGGGACGCTGAAATGCCGCAAACAGCAGTTCATTGAGACAATGCAAGCCAGCAACGACATCCCTCCTGCCACCGGCCCGGCGATCATCCTGGTCGAGCCGCAGCTCGGCGAGAATATCGGCATGGTCGCGCGCGCCATGGCGAATTTCGGTCTGTCCGAACTGCGCCTCGTCAATCCGCGCGACGGCTGGCCGAGCGAAAAGGCGCGCGCTGCCGCGAGCCGCGCCGACCACGTCATCGATGCCGCTGGAGTATATGACGATCTGGCCTCGGCGGTCGCCGACCTGAACTTCGTCTTCGCCACCACGGCGCGCGCGCGCGATAATTTCAAACCGGTGCGCGGACCGGTCGAGGCGGGCAGGGCGCTGAGAGCGCGGCAGCGATCCGGACAGCGCACCGGCATCCTGTTCGGCCGCGAGCGGTTCGGGCTCTACAATGACGAGGTCGGCCTCGCCGACGAGATCGTCACCTTCCCGGTCGATCCCGCCTTCTCCTCGCTCAACATCGCCCAGGCCGCCTTGCTGATGTCCTATGAGTGGATGAAGTCGGGCCTGGAAGACGAGACCAAAACCAATTTTTCCAGTCCCGACATGATGCCGGCGACCAAGGAACAGTTGCACGGCCTGTTCGCCAATCTGGAAGGCGCGCTCGAAGCGCGCGGCTATTTCCGCCCGGCGGCGA
This sequence comes from Mesorhizobium sp. WSM4829, assembly GCF_055811475.1. Classification (NCBI taxonomy): domain Bacteria; kingdom Pseudomonadati; phylum Pseudomonadota; class Alphaproteobacteria; order Hyphomicrobiales; family Phyllobacteriaceae; genus Mesorhizobium; species Mesorhizobium sp. WSM4829. The sequence goes on along the minus strand of NZ_JBVVQJ010000012.1, from coordinate 74,121 downwards.
AGAAGCCGAAAATGGTCGACAACCTGCGCGCGGTGCTGACGCGCGCCGGCTTCGCCGAGCCGGAACTCAAGGTGCTGCGCGGCATAATATCATCGCTGGACAGGTTTTCGCCGGCCATGCCGCGCGGCGACGGATCGCCGGGCGATGATCCAAGGCGGCTTCCGGCAGCGGCCCGCGCCGCCAAGGCGGCAGACAAGGACCAGGCCTGAGAGACAGGGCTTTAGCCGTAACCGAATGTTATTTGCTGTGGTCCATCATCCCAAGAATGATGGATCAGGATTTGTGACCATCTTCCCGCCGCGGGCCCGCAGCCTTCTCCGCCTTCTCCTGTAGACGATGGCAATGACCGATCCTTCAAGCGCCCGCCCGATCCTGATGTTCGATTCCGGCATCGGCGGCCTGACGGTGCTGCGCGAAGCGCGGGTGCTGATGCCCGACCGCCGCTTCGTCTATGTCGCCGACGACGCGGCTTTCCCTTACGGGGCTTGGGAGGAAGCGGCACTGAGGGCACATGTGCTGGAGCTGTTCGGCAAGCTGCTTGATCGTTTTTCGCCGGCCATTTCGGTCATCGCCTGCAACACCGCCTCGACGCTGGTCATCGATGCGTTGCGCGAAAGATTTCCCGGTCATCCTTTCGTCGGCACGGTGCCGGCGATCAAGCCGGCGGCGGAACGCACGCGCTCCGGGCTGGTTTCGGTGCTGGCGACGCCCGGCACCGTCAAGCGCCAGTATACCCGCGACCTGATCGGCAAATGGGCACAGAAATGCCATGTCCGCCTGGTTGGCAGCGATAGTCTGGCGGGACTGGCCGAAGTCTATATGCGCGATGGCTTTGTCGATGAAGAGGCGGTGCGTGCCGAGATCGCGCCGTGCTTCATCGAACATGACGAACTGCGGACCGACATCGTCGTGCTTGCCTGCACCCACTATCCCTTTCTGGCCAATCGCATGCGCAAGACGGCACCCTGGCCGGTCGATTGGCTCGATCCCGCCGAGGCGATCGCACGGCGGGCGCTCTCGCTGCTCGCGCATGCCGAGGCCAGCCACCGCGGCGAGGCGTTGCCGGAAGGCGCCGACCTCGCTGTCTTCACCTCGAAGCGGGTCGATTTCCCGACTCGCCGCCTGATGCAGGGGTTTGGGCTGGCGATTTCCTGATATCTGGGAACATCACCCCGACCGGTGCGTTTTTCCCGCATCGCAAGACGGGAGAAACGATCATGCCAGCCACTTCAAAAGCCCAGCAGAAAGCCGCCGGCGCGGCATTGTCCGCCAAGCGTGGCGAGACCAAGAAGAGCGAGCTGAAAGGCGCTTCGAAGGGAATGTACAAGTCGATGAGCGAAAAGCAGCTCGAGGAGTTCGCCGAGACCAAGCGCAAGGGCCTGCCGGAGAAGAAATCGAAACACTAGCCGCTGGTCCGCACCCAAGGTCCGGTCCCATGGTTGGATAGCCGCGGTCAGCACGTCCGCGCGCGGGAACTGCGGCTGCCATCACCGACGCCAGTGGCGAGCTTGACACCAGTTGAATCTCCGTCTAATCAGCCCACCAACACCGGGCCGCAATGTCCGGTGGTTTCTTTATGTGCGCAGGACATTTGGGAAGCCGCTCTATTCCTCCCGGAGTCTTGTCTAGAATGACGTGTCCCGTGGGTTTTCCGCCGCGTTGCGTGGGAGAACCCTGTCAGGTCTCGAAAACGGGGGCCAGAGGAGGGCGCGTTTCCTTCACCCGGACCATGAGGTGCCGGGTGTGTCTTTTTGAAAGGGAATGCGATGAGCAAGCGCGAATCCGCGAAATACAAGATCGACCGTCGTCTCGGCGAAAACATCTGGGGTCGCCCAAAATCCCCGGTCAACAAGCGCGAATACGGTCCCGGCCAGCACGGCCAGCGCCGCAAGGGCAAGCTTTCCGATTTCGGCCTCCAGCTGCGTGCCAAGCAGAAGCTGAAGGGTCACTACGGCGACGTGTCGGAAAAGCAGTTCCGCAAGGTCTATGAAGAGGCGAACCGCCGCAAGGGCGACACCTCGGAGAACCTGATCGGCCTGCTCGAGTCTCGTCTCGACGCGGTCGTCTACCGCGCCAAGTTCGTGCCGACCATTTTTGCCGCTCGCCAGTTCGTCAATCACGGCCACATCAATGTCAACGGCAAGCGCGTCAACATCGGCTCGTACCGCTGCAAGCCGGGCGATGTCATCGAAGTGCGCGAAAAGTCGAAGCAGCTGGTGATCGTCCTGGAATCGGTAGGCCTGGCTGAGCGCGACGTGCCTGATTACATCGAGGTCGATCATAACAAGATGACGGCGTCCTTCGGGCGCATCCCCGGGCTGTCGGATGTTCCCTTCGCCGTGCAGATGGAACCGAACCTGGTCGTCGAATTCTATTCGCGCTGATCGATTTTTTTCATCTGCGACATCATCGAAGGCCGCCCTCGAGGCGGCCTTTTCTTTGGGGCTCCGAAAATCGATTTCGATTTTCGGGCCGATGCGCTACTCCGGGCAGCAACAAGGATTTTTGGGGCCGCCGCGCCATGAACATGCTGCCAGAAACAATCGAACCGATCACTGACGCCGCAGGCGGCTTTCATCCGCTGTTTGCCGATGTGCCGTCCTCCGTCGAATTCAACAAGCTGCGCAAGCGGCTGCTGCGTCTCGCCCGTCAGGCGATCGACGATTTTTCGATGGTCAGGCCCGGCGATCGCTGGCTGGTCGCCTTGTCCGGCGGCAAGGATTCCTACGGCCTGCTTGCGTTGCTGCTCGACCTCAAATGGCGCGGGCTGCTGCCGGTCGACCTGCTGGCCTGCAATCTCGACCAGGGCCAGCCGAACTTTCCAAAGCACATTCTGCCCGATTATCTCAACACATACGCCATTGCGCACCGCATCGAATATCAGGACACCTATTCGGTGGTGACCGACAAGCTTCCCCAGGGCAGCACCTATTGTTCGCTGTGCTCGCGGCTCAGGCGCGGCCATCTCTACCGCATCGCGCGCGAGGAGGGCTGCTCGGCTTTGGTGCTCGGCCACCACCGCGAAGACATTCTCGAAACCTTTTTCATGAACCTGTTGCATGGCGGGCGCCTCGCCGCCATGCCGCCAAAACTGCTCAACGACGACGGCGACGTCATGGTGCTGCGGCCGCTTGCCTATTGCGCCGAGGCCGATCTCGAAAAATTCGCCGGCGCCATGAAGTTCCCGATCATCCCGTGCGATTTGTGCGGCAGCCAGGACGGCTTGCAGCGCAATGCGATGAAGGCGATGCTCGACGACCTGGAAAAGCGCATGCCCGGCCGCAAGGACACGATGATCCACGCCATGACCAATGTGCGGCCCTCGCATCTGCTCGACAGAAAGCTGTTCGATTTCGCCGCACTCAACGAAACCCTGACCGCAAGGCAAGACATTCCCGATGACATTTGACGATACCGCGATCGACTGGCTCGCCACGCTTCTGTCCGACGCTGCCATTGCCGAGATCATGCCGCGCTTTCGCCGGCTGGATGAGGGCGACGTCCGCCAGAAGACCTCGGCAGCCGATCTGGTGACGGAGGCCGATGTGAGTGCCGAGCGGCTCATCACCGTCAGGCTGCGTGAGCGCTACCCGCAGGCGATGATCGTCGGCGAGGAAGCCTGCTCCGACGACCCGGCGCTGCTCCAGGGCCTCGGCGAAGCCGATCTCGCCTTCGTCATCGATCCCGTCGACGGCACTTTCAATTTCGCCTCAGGCGTGCCGCTGTTCGGCGTCATGCTCGGCGTCGTCGTGAAGGGCGAGACCGTCGCCGGCATCATTCACGATCCCATCGGCAAGGACTGGCTGATCGGCGCCAGCGGTGCTGGCAGCCACATACGGCATGCGCATGGCACTTTGGAGAAGGTGCATGTCGCCGAGCCTGCGCCGATCTCGCAAATGACCGGCGCGGTTTCCTGGCAATACATGCCCGAGCCGGAACGGTCACGGCTGGCGCGCAACCAGACGAAATGCTTGTCGCAATTCGGCTATCGCTGCGCGGCCCACGAATACCGCCTGCTGGCGAGCGGCCACGCCCACTTCGTCGTCTACAACAAGCTGATGCCGTGGGATCATCTGGCCGGTGTGCTGATCCATGCCGAGGCCGGTGGTTACGCCGCGCGTTTCGACGGCAGCACCTATCGGCCGTCGCATGTCGGCGGTGGCCTTCTTGTCGCACCGGACGAAGCAAGCTGGCGCGAACTGCGCCGGGAACTCTGGGCGGAATAGGCCGTTTGGGATCGATCCGATTCGGGCCATGCCCGGCCGATCCGATTTTTGGGATCATGCGCTAATGCGGCGGTCAAACGCGACGCGCTTTAGGCGGAGCTGACGCCCAGGTTTCCGCTATGGCGACTACCGCGGCATTGATGGGTCCGCTCGGGATCGTCGGCATCACCGACGCGTCGACGATGAAGACGTTGTCGAAGCCGTTCAGCCGCAAATCCGGGTCGACGACTGCGTCGGCATCACCGCCCATCCTGCACGTGCCGGCAGGATGATGATGTGTGGAGGCAGCGCTGGCGATGAAAGCATCAAGCTCGTCGTCCGACTGCACCTGTGATCCCGGCAGGACTTCCACATCGCGCCACTCGTCGAGCGCTCGATGATGGCCAATCGCGCGCGCCGTCTTCAGCGCTATCCGGAAAACGGCCCGGTCATGTTCGGTTTCGAGATAATGCGGATCGATGATCGGTGCATCGTTTCGGCCCGGCCCGCCCGGTGCGATGCGCCCACGACTGGTCGGCTGGGTGACGCCGCATAGTATCGTGAAAGCCGAGCCGTAGGGTGGTGCATTCAAGCCCACTGCGGCCGATGGAGCAACGACGCAGGCGAGTACGATATCGGGGCTTCCCGTCGAACGGGTCGGGTCGCTGCCGTGCAGATACATCAGCGATTCCGAGTGCTGCAGGCGCGACGGGGGCAGCGGCTTTTTCGTGATGTAGACGTTCCCAAGGGCCAGCAGATGGTCCTGCAGATTGCGGCCGACATCGCGCCGGTCGGCACGACAGCGAATCCCCGCCCGCTTCAGCGTATCCGGATCGCCGATGCCCGATCGCATGAGGATGAGCGGCGACGACACCGCGCCTGCACAAAGAACGATCCTGTCGGCGGAGATCGTCATGCTCCCCCCATCGCACACGACAGCCACATCCGTGGCCCGCTGGCCTTCCAGCACGAGGTGATCGACCTCGTGAGCGGGGAGCAGAGCGAGGTTCGGTCGCACCATGACCTCCGGCGGCAGGTAGGCGTCGGCGACGCTCAGGCGCTTGCCGGCGCGGATGTTCAGCGAATTAGGGCTCGTGCCGGCGAGCTCGCCGCTATTGTGGTCGGTCAGGGCGGGGATCCCCATGGCCTGTCCAGCGGCGATATAGGCGCGGACGACGGGGCTGACCTCCGCATCCGGCAGATAGACGTCCAACGGTCCGCAGCGGCCGCGCGACGGCGCATCGAACGCGGTGAAAGCTTCGCTGCGGACGAAGCCCGGCAACAAGCCAGAAAAGGACCAGCGCTCGCCGCCTGCTACTGCCCAGGGCTGGAAATCATCGGGATGGCCACGCACATAGGCCATGGCATGCAGGCAGCTAGAACCGCCGACGATCTTTCCGCGCGGCCATTCGTGGACGCGGTTTGCGGTAAAGGGTTGCGGCACCGTCCGATAAGCCCAGTCATAGGCGCGGCCCTGCAGCATCGTCCATTTCAACGGGTCGGCGATATCGGGATCGGACGGCATGACCCCGGCTTCGATCAGGCCGACCTGGCACGCGCTGTCCTCGCTTAGCCGGCTAGCCACCACCGAGCCGGCAGATCCGGCGCCGACGACCAGCACGTCGAAATGACGCATCAATTTGAAAGTTCCCGCGAGCAGGCTGTCTGGCTAGAAAGCGAGACGCTCATGCCGCAAAAGCGCCGGCATTCGACCGTTCCGTGATTCGTCTTTGCACGGATAGCAAATGCGCGCGCATGGCCGCTTCGGCTGCTTCGGGGTCGCGTTTCGAGATCGCTTCGGCGATCAGACGATGTTCGCCGTCGCGCTCGGCGATCCGCTTAGGGCAGGTGGGTGCTGCGGCCCGTGCGACCTTGACCCGCGCATCGACCCCGACCTGGCGCAGCATCTTGTAGAATTCGGCGGCAAGATGGTTGCGGGCGGCAGCGACGATGGCGGAATGAAAAGCGAAATCGACCGCGCCAGACGAGGCATTCTCCGGCGTGGTTGCCGCATCGATGATCCGGGCCGTCTCGAACGAGGAGGCGCGCAGCGATGCCAGCCGGGCGAGGCCCGGTTCCATGAGCAGGCGCAACTCCAGAACCTCGATGGGGTTGGTTACCCTGACAAGTTCTTCGCCATATCGGGGCAGGGCGGTCGGCGCACGCCTGGCGCGCGTCGGTTTCAAATCACCTGATTGGCGCAGCATCTCGAGCGCCTTGCGAAGCTGATGACGTTTCACGTTGAGATGTTCGGCAAGGTCACGCTCGGAAGGAAGCTTGCCGCCGCCCTGCTGCAACTGGCGGACCGCTGCGATGATGTCGTCGAGGTCCGAAGATACGACCTGCGGCTCGAATGCGCTCAAAACCAAATCTCCTGTCTGATCGGCAGCGGTCGACTCGACGTCCCGATATCAAGTTGTGACACGGAATCGATGAGAACGGCACTCAACCAACTCAACCAATCTACATCTGCGCCCGGTGGTTGACAACACCAGTTGCGCGATGGTTGAGTACCGCAGTTGTTTCTTTGACGGCTCATATCTCGGCGGGGCCGTCTTCTCCTGAGGACAGTGCATGCCGTTTGGGGAAACATTCGACTATGTCATTGTCGGAGCCGGGTCGGCCGGCTGCGTGCTTGCAAACCGCCTGAGCGAAGATCCTGATGTTTCCGTGCTGCTCCTGGAAGCTGGCGACTGGGATCGCGATCCGATGATCCACATCCCGCTCGGCTGGGGTAAGATCCTGACCGAACGCCGTCACGACTGGATGTATTTCTGCGAGCCCGAGGCCAATGTCGGCGGACGCAAGGTCGAATGTGCGCGCGGCAAGGTCATCGGCGGCTCCTCCTCCACCAACGCCATGGCCTATGTGCGCGGCAATCGCGGCGATTACGATCGCTGGGCGGCCAGCGGTCTCACCGATTGGTCATTCGACAAGGTGCTGCCCTATTTCAAGAAGCAGGAGCGCTGGGAAAAGGGCGAGAGCGACTATCGCGGCGGCAGCGGGCCGTTGAACACGCAGTTCTGCCGCTACAAGGACGAACTGATCGATGCCTTCGCTACGGCGAGCCGGGATGCCGGATACCCCCAGACCGACGATTACAATGGCCCGGTGCAGGAAGGCTTTGGCCGCCTGCAGATGACGATCGCAAACGGTCGCCGCTGCTCGACCGCGTCGGCCTATCTGCGTCCCGTCATGCGCCGCAGCAATGTCAAGGTGCTGACCGGCGCGATGGCGACGCGGATCGTGCTGAAGGATGGGCGAGCGACCGGCATCGCCTATACCAGGGGCGGCGCGACCCACCAGGTGCTGGCGCGGCATGAGGTCGTGCTTGCCGGCGGCGTCATCAACACGCCGCAGTTGCTGATGCTGTCGGGGATCGGCGATAGCGGCGAGCTCGCCGCGCATGGTATCGAGACGAAAGTAGACCGTCCGCAGGTCGGCAAGAACCTGCAGGACCATGTCTCGGTCATTCTGATGTATCGGCGCAAGCAGCCGGGGCCGTTCCACAAGATGATGCGGGCCGATCGTATCGGGCTGGATTTCGTCAAGACCTATTTTACCGGAAAGGGCTTTTCGGGAGATGTGCCCGGCGGGGTCGTGGCGTTTCTGAAGAGCGATGCAAGCCGGCCGTTGCCGGATGTTCAGCTGCTTTTCACGGCTGCGCCGCTTGCCGCATGGCCTTACATGCCGCCATTCAAGGCGCCCTTCGCCGATGGCTTTGCGACCCGCATCGTCGCCGTCCAGCCGAAGAGCAGGGGGAGCGTGGAACTGGCGTCGAACGACCCGTTGGCTGCGCCGCTGATCCACCAGAATTTCCTGTCATCGCCGCACGACTGGCAGTCGCTTCGCGCCGGCTTCCGCGTCGCGCGCAACCTCGCTGCACAACCGTCGATGACGCCGTTCATCGCCTCGGAGTTCTTTCCGGGCTCACAATGCCAGAGCGACGATGAGATCGATGAGCATATTCGCAACACCTCGATCACTGTGCATCATCCGGCCGGCACCTGCCGCATGGGTGTCGACGCGGAGTCGGTGGTCGACCCGCAACTACGGGTGCGCGGCGTTGCCGGCCTTCGCGCGGTGGATGCTTCCGTGATGCCGGATCTCGTTTGCGGCAACATCAATGCGGCGGTCATCATGATCGCCGAAAAGGCCTCGGACCTGATCCGCGGCCGTGCTGAACAAAGCATGGCCGCCTGATTGCTGTCGCCCGGGTTCAACCAAGTTCCTTTGGTTGAAAACAAAATTCGAGTTGGTTTGGGCTGCCGAGCGATTGCCACGGCCGCAATGGTACGATCCGCCGGCCATTTTCTCGCATCTTTTCGACTTTCTTGCCTCTTTTGGGGCCATTCGGCCTCCATAGAAGCACTCAACCAAAAATTTTTAAAATTCTCAGTTTTGGGATTGTCCAGAAAAACCAATCCGAATACGGTTGAGTTGGTTAAACGCATTTTCTTCGTGAAGAGAGGTGTCAGAGATGTCCTTGGCGCAACCGGCAGACCTTACCGTCACCAACAAGAAGGCAGCGCTGAAGGGCCTTTATGACGCCCTCTACGAAAAGAATATGTTCCCGTTCTGGGCGACGTCGGAAGGCGTCGATCACGACGAGATCAAGCAGCTCATGGCGACCTCGAAGGCGATCCCCTTCGTCTGGTCCTATGCCGATATCGAGCCGCTGCTGCAGCGCGCCGCCGAACTGGTGACCATGGACGACAGCGAGCGCCGGTCGCTGATCCTGGTCAATCCGGGGCTCGCGCCCAAGCGCGCCTCGGTCAGCACCATGTACACCGCCTACCGCCTGAATGATCCGGACGAGATCATGCCGCCGCACAAGCATTCGCCGAGCGCCATACGTTTTGGCCTGACCGGCAAGGGTAATTTTACCGGCGTCGAGGGCGAGGACGTGGTTTTCGGCCCCGGCGACATGGTGCTGACGCCGAACGACGCCTGGCACAATCACGGCACGGTCGGCGGCGAACAGGCGGTCAACCTTTCTGTCCTCGACCTGCCGCTGGTCGAGACGCTGCACGCCGTGCATTTCGATCACAAATACACCGAGATGGTCGACGGCAAGGAAGTCGAGAAGAAGGTGCAGACCGCGCGTTTTCCGAGCGATTATTCGCAGCGAATCTATGGCGAGGGCGGCCTGATGCCGCGCTTCGTCGACCACAAGCGCGGCGGCGGCCTGTCGTCGCCGATGTATGTCTATCGCTGGGAAAAGATGGAAGCGATCCTCGACGCGCACAAGGATTGGGACGGCGATCCGCATGAAGGCATCGTCATCGACTATGTCGACCCCACCACCGGCGGCCCGGTCTTCCGCACGATCAACTTCTACGTGCAGATGTTGCGGCCGGGCGAAAAGACGCTGCCGCAACGCGAGACCGCCAGCCTGCTGTTGGCGCCGTTCCGCGGCAATGGCCATTCGATGATCGATGGCAAGCGCTACGACTGGAACCAGTTCGATACGATCGCCATACCGGGCGGTTGCTGGGTCGAGCATATCAATGGCTCCTCGACCGAGCCGGTCATCTTCTTCGGCGCGACCGATGCGCCGACACAGAAGGCGCTGCTGCTCTACAAGCGCTGGGGCCGCAACCAGGCCGGCGATCTGCTCCGCATCGTCTAGTTTGCAGCGGAAACCGTCCGCGCCGCCATAGTGGCGCGGACATCGAACGAGACGGTTCAGCAGCAAGGGCGGATGCATTTGGTTTCGGCGTTCAACACAAAGCAGATCGGCCATGTCGACTGTCCGGGCGGTGGTCAGGTCTGGGTCGACGGCAACATTCTCTATATCGGCCACATGCGTCCGCCGAGCGGCACGACGCTTGTCGACATTTCCGATCCGCGCAATCCCAGGAAGGTCGCGACGATCGACGTTCCGCCCGGCTGGCACTCGCACAAGGTGCGCGCCCAGGACGGTCTGATGATCATCAACCACGAGCGCTTCGGCAATGCGGGCCCGGCCGATTTCGGCGGTGGCCTGGCGCTCTACGACACGACCCGACCGGCGGAGCCGAGGCTGATCTCGAAGTGGATAACCGGCGGCCATGGCGTGCATCGCTACGACTATGACGGCCGCTATGCCTATATCTCGCCGACTGCCGACGGCTATGTCGGCAACATCGTGATGATCCTCGACCTGATCGATCCGGTAAATCCGGTCGAAATCGGCCGCTGGTGGATACCGGGGCAATGGACCGGCGGCGGCGAAGAGTATCCGTGGCATGATTACGTCACGCCGCGCTGCCACCATCCGTTACGCATGGGCGACCGGCTCTATGTCAGCTACTGGCATCACGGCCTTTTCATCCTCGACATTTCCGACATTTCGAAGCCGAAGCTTGTCTCGCATGTCAATTCGAGCCCGAGCTTCCCGCATCCCACGCACACATGCCTGCCGATCCCGCAGCCGCTCAAGGGCCGCAACATCATGGTGGTGGCGGACGAGGATGTCGCCAAGCTCCGAGCTTCGCCGCCGGCCTTCACCTGGATCTACGACATCACCGACGAAACGAACCCGCTGCCGATCTCGACCTTCCAGGTGCCTGGCCTCGACCCGGATGGCGAACCACAACCGCCAATGACCGGCTGCCATCAGCCTTCCGAGCGGTTCAAGGGCACCATCATTCCGTTTGCATGGTTCGCCCAGGGGCTGCGGCTGGTCGACATCGCCGACCCGTTCGCACCCAAGGAGGTCGGCCATTTCGTGCCCGATGCGCCTGAGGGCGCCGAGCGATCGTCTTCCAACGACGTCACCATCGACGATCGCGGCATCGTCTACCTCATCGACCGCGTCCGTGGCGTCGATATCATCGAAACCAGCGTTCTCTAGGGGGATAGGTTGAGCGACAGCACGCGAAAATCCGCCAGCCACTACGCCATCGGCAAGAAGAATCCGAACCTGCCGTTTCATCCGGCGGTGCGTGCCGGCGATTTCATTTTCGTCTCCGGCCAGGTGCCGAAGGACGAGAACAACAACATGATCAGCGGCACGATCGAGGAAGAGACACTGGCGACGCTGAGGACCATCGCGCGCGTCATTGCCGATGAGGGCGCAACGCTCTCCGATGTCGTGCGGATCACCACCTATCTCGAGGATACGCGCGACTTCGGCCGCTACAACAAGGCGTTTCTCGAAGGGATCGGCGACGCGGTGCTGGCGCGCACGACGGTGGAGGCAAAGGCCGTCATCAACACCAAGATCGAAATGGACGCTATCGTCTACAAGCCGCTGCCGGCCGGCAAGTAGGCCACAATCGAGGAGATGATATGTACAAGCTCTTAGGCCGCCAGACATCGGGCAACGTTCAAAAGGTGCTCTTCATGCTCGAAGAGCTTGGCGCGCCATACAAGCGCGAAGATTACGGCCGCCAGTTCGAAAACACCCAGACGGCCGAATACAAGGCGCTTAATCCGACGTCGAAAGTCCCGACGCTGGTCGACGGCGACACCGTGATCTGGGAGTCCAACACCATCCTGCGCTATCTCGCGGCATCCGGCGGCGAGCGGCTGAACGGCGCCACCGCTGCGGAAAAGACCGAGGTCGAGCGCTGGATGGATTTTCTGCTGGCGGCGGTCAATCCCGGCTATATGGCTGCCTTCAAGGGCGCCAAGCTGACGCCAGAGGAACAGACCGCCGAATACAAGGAACAGGTCAAGGACCTGGTGGCGCAGCTCAAGATCATCGACGGGCATCTGGCCGGCAAGGAATTCCTGGCGCTGGGAAAGCTGACCATTGCCGACATCGCCTGCGCACCGATCCTGAAACGCTGCATCGACTTCAAGATTGATCGGCCGTCGCTGCCCAATCTCGAGCGCTGGGTCGCCGCAATCGCCGCGCGCCCGGCCTTCAAAACGGCAACCGCTGCGGCTCCCGCAAGGGCCGCATGATGATCAAGCGCGCCGCCCTCATCGGACTGGGAACGATGGGTCCGGGCATCGCCGCGCGGCTTTCGCGCGGCGGGCTCGATGTGGCGGCGTACGATGTTTCCGAAGTCGCGGTCGAACGTGCCCGCGGCATGCTCGACATCGCCGGCGGGGTTCTGGACCGTCTCGACATCAAGGTGCCGGCAACGGGCGCCGGCACGGTGCGCTTCGCCCGCACCGTCGCCGAGGCCGTCGATGGGGCGGAACTGGTCATCGAGAATGTGCCTGAGAATATCGACACCAAGGCCGAAACCTATCGCGCCATCGACCCGCTGATCGGCTCTTCGGTGATCGTCGCCTCGGACACGTCGGGTATTCCGATCACCAAGCTGCAGGCCCATATCTCGCACCCCGACAGGATGGTCGGCATGCACTGGTCGAACCCGCCCCACATCATCCCGATGATCGAGGTGATCGGCGGCGAGAAGACCGCGCCCGAAACGGTGGCGACGATACGCGACCTGATCCGCTCGATCGGGCTGTTGCCGGTGGTCGTGAAGAAAGACGTTCCCGGCTTCGTCGAAAATCGCGTGCTTTACGCACTGCTGCGTGAAGCGGTGGATCTGGTCGAGCGCGGCGTCATCGAACCGGAGGATCTCGACACCTGCGTATCCTGGGGCATCGGCTACAAGATCGCCGTCATCGGGCCAATGGCGCTGCTCGATATGGCCGGCCTCGATATCTACAAATCCGTCTCTTCGTTCCTGAACGCCGATCTCTCCAATCGGGATGATGTGGCGCCGATGGTGCTGGAGAAGACCGGTGCATCGAAGTTCGGCATCAAGTCGGGCGAGGGCATGTTCTCCTACACGCCCGAACAGATAAGGGCGCTGCAAGGCGAACGGGCGCGCAAGCTGGTCGCGGTGCGCCGCATCCTCGAGGGCCGGGAGTAGCCGATGGCACGAGTTAGGCATGAGGCTGGCCATGCCGGGGACTTCACCCGGTTGGCCGTTCATGCGGACTGTGCCATCAAGACAGCGCAGCTGCGGCCAATCACGATGCATGGGGTGATCGACCATGCAGGTTGAAACCATTCGACCCGCCGGCGGCCGACCGACCCACATGCGCCACGACGACCTCATTTCCGCCAAAGGCGTTTCGGTGGTCATGGGCACGGATCGGAACCGCCAGCTGATCCTCAGGGATATAGACCTTGCAGTTCCGCAAGGCTCGTTCGTTTCCCTGATCGGCCCTTCGGGTTGCGGCAAGAGTACGCTGCTCAAAGTGCTGGCTGGGTTGGTAAATCCGAGCAGCGGCAGTGTCTCGGTTGCCGGCGTTTCGCCAGGCGAAGCGGCGCGCAAGCGGATGATCGGTCTGGTCTTTCAGGATGCCAATCTGCTGCCGTGGAAAAACGCCGTCGACAATGCCTCGATGCTGCTCGGCATCGCCGACAAATCGATGTCGCGCTCGGCGCTGCGGGCACGTGGACAGGAAATGCTGGACCTAGTGGGACTTGGCGATGCCGCCCACAAGCGCCCAAACGAACTGTCTGGCGGCATGCGGCAGCGGGTTGCCATCGCCCGGGCTTTGGCGCTCGATCCGGCGGTCTTGCTGATGGACGAGCCGTTTGGCGCCCTTGATGCGATCACCCGCGACTCGATGGGCCAGTCGCTGCTGGAGATCTGGCAGCGGACCGGCAAGACGATCGTCTTCGTGACGCATTCGATCGACGAAGCCATTCAGTTGTCGCGCCAGGTCCATGTGCTGGGAATCAAACCGGGACGCATTACCCAGAGCCTGGACATTCCGCTGCCTTATCCGCGCGACGCTTCCGTGACCGAAGTCCCCGAATTCGTCAGGCTGGTGCTTCAGCTTCGAACGATGCTGCGCTCCAGTCACCAGCCGGGAGGCGCGACGTGAGCAGGCAACCCCTCATGAATCTCTCATCGCCGCAACCGGTTTCCGGCTGGGACGCGGCAACAAGCAGCTGGCTTCCGGCGGCTATCCTTCTGCTGGTGACGATCGTGTTGTGGGAAGCCGCGGTGCGGATATTCTCGATATCTTCCTTTATCGTTCCTGCCCCATCCGAGATTGCGAAATCGCTGGTCGCGCAGTGGGGCACTCTCATGCAGGCGACGGTGGTCACGGCAGGCGAAATCCTGTTTGGCTTTCTTGTCTCGGTCATAGTCGGCATTGCGCTTGCTCTCGTCATCGTGCGCTTCGATTGGCTGGGCCGCGCGCTCTACCCGCTCGTCGTGCTGTTCCAGAATGTGCCGAAGGTCGCGCTGGCGCCGATCTTCATCCTCTGGTTCGGTTATGGGCTCGCTCCCAAAATCGGTCTGATTCTGGTCATCGCCTTCTTCCCGGTGACGCTGTCGATGCTGGCCGGCATGCAATCGGTCGACCGTTCGCTTCTGTCGCTGATGAATTCGGTCGGCGCCAGCCCGACCCAGATCCTGTTCAGGATCCGTGTCCCCCACTCGCTACCGAGCCTGATGGCCGGGACCAAGATAGCCGCGACCCTGAGCGTGATCGGCGCCATCGTCGGCGAATTTGCCGGAGCCTCGGACGGGCTCGGCTACGTCATCCAATTCGCGTCGACCCAACTCGACACGGCCCTTGTCTTCGCGGCGCTGCTGCTGGTTTCAGTGCTCGGCATCGCCTTCTACTACGCAGCCGAAATTCTTGAACGTGTCGTGGTGCCGTGGGCGCCGAAATTCAGCCAGGCCTAGGATCTTTCGAACAACCAAACAAGGGAACAGACAATGCTGAGACGCTCTCTTATCAAGGCAGCCACCTTTGCGGCGTTTGTCGGCGCGCTTGGCTTCTCGAACGCGGCGCTGGCGGCGGACACGGTCAACGTTCAGCTCGACTGGGTGGTGCGCGGCAATCACGCCATGTTCTTTGTCGGCAAGGAAAAAGGCTTCTTCGCCAAGAACGACATCGATGTGAGCGAGGTCCGCAAAGGGTCCGGCTCGCCGGATGCCATGCGGCTGGTGGGCAACGGCAACGCTGAATTCGGCTTCGGCGATCTTCCCACGCTTGCCGTGGCAAGGTCGCAGAATGTTCCCGTCGTGGCGCTGGCGGCGGTCAACCAGCAGTCGCCGCTGGGCATTATTTCGCTCGCCAAGACGCTCAAGCTGACCAAGCCTTCAGACCTCAAGGGCCTGACCATCGGCATCCACCCGGCGGGCTCCACCTACATTTTCTTCAGGGGCTTCCTGGCTGCCAACGGCATGAGCGAGAAGGACATGACGCTCAACAGCGTCTCGCCGCCGTACGAAAGCTACCTGCTGCTCGGACGGGTGCAGACGGTCGTCGGTTATCTCGACGCCGAAGTGCCAGAACTTGAAGCCAAGGCTGGCGGCCCAGGGTCGCTGAGCATCATGCTCGGCGCGGATCACGGCTGGAAGGCCTATGGCTCGGGACTGTTCACCTCGGAAGCGATGATCAAGGACAATGCCGATGTCGTGCGCCGCTTCGTGAAGGCCTACAGGGAGGCTTTCGACTATGTCGCGGCCCATCCGGAAGAAGCCGCCGAGATCACCGCCAAGGCCGTTCCTGGCTATGCGGAGAAGAAGGATGTGCTGCTGGCCCAGCTCAAGGCCGACATCGCTTCGACGTTCAACAGCCCGGCAACGAAGGAACACGGCCTCGGCTGGATGACGAAGACCCAATGGGAAGAGACCCTGAAGACGCTGACGGATCAGGGCGTGCTCAAAACGGCCCTGTCGGCCGACGACGTCTTCACCGACAAATTCCTGGCGGCAGAGTGAAGGTCGGGGGCGGTGTCTGACTTGGCAAAAAGCGAGCGTCTACCGGCAGACCAGCCTGTCGTCCGCTCTGCTGCAGGTCACGGCCATTTGCCCCTTTCTTCCACTGGTCCGGTCGAGCACGATTTGCACGCGCGTGGCGTATGCCTGTCTGGCGAGGCCGCACCACAGCCGCTCGACGGGCAGGTTTTCGCGCTTGTCGTTGAGGATCGCAAATGTCCCGGTTTCTGGATCGAACCACAGCTCGATACGGGCGCTCTTGCCAGGCGCCGCGGTGGCGATCGTGGCCGAATACCAGTGGGCGAAGTCTGCATTGCAGGAAAGCGCCTCACGCCCCGCATTCGAGATCGTCAGCGGCACCGGATCGAGCCCTTCGGTGCCGGTTCGCACAGTGATGTGCCGCAATTCAACCGCGTTGGCGAACGATGTGAACGCCAGAATTATCGGAAGAATGTATCGCACAACCACCTTGCCTGAACTCCGTGTGGAATTGTTCAGGCAGTCTACCTCGCTTTTGCGCAATAACAATAAGAATATCTTGGGTCAACCGAACAGAGAGGGTAACATGTCTAAGTTCCTGAAGGGCAGCGTAAGCGCTGTTATATTAAGCGGCCTCTTGCTGGGCAATGCACTTGCCGCCGAAGTCAAGTCCATTGCCATCCTGACGCCGGAAGAAGGCACCGATTATGGCTGGAACCAGCAAGGCATCGACGCTGCCAAGGCAGCGGCGAAAGCTGCCGGTGTCGAGATAGTGACGGCGCAGGGGCTCGGCTATGGCGACGTGCGCCCGACATTGCGCGAACTGGCGGCCGACGGCGCCAGCCTGTTGATCGCCCATGCCAGCGGGTACAACACCGCGGCTCCCGAAATCGCCAAGGAAACCAAGGTGCCAGTGGCGATCGTCGACACGCCGACCGGCCTGGAGGCTGGGCTCGTCGCAGATTACACGCTGAGCGGTCACGAAGGTGCGTACCTTGCCGGCCGTCTCGCCGCCAAGATGTCGCGTTCCAAGTCGGTCGGCATCGTCGTGTCCGGCGAGCCTCCGTCGTGGAACTCGCAGTCGGCGGCGTTCGCGCAAGGTGTGAAGGCCGAGAACCCGGACGTCAAGGTCACCTATGCGGTGATCGGACCCGCCGCCTACAGCGATGCGGCCGGCGGCAAGCGCGTTACCGAAAGCGTGATCGCATCGGGCGCCGACATCATCTTCGGCCAGGGCAACGGCTCGAGCTTCGGCATGCTGCAGGCGGTCGAGACGACCAAGGCCGGCGATGGCGGCAAGGTCTATTTCATCGACGTCATCGGCGACAAGACGCCGATCGACAAAGGCTTCCTGCTGTCGTCGGTGGTTTGGAACATCGAGCCGGTCTATGCGGCGATGATCGCCGACCTCAAGGCCGACACGTTCGGCACCAAGAGCTACTCGATCGGCCTCAAGGACGATTCGGTCAGGCTTCTGAAAACCGCTGCGATCCCGGACAATGTATGGGCGGAGATCCAGACGCTGCGCGAGGACATCATTTCCGGCAAGACCAAGGTCGATCCGGTCTATGATGCAGCAGCCGTCAGGGCGCTGATGACCAGCGTCGCCCAGTAAGGCGCTTCAATGCAGACTTCCGGAGGGGTGACAATTCACCCCGCCGGACCGATTTCATGTTTTCAAGGCCTTGGCTTTCATGAGTAGTGGGTCCTCATTGTCGGTCGACAAGCACGACATCGTCGCGCTTGAAGGCGTGACCAAACGGTTTCCCGGCGTCGTCGCCAACGACAGCGTCGATCTGGCGATCCGTCCGGGTGAAGTGCATGTGCTGCTCGGTGAAAACGGCGCCGGAAAATCCACCTTGATCGGCATGCTGTCCGGCCTGCAGCAGCCGGACGAGGGCCGCTTACTGGTCGACGGCGAGCCTATCGCGATCACCTCGCCGCGCCATGCGCTGGCGCTCGGCATCGGAACCGTATTCCAGCACGTGATGCTGGTGCCGACGCTGACGGTCGCGCAAAACCTGTTGCTCGGCGGCCCGTGGTGGCAGCGGCCGAAGACCGAGGAACTGGAAGCGCGCGTCGCCGAAATCACCAGGGCGCTCGGTATCACGGTCAAGCTGCATGCCAAGGTGTCGGAACTCTCGCTCGGCGAACAGCAGCAGGTCGAGATCCTGCGCGCGATGGTGCGCAACAGCCGGCTTCTGATCCTCGACGAGTCGACCTCGATGCTGACGCCGAAGGGCATCGATGAGCTGGGCGCGCTGATGCGCCGCCTTGTCGAACAGGGGCTGGCGATCGTCTTCATCACCCACAAGCTCAAGGAGGCGGCGGCTTTTGGCGATCGAATCTCGGTGCTGAAACTCGGCCGCAAGGTCGGCGAAATTCCTCCCGAGCGGTTTCGCGCGCTAGGCGAGCAGGCGATCGTTTCGGAGATCGTCGAATTGATGTTCGGCAAGCAGAAGGACGACCCGGAAGCGTCCGAGCGTCCGGTTCGCACCATTCACGCCGGAGCGGCTCCGCTGCTTCAGGTCCATGAACTCGCAGTCGCACCGACAGACGACGCGCCGGGCCTGTTATCGATTTCGTTCGACATCCGTCCAGGCGAGCTGCTGGGCATCGCTGGTATCGACGGCAATGGCCAGAAGCAACTGGCGGAGGCGCTGGCTGGCCAGCGGGCGACGGTGAGCGGTTCGGTGCGGCTGCAGGGCACGCCCATCGAGGCGCTGAGCGTCGGCGAACGCCGTGAGCGAGGCCTTCGCTACCTGACCGACGATCGGCTCGGCGAGGGCACGGTCGGGACTTTTCCGGTCTCGATCAACTTCTTCCTCAAGCAGATCGGCGCCGCTCCCTTCTGGCGCAACGGCGTCGAGCAGCGCGCTGAAATCGACAAGCGCGCCGCTCAGCTCGTCCGCGAATACGACGTGCGCACGCCCAGCCTGAAAACGCCGGTCGCCTGGCTCTCCGGCGGCAACATCCAGAAGGTGCTGCTGGCGCGCGAACTCGCCGAAGGCGCAAAAGTGGTGATCTTCAACAAACCGACCTATGGGCTCGATCTCGCCAACACATTGGCTTCGCGTCAGCGAATCCGCGACACGGCGGCTCGCGGCCTTGCCGTGCTGCTCATCTCCACCGACCTGGAGGAGTTGCTCAGCATGTGCGACCGCATCGCCGTCATCTCGAACGGCTCGCTGGTCGGCACGGTCGAGAATGTCGGCGATGCCCGCTCCAAGATCGGTCGCTTGATGATCGGACTTGCCGCATGAGCATCGACACCGTCCCAGCCGCCGGCGCAACCGCACTCGATGCCACGGCTGCTGTGGTCACGCGCCGCGATATCCAGCATCGGCTGCTGATGACCATCGGCCCTATACTGGCCGCGCTTATCATCGCCGGCTGCATCCTGCTTGCCGTCGGCGTCGACCCGCTTGCCTATTATGGCTTTGTGCTCGAGAGAGGGCTTTTGTCGCCGCTCGGCATCCAGCAGACGCTGACGCGCATGGCGCCGCTGCTGTTTCTTGCCGCCGGCCTGATCGTGGCCTTTCGCGCCGGCATGTGGAATCTCGGCGGCGATGGCCAGTTCCTGCTCGGCGCAGTAACGGCCGCCGCCAGCGCTCCGGTTTTCGTGGAAGTCATGCCTGCCTGGCTGGCGCTGATCTGCTCGTTTGTCATCGCCATGGCGGTTGCGATGCTCTGGTCGCTGGTGCCGGCCCTTTTGCGGGCCTATCAGGGCGTCAACGAGATCATCACCACGCTGATGATGACGTTCCTGGGCACCTCGCTCGCCAATGTGCTGGTCAAGCTGGTGTTTCGCGATCCGGGCACGACCGTGCCGCAGACCCGCACCTTGCCGGTCGAGGACCGGCTGCCGCGTCTGCTCGACACGACCATCACCAGCGGCCTGCTTCTGGGACTGGCGGCGATCATCACCGTACATCTGCTGATGACGCGCACGGCCTTCGGCCTGAAGCTGAGGATCGTCGGGGCCAACCCACGCGCGGCCATCCATGCGGGGCTCGGCGTGCCGAAGCTCACCATTGCCGTCTTCGCCATTTCGGCCGGGCTGGCCGGACTTGCCGGCGCTGTCGATATCCTTGGCGTCCAGGGTAACGTCCGCGCCGACTGGAACCCCGCTTATGGGCTGGCGGTCATTCCCGTCGTGTTCCTCGCCCGCATGAACGGCTTTGCCGCCATCGGTTTCGTGTTCCTGCTTTCGGTGCTGTCGATCGGCGGCGAGAGCGCGGCCCGCCGCCTCGGCGTGCCCAATCATTTCACGCTGGTGCTGGTCTCCATCGTGCTGATCGTGCTCGCGCTCGCCGAATACGTCGATCACCGCTACAATCAGTCGCGGAGGGCCTGAAGTTATGACCGGGCTGTTCAGCGAAGTCTTTCTCAGCGCGCTTTTGTTTGGCGCCGTCACCGCGGCGATCCCGCTGCTGCTGGCTGGCCTCGGCGAACAGATGTCCGAAAAGGCCGGCGTGCTCAATATCGGCATCGAAGGCATGATGCTGGCCGGCGCCTATCTCGGCTTCGTCGGCGCCTTCTATTCCGGATCGCTGTGGCTGGGCTTTCTCACCGGCGCCGGCGGCGGTATCGCCGTGGCGCTGGTCATGGCGCTGCTTTGCGTGCGCATCGGCTTGAACCAGATCGTCATCGGCATAGCGCTGACATTGGGACTTGAAGGCCTGACGGCGCTGCTCCACCATTTCCAGTTTTCGCGCAGCTATCCCCGCCTGCCAGCGGTGGATGTGACCGTCATTCCGTTGCTGTCGGGCATTCCGGTGATCGGGCCGGCGTTGTTCAGGCAGCATCTGATCGTCTACCTGGCGGTCGCACTGGTTTTCGTCATGGGCTACATCTATCGGCGCACGCAGCTCGGCCTGAACCTGCAGGCGGCGGGCGACAAGGCCGCCGCGCTTGACGTCGCCGGCATCGACGTCGCACGAACCCGCACCATCGCCGTGCTGACGACTGGAGCGCTGGCAGGGCTTGGCGGCGCCTTTCTCGCCAATGTCGGCGCCGGCCTGTTCATTCCCTTCATCACCAATGGCGCGGGCTTTCTCGGAATCGTGCTGGCCATGCTGGCGCGTGGTCGCCCGGTCTGGGTGCTGTTCGGTGCCTTGTTGTTCGGCGTGTGCCTGTCGCTGACGACAGCCATGCAGGTGGCCGGCATCAACATACCAACCGACGTCATCCAGATGCTGCCGTTCCTGGCGGTGATGATCATGCTGGTTCTGTTCGGCCGGCGGGCCAGCCTGCCGGCAGCGCTCGGCATTCCATACGAGCGCGGCGTGCGCTGATCAGGTTCAGGCGCGGACGGGACCCGCGCCAACAGAGGAGAGAACAAAATGTCGGATACCAAGGTCTACCTGCTCGATGGTGGCTCGCTCGTTCTCGACGGCTATCACGTGTTCTGGAATCGCGGCCCCGGCGGCGAAGTGCGCTTTCCCGTCTATTCGATCCTGATCGAGCATGCCGATGGCCGGTTTCTCATCGACACCGGCTACGACTACGACCACGTCATGAAGGTGCTGCCTTTCGAAAAGCCGATCCAGGAAAAGCAGCAGACCATTCCCGGCGCCCTGGCGCTGCTCGGCCTCGAGCCGAAGGACATCGACGTCGTCGTCAACTCGCATTTCCACTTCGACCATTGCGGCGGCAACAAGTATTTTCCGCATGCCAAGAAGATCTGTCATCGCACCGAGGTGCCGCAGGCCTGCAATCCTCAGCCTTTCGAGCACCTTGGCTATTCGGATCTGAGCTTTTCGGCGGAGGCTGCCGAAGCGCGTGGCGCGACCGTGCAATTGCTGGAGGGCACGACGCGGGCCAACTCGACCTTCGAGGGCATCGACGGCGACGTCGAGCTTGCCAGGGGGGTCAAATTGATCTCGACGCCCGGCCATTCGATCGGCCATTACAGCTTGCTGGTCGAATTTCCCAAGCGCAAGCCGATCATGTTCACCATCGATGCGGCCTACACGCAGAAGAGCCTTGAAACGCTGTGCCAGGCGGCCTTCCACATCGACCCGGTGGCGGGTGTCAACTCGATGCGCAAGGTGAAGAAGCTCGCCGAGGATTATGGGGCCGAGCTGATGTATTCGCACGACATGGAAAACTTCAAGACCTATCGGACCGGCACCCAATTCTACGGCTGACCGCCGCCAACGAAGAGACAAAGACCATGCGCTATCTCGAACACGCCGAACCGGTCATCACGCTCACCGCCGGGCCGGTGAACGCCTATCCCGACGTGCTGCGCGGCCTCGGCCGCACCGTGCTCTACGATTACGACCCGGCGTTCCAGCTCTTTTACGAGGCTGTGGTCGACAAGGTGCAGAAGGCGATGCGGCTGTCCAACAAGCCGGTCATTCTGCATGGCGAGCCGGTTCTTGGCCTGGAAGCCGCGGCAGCCTCCCTGATCACGCCCGACGACGTCGTGCTCAACCTTGCCTCGGGAGTCTACGGCAAGGGTTTTGGCTATTGGGCAAAGCGCTATTCGCCGCATCTGCTCGAAATCGAGGTGCCCTATAACGAGGCGATCGACCCGCAGGCGGTTGCGGCAATGCTGGAAGCGCATCCGGAAATCAGCATCGTTTCCGTCTGCCATCACGACACGCCGTCGGGCACCATCAACCCGATCGATGCCATCGGCACGCTGGTTTCGGGGCATGGCGCCTATCTGATCGTCGACGCCGTTTCGTCCTTCGGCGGCATGAAAACGCATCCGGAGGACTGCAAGGCCGACATTTATGTCACCGGCCCGAACAAATGCCTCGGCGCGCCTCCCGGGCTGACGATGATGGGCGTCAGCGAGCGGGCCTGGGCGAAAATGAAGGCCAATCCACTGGCGCCGCGCGCGTCGATGCTCAGCATCGTCGATTGGGAGCATGCGTGGTCGAAGGACAAGCCATTTCCGTTCACGCCGTCCGTCGCGGAAGTGAACGGGCTCGACGTCGCGCTCGACCTCTACCTCAATGAGGGACCGGCGGCGGTGTGGGCGCGCCACGCGCTCACCGCCAAGGCCATGCGCGCCGGCGTCGCCGCGATGGGTCTGTCGATCTGGGCGGCCAGCGACATCATCGCATCGCCGACCACGACTGCCGTCCGGACGCCCGAAGGCATCGACGAGGAGGCGCTTCGCCAGGCTGTGCGCGCCCGTTACGGCGTGGTGTTTTCGTCGGGCCGGGGCGAGACATTGGGCAAGTTGACGCGCATCGGCCATATGGGCCCGACCGCCCAGCCGATCTATGCGATCGCGGCGCTGACGGCACTTGGTGGCGCGATGAGTGCTTTGGGCGAAAAGCTCGCGGTCGGCAAAGGCATCGACGCGGCGCTCGCCGTTATCGACGCCGACGCCTGAGATGAAGTCACAGATCACATGGAGCACGGAAATGACTGAACGGCTTGCGGGAAAGACCGCCCTGGTTACCGGGGCCGCACAAGGCATCGGCAAGGCGATCGCCGCGCGCTTGGCCGTCGATGGCGCGACCGTCATCGTCAGCGACATCAATGCGGAAGGCGCCGAAGCGGCGGCGGCGGCGATCGGCGCAAAAGCGAAGGCGATCGCCGCCGACATTTCCGATCCGGCATCCGTCAAGGCGCTGTTCGCCGAGATCCAGGCACTGACCGGTGGCATCGATATCCTGGTCAATAACGCCAGCATCGTGCCCTTCGTAGCCTGGGACGATGTCGACCTCGACCATTGGCGCAAGATCATCGACGTCAATCTGACCGGAACCTTCATCGTCAGCCGCGCGGCAACGGACCAGATGCGCGCCGCCGGCAAGGCCGGCCGGGTGATCAGCATCGCCTCCAACAGCTTCTTTGCCGGCACGCCGAACATGGCGGCCTATGTCGCGGCCAAGGGCGGAGTCATCGGCTTCACCAGGGCGCTCGCCACAGAACTCGGCAAATACAACATCACCGCCAACGCGGTGACGCCGGGCCTGATCGAGAGCGATGGGGTCAAGGCGAGCCCGCACAACGAGGCGTTCGGCTTCGTCGAGATGCTGCAGGCTATGAAAGGCAAAGGGCAGCCGGAACATATCGCCGATGTGGTGTCGTTCCTGGCCTCGGATGACGCACGCTGGATCACCGGCCAGACGCTGAACGTCGACGCCGGCATGGTGCGCCACTAAAGCGCCGACGTCTGAAAGGATCCATCCGCAGCGCTGATACTCGATGGAAGCTTTCGTCGAAAATTTCGATTACATTTATCCGCGCGAAACCGGAGACCCGAGATGAAACCTCGGTCCGCAATTGTCGCCCTTACCCTTGCCCTGGTTGCCGGTCCTGACGCGGCAACATCGCAGGAACGCGGCTGTCGCAATCCCGATCCCATCGACACCATAAACGAGATGTTCTCCGCGATCGTCGCCTGTTGGGAGCCGCCGCCCGGAACCGCGGGCATGACCCTGACGCTGCAGTTCTCAATTCGCCGAAACGGCACACTTATCGGCAAGCCTCGCGCCACCTACTCCCGTCTGGGGGATGATGGCAGCCTCAACCGGGCTTTCGTCGCCTCCGTCCTCGAGGCCCTCGACAAGGCTCTGCCACTGCCGGTTTCGGACAGGATGGGTGGAGCGATCGCAGGGCGTTTGCTGTTCCCTCGCTTCACCGCAGCCAGCGGGGATGAATCCTGAAACGCGTCCGGCCTTAAACCGGCGGGTTCTGCGGCTGGAAGAATTTGCCGCGCTCGGCGATCAGCACCATCACCAATGCGCCAAGCGAAACGCTGCAGAATCCGGCGGCCAAGGGCGTCACAGTGCCGTTGAAGGCTTGGCCGATCAGCGTGCCGAGCACGCCGCCGAGGAAGGTCTGCATGAAGCCCAGAATGGACGACGCCGTCCCGGCCAATTGGCCGAGCGGCTCCATGGCGAGTGCGTTGAAATTCGCGCCGAGTGCGCCGAACGGGACCATCGTGCCGGCAAAGAAGGTGATGAAAAGCCAGAGCGGCATCTTCATCTGGATGGAAACGACCAGCCAGGCGAGGCTGATGGCCAGAAACAAGAGCAGCGCGCTTTGCGACAGGCGGCGCATGCCGATGCGTCCGACAAGGCGCGAATTCAGATAGCTCGACAAGGAGAGCACGCCGGCGATCCCTGCGAAAATCACCGGGAACAGCTCGCCGACGCCGAAGACGTCGACATAGATCTGCTGCGCCGAGTTGATGAAGCCGAACATCGCACCGAAGGCAAAAGTGCTGGCGAAGGCATAGCATAGCGCGATGCGATTGGTCAGCACGATGCGGAAACCGCCAAGGACGGATGATGCCGTCAGCGGCCGGCGATATTCGGGACGCAGCGTTTCCGGCAGGCGCAGCAGCGCCCACGCCGACACGATCAGCGCCCCTGCCGCCATTGTGATGAAGATCCAGTGCCAGGAGGCAAACAGCATGATGAACTGGCCGATGCCTGGCGCCACCACCGGAATGGCCATGAACACCATGAAGATCAGCGACATCACCTCGGCCATGCGCCGACCGTCGAACGTATCGCGCACTATCGAGACGGCGATGACACGTGTGGCCGCGGCGCCTATGCCTTGCACCACCCGGCACAGGATAAGCGTAGCGAATGTCGGGGCGATCGCCGCCGCACTCGCCGCTGCGACATAGATAACCAGTCCGACGACGAGCGGAGCGCGGCGTCCGAAGCGGTCCGAGATCGGCCCGAAGAAGAGCTGTCCGCCGCCAAAGCCGAGAATGTACGCGGCAATCACATATTGGCGGTGGTTTTCATTTTCCACGCCCAGCGAGGCGCCGATCTGCTGCAGCGCCGGCAGCATGATGTCGATGGCCAGCGAGTTGAGCGCCATCAACGCCGCGCACAGCGCGATGAATTCCCAGCGCGGAATAGGCAAGGTGCTTGCCTGTTGCTGCGCTTCTGCATGCTGATCCACGGCAAAGTCCGATCTTCAAACGAAAAAGCGCCGGCGCACCGGCGCATTCATTCGTCTTGTGCCCCGATACCGGGGAGATAATCAGCTTGGCGAAGTGCCCTAAATGTTCGTCAGGCGGCGCCTTTGACGCTGACGCCCTTTTCGACGAGGAACGTCTGCAGTTCGCCAGCCTGGAACATCTCGCGGACGATGTCGCAACCGCCGACGAACTCACCCTTGACGTAGAGCTGAGGGATCGTCGGCCAGTTGGAGTATTCCTTGATACCTTGCCGCAGCTCGGCCGAGGTCAACACGTCGACGCCCTTGTAGTCGGCCCCGATATAGTCGAGGATCTGCACGACCTGACCGGAAAATCCGCATTGCGGAAAACCGGGCGTGCCCTTCATGAAGAGAACGACGTCGTTAGCCTTCACTTCGCTGTCGATGTAGTCGTTGATACCGCTCATAGAAAATCCTTTCATGCCCGCGGGAGTCGGGCTCGAAACATTCCCTTTCAAATAAACCCATAGGTTGCCTGAAACAAGACGTTTGCCGCCCTCGTCACGCAAATGGCGCAAAGGATGGCCTGGGCCAAGAGCATCGGACGGCTATTTTCCCAAGCCAGCAAGGCCCCAAAAAAGCTTACTCCGGCACGCTGGTCTGCAGAGCGAGCGCGTGCAGCACGCCGCCCATATTGCCCTTCAGCGCGTCATAGACCATCTGATGCTGCTGGACGCGGCTTTTGCCGCGAAAGCTTTCGGCCACCACTTCGGCCGCATAATGGTCGCCGTCGCCGGCCAGGTCGCGAATCGTCACCTTGGCGTCCGGAATGCCTTCCTTGATCAGCCGTTCGATGTCGTGCGCGTCCATTGCCATGCGAGGATTCCTTGTTCAGATATCATAGATATGATCGAAACGGCGGATGAACCACACCGCAACGACCCCGCTCGATCAAATCAGGGGTCCACGACCTCATTTGCCATGAAGCGAGGAAACCAGGATTCGTGGGCAGCGGTCAATTCGCCGACAGGGATCGCCCGCGCCTCGCCAAGTTTCAGGTCGCGGCCGCCGGTCGAGCCGATCCACGGCGCGAAGATGCCGAGCTTGCTCTGCTGTTCGCGAATAGCGTCCCATTCCTTGCTTTGCGGATCGATCGACAGCGTCAAGAGATAGCGGCCCTGATCCTCGCCGAACCAGACCGGGATCGGGTCGGTCCCGACCAGGCCGGGGACGGTTGCGCCGATGCCGGACGCCATCGCCATCTCGGCCAGCGCGACGGCAATGCCGCCATCGGAAACGTCATGCGCTGATGTGACGACGCCGGAGGCGATCAGGGCGCGCACATGGTCGCCGACGCGCTTTTCGTGGTCGAGGTCGACCGGCGGCGGCGGGCCATCGGTGCGGCGATGGATGTCGCGCATATAGGCCGACTGGGCGAGATGCGTTCCCCACATCGACGGCGCGCCGACCAGCAGGATCATCTGGCCCTCGGCGGCAAAGCCGATCCGCGCCATCTGGGACCAGTCGGCGATCAGTCCGACGCCGCCGATGGTCGGCGTCGGCAAGATGCCTTGCCCGTTGGTTTCGTTGTAGAGCGAGACATTGCCGGAGACGATCGGAAAGCCGAGCGCGCGGCAGGCGTCGCCGATGCCTTTCACGGCGCCGACCAACTGGCCCATGATCTCGGGTCGTTCCGGATTACCAAAATTGAGGTTGTCGGTGGCCGCGAGCGGCAGCGCGCCGGTGGCGGTAAGATTGCGCCAGCATTCGGCCACCGCCTGCTTGCCGCCCTCGTAAGGGTCGGCCTCGCAATAGCGCGGCGTCACGTCGGAGGAGAAGGCGAGCGCCTTGGTCGGATGGCCCTCGACGCGCACCACGCCGGCATCGCCGCCCGGAAGCTGCAGCGAATTGCCCTGGATCAGCGTGTCGTATTGTTCCCATACCCAGCGGCGCGAGGACAGGTCGGGCCCGCCAAGCAGTTTCAGCAGCGCCTCGGCGACATCCGCTTGCGGTGCATCGCCGGCCGCCAGCGGCGCCGGCTTCTTCGGCTCGGTCCAGGGACGGTCATATTCCGGCGCCTGGTCGCCAAGGTCCTTGATCGGCAGATTGGCGACTTCGTCGCCCTGGTGCAGCACGCGAAAGCGCAGATCGTCGGTTGTCTTGCCGACGATGGCGAAGTCGAGGCCCCATTTGTGGAAGATCGCCTCGGCTTGCTTTTCCTTTTCGGGGCGCAGCACCATCAGCATGCGCTCCTGGCTCTCCGACAGCATCATCTCATAGGCGCTCATGCGCTCCTCGCGCACCGGCACCTTGTCGAGGTCGAGCTCGATGCCGAGGTCGCCCTTGGCGCCCATCTCGACCGCCGAGCAGGTGAGGCCGGCAGCACCCATGTCCTGGATGGCGATGACGGCGCCGGACGCCATCAGTTCGAGGCAGGCTTCGAGCAGGCATTTTTCGGTGAACGGGTCGCCGACCTGAACGGTGGGCCGCTTCTCGTCGATCCTGTCGTCGAATTCGGCCGAGGCCATGGTGGCGCCGCCGACACCGTCGCGGCCGGTCTTGGCGCCGAGATAGACGACCGGCAGACCGACGCCCTTGGCTTCCGACAGGAAGATCGCATCGGTCTTGGCCAGCCCCGCCGCAAAGGCGTTGACCAGGATGTTGCCATTGTAGCGCGCGTCGAAATTGACTTCGCCGCCGACCGTCGGCACGCCGAACGAATTGCCGTAGCCGCCGACGCCGGCAACGACGCCGGCAACCAGGTGCCTGGTCTTGGGATGGTTCGGCGCGCCGAAGCGCAGCGCGTTCATTGCCGCGATCGGCCGGGCGCCCATGGTGAAGACATCGCGCAGGATGCCGCCGACGCCGGTCGCCGCACCCTGATAGGGCTCGATGAAGGAGGGGTGGTTGTGGCTCTCCATCTTGAAGACGACGCAGTCGCCGTCGCCGATATCGACCACGCCGGCATTCTCGCCCGGGCCCTGGATGACCTGCGGCCCGGTGGTGGGCAGCGTGCGCAGCCACTTTTTTGAGGATTTATACGAGCAGTGCTCGTTCCACATCGCCGAAAAGATGCCGAGCTCGGTAAAGCTCGGCTCGCGCCCGACCAGGTCGAGGATGCGCTGATATTCGTCGGGCTTCAGCCCGTGCGCGGCAATGAGTTCCGGAGTGATCGGCACGGAATTGGAAATGGTCATGGGCGGCAATTTATGTCCTTGGGATCGAGTCCCGTCTTATCGCAAGCTTTGCAGCCGATACACCCATCAAGCGACAAAAACGATGCAGTAGCGAAAGATCGCCACTCGGCCCGCCGGTTTCAAGCCGGTTCAGGAGAAACTGTCGTAGCCGGCGCGGCCCTCGTCCAGCAGCCGCCGGATCACGCCGACACCGCCCGCGATGTCCTCTCGTCGCTCCGGCTGTGAAACGCCAAACCGCACGCCGTGAAAAACCTGCTCGGAACGGCCGGCCTTGAACTCGTCCTCATCGTCGATGAGCACGCCATGTTCGAGACAGGCGTTCTTGAAGGTGCCGGAAAGCCATGGATCGGGCAGGGTGAGCCAGATGAAGGGCACATTGTCTAGTGCGTTGAAGTCGAACCCGGCTAGTGTCTCGCGCACGATCGCCACGCGCGCGTTGATCTCGACGATGCTGCGCTTGCGCATCTCGCTGGCCTGGCCGGACAGAACCAGCCGGCTGCACAGTTCCGCCAGCAGGAAGGGGAGGCCGCCCGTCAGCATCTTGTGAGCGACCCGGATGCGGTGACGATAGGCCGGCGGACAGGCGAGCCAGCCGCCGCGAACGCCGGCCGCAACCGATTTCGACAGGCCGCCGGCGACGATGGTCCGTTCGGGGGCATATTCGGCCAGGAGCGGCGTCGGGTCGTCGGTCAGATCGCCATAGAGATCGTCCTCGATCAGGATGACATTGTATTCGCGCGCGATGCGGGCGATGGCCTCACGGCGCGTTGCCGACAGCGTCACCAATGTAGGGTTCTTGGCCGTCGGCATCAAAAACATCATTTTCGGGTGTTTTTGCGCGCAGACGCGCTCGAAATCCTCCGGATCGAGCCCTTCCGCGTCCGACGTCACCAGCGCGGTGCGGCGGCCGATCAGGCCGGCGCTGCGAGAAATCTGCGAATAGGTGAGGTGCTCGAAGACGATATAGTCGCCGGGCGTGGTCAGCGCGGCAATCGCCGCCATAACCGCGGCATGGGTGCCGAGCGTCGGAACGATGCCATCGGGGCTTGGGCGAAACGAATTTCGCGACAGCCAGCTGCAGCCGGCCTCGACCCAGCGGTTGGGAAAATCCCGCGTATAGCTTGAAATCTCGTACGGATGCTCCTGCGCCGTGCGCGAAAGCACATCGGCGACAATGGCGCCCTGGCCGGTATCAGGCGCAGCCGTGCTGTCGAAGCGCAGCTTGCCGCGAGGCGCATCGATATAGCGCGTGCCTTCCACCTGCGGGTCGGGCGCCAGCAGATCGGTCTTGGTGTCATGCCGGCCAAGCACATAGGTTCCGCGTCCGACTTCGCCGCTCACCAGGCCCCGCTCGCGCAACAATTGGTAGGCCCTGCCGACCGTGCCGACGGTCGTGCCGATGTCGTATGCCAGATCGCGCTGCGGCGGCAATTTTGCCCCGGCGGCGATCAAGCCACGGTCAATGTCCGTTTCGATGGAATCTGCAAGCCGCTGATAGAGCGGCCCGGAGCCGGCGGAAAGGTCGGGAAGCCAATTTGTCATGGTGACAATTTTCTATATTGCACCGTTTTGAGAGTCAATACATATGTGACCGCGCAACAAATAGGTACAATCTCGAATTTTGGTAGCAAGAAAATGGCTGCAATCGATACAATCCGTTACACCAGAGCTGGATCGTCCGGAGCCCGCCCGTCAGGCCGGCAAGGCTATGTCCGTCGCCTGGTGCGAATGGTCAACTCACTCGCAAACCGGATCGGCAACTTGCTGGATCGCCGGCGCAGCCGGCTGGTCTTGCTGGAGATGACCGACGATCAGCTCAGGGATATCGGCATCTCGCGTGCCGACGCCCATCGTGAGGGTCTGAGGCCGTTCTGGGACTGAGAATATGTCTCGCGTGCCCCGTCTCGAATAGCGGGATGGTATCGCGAGCAGACGATGCATTCGCAGACCTTCACTGCATTCTCGCCCCGCGAGTCCCGATGAATATGCTATTGCTGAAAACAGCTAATTCGCCTATTTTCGGGGTAATGAAGGGAAATCATTATGGCGAGTTTCACCCTCACAGATCTCGGTAACAAATCCGGCGAGGTTGTGGAGGCGGCGTTCCGCGGCCCTGTCGACATCACCAAGCGCGGCAAGCGCAAGTTCGTTCTCCTGACGGCGGAGCAGTTCGACCATCTCGCCGGCCGTAGCGCCCAGCGGGCACACCGTGTCGAGGACCTGTCGGCCGAGGAACGCGAAGAGCTTCTCGCCGGCCTCGATGCCGTCGCCCGCGACGATGACCGGGATGACTGAGCCGGATCACGGACAGATCATTCTCTATTCCTATCTGTGGGCGCGGGAGTATGACCGGGGGGAGGAAAGCGGACGCAAGGCGCGGCCGACCTGCAGGCAGCGGCTCACCGCCCTATGCAGCCGCACCGCAGGCCGGGTTGCCTGTCTGCCAACGCGCGATATCCGAGCCGATGCGTGCGCCGAGCGGTTCGGCCATCAGCGGACCGTACACGTCAACCCGGCGTGAATTGCCCTGTGCCTGCACGACCAGCAACGGCTTTCCGCCATAATGCTTGACCGGAACCAGCAGGAAGCGCGGCGTGCCGGTGAACGAATTCAGCTCGTTGGCCATCTGATAGGGCTTGAAAGCGGGATCCTTGCTGGCGATCCAGCATTTGTGGGCGGCGATCGCCACCTGTTCCATGGCAAGCAGCGCCGCACTCTTGCCCGAAGGCGCCGGCGCGTTCTTCGGCTTCGACTGGCAGGAGGCGAGCACAAGGCCGGCGGCGGCGACAAGAGCGAGGCGGGCGATCGTCTGTCTCGGGCTCATGCGGCGCCTATTTCGAATTCGGAAAAAAGATGAACGCTGAAGATATCAAGCGGCGATGCCAAGCGCACTTTCGAACAGCGCCCGGCCGTCGCTGCCGCCATGCGCCGCTTCGATCAGGTTCTCGGGATGCGGCATCAGGCCGAGCACATTGCCCTGGCCGTTGATGATGCCGGCAATGTCGTTGATCGAGCCGTTGGGATTGGTGCCTTCGGCATAGCGGAACACGACCTGGCCTTCGCCTTCGAGCCTGCGCAGCGTCTCGGCGTTGGCAAAGTAATTGCCGTCATGATGCGCCACCGGCGAGCGGATGATCTGGCCCGGCTGATAGCGGCGGGTGAACATCGTGTTGGCGTTGGCGATCTGCAGCTTGACCTGCCGGCAGACGAATTTCAGCGACGTGTTGCGCATCAAGGCGCCCGGCAAGAGGCCGGCCTCGACCAGGATCTGGAAGCCGTTGCAGACGCCGATGACCATCACGCCCTTGGCCGCCTTTTCGGCGACCGCCCGCATCACCGGCATGCGCGCGGCAATGGCGCCGCAGCGCAGGTAATCGCCGAAGGAGAAGCCGCCGGGAATGGCGATCAGATCGACATCGGGGATTTCGGTGTCGGTCTGCCAGACGGTGACCGGCGGCGTTCCCGAAATCTTGGTCAGCGCCGCGATCATGTCGCGGTCACGGTTGAGGCCCGGGAGAAGAACAACGGCTGATTTCATTTCGGTTCGTAAGGCCTCTGGGCTTCGGCAAGCTCGCGCAGGTCTAAGCGGCGTTCAATATGTTCCAGGCGCTCGTCCTGGCGAGCCAGTACGCCATAAATGTTCTTCACGTCGCCCTCGGTGGCGATGAGATGGCCGCGGATAGAGCCAAGCTCGGACTTTACCTCCCCGAGCGTCAAATCCATCCTGTCCAGACGCGACTGAATGGACTTGAGGACTTCAAATATCAAGCTTCCATCAATCTCGGCCATCTGCCCTCCGGCACAACCTCAGGTAATGGCCACACTATAGTTCTCAATCACCGTATTCGCCAGAAGCTTGTCGCACATGGCTTTGAGATCGGCTTCGGCCTTGGCCTTGTCGCTCTCAGCAAGCTCGACGTCGAAAACCTTGCCCTGCCGAACCTGGCCGACGCCGTCAAAGCCCATCCCGGACAATGCGTGTTCGATCGCCTTGCCTTGCGGGTCGAGCACGCCGTTCTTGAGAGTGACGGTAATGCGGGCCTTGATCACGCTGGACATGCTCCTGTTCGACGTGTTGAGCGGCAAGAAATCTCAGTGCGGCTTGCCTTTGAGGCCATCGGTCGAGGCGACGAGCACCGGCCCGGCGGGACGCGGCGGCTCGTTCTCGTTCATGATGCCGAGGCGGCGGGCGACTTCCTGATAGGCTTCGACCAGACCGCCCATGTCGCGGCGGAATCGATCCTTGTCGAGCTTGTCCTGGGTCGCCACGTCCCACAGACGGCACGAGTCCGGCGAGATCTCGTCGGCAACGACGATGCGCATCATGTCGCCTTCGAACAGCCGGCCACATTCGATCTTGAAGTCGACAAGCTGGATGCCGACGCCCATGAACAAGCCGGAGAGGAAGTCGTTGACGCGGATGGCCAGCGCCATGACGTCGTCGATCTCCTGCGGGCTTGCCCAGCCGAAAGCGGTGATGTGCTCTTCAGACACCATTGGGTCGTCGAGCGCATCGGCCTTGTAATAGAATTCGATGATCGAGCGCGGCAGCACGGTGCCCTCCTCGATGCCTAGACGCTTGGCCAGCGAGCCGGCGGCGACATTGCGCACGACCACCTCGAGCGGGATGATCTCGACTTCCTTGATCAGCTGCTCGCGCATGTTGAGCCGGCGGATGAAATGGGTCGGAATGCCCATCCGGTTGAGATGGTTGAAGATGTGCTCGGAAATGCGGTTGTTGAGCACGCCCTTGCCATCGACGATTTCGTGCTTCTTCTTGTTGAAAGCGGTCGCGTCGTCCTTGAAGAACTGGATCAGTGTTCCCGGCTCAGGGCCCTCATAGAGGATCTTGGCCTTGCCTTCATAAATGCGGCGGCGATTTTTCATCTGATCTTTTCTCTGGATTTCCGGGCAGGCGGCAAGCGACCAGTTCCTGTCCGTACGCCTAAATTAGTGCGGCAACGGTAGGGGTTCAATGCCGGTGTCTATCCCAATCGCAGTGTTTGCTCAATCGGCAAATCCTTTCAATCACCGCTTTCCGGAATGAAATGCCGCAGCGCAGCAAGTGATGTAGCATATTGACCGGCCCGCGGCCTTTTGGTTTGTGCTGGGCAAGACACATATTTCGACTGCCAACCAAATCGGATTTGACCGGAGGGATGCCATGAGCAGCATGAAAGATCGCGAGGAGGGCTTCGAGCGCAAGTTCGTAATCGACGAGGAACTCCGGTTCAAGGCTGCGGCCCGCCGCAACAAGGCGCTCGGCCTGTGGGCCGCCGAAAAGCTCGGCAAGGCCGGGGCCGACGCCGAAGCCTATGCCAGCCAGGTCGTCCTCGCCGATATCGAGGAAGCCGGCGACCACGACGTTTTCCGCAAGATCCGCAAGGATTTCGATGAAGCCGGGGTCGTCCAGTCGGACCACCAGATTCGCCGCACCATGGACGATCTGATGGCGCAGGCAATCGAGCAGATCAAGAACACCTGACCCTTTGCTCTGAGCCAATCGACACGCTGGACCAATCGACCGCCTCGCCCCTCCGGGCGGTTTTTCTTTGCCTTTGCAGCTGTTTCCGGCTGAACTGCATTAGAGTGACGTGCATCCATTCGGAAAGTACGCTCTAAAACTTTGACTCCTCGCGTCGGGCCGACTTTGTCGGCGATTTTGGGCCGATGCGAGGTCGAATAAGGAAGGCGCCCATGTCCCTCAAGTCACGCCTTGCGGCCGATGAAACCTTGTGCACCGCATGGTCCGGCGTGCCTGATGCCCTGACGGTCGAGATTCTTGCCAGACAGGGTTTCGATGCCGTCACCCTCGACATGCAGCATGGCGGACATCATGAGGACAGCGTGCTGCGCGGCCTTGCGCCGGTGCTGGCCGCCAGCAAACCGGCGCTGGTGCGTATTCCGGTCGGCCGCTTCGACATGGCCAGCCGCGCGCTCGATTTCGGCGCCGAGGCGGTGATTGCGCCGATGGTGAATTCGGTGGCGGACGCCAGGCTGTTCGCTGCCGCCATGAAGTATCCGCCGCTCGGCGAGCGCTCCTGGGGCCCGACTTATGCCTTTCCGCGTCATGGCAAGGGCGACTATGCCGACTGGCTGCGCGACAGCAACGCGCGCACCATGGCCTTCGCCATGGTCGAAACGCGCGCCGCGCTCGATGCACTCGACGGCATCCTCGATACGCCGGGTATCGACGGCATCTTCCTCGGGCCATCGGATTTTTCGATTGCCTGGTCGAACGGCGCCGCCGTCAACTCGACGCTCGAAAGCATGATGGAAACAGTCGCCTCGATCGCCGAGCGGACGCGCAAGGCCGGCAAGCATGCCGCGATCTACGTCATCGAGCCGGCCATCGCCGGCCGCGTGGTGTCGATGGGCTACCGGCTGCTGGCGATGGGCTCCGAGCACGCGTTGATCGGGCTGGGCGCAAAAACCCTGCTGAAGAGCGTGAGGGACTCGATAGGCCCCTAAAGGTCCGTCAGGAATTTCGCAAAAGTGATCGAGCCTTCCGGCCACGGGCCGAAGCCGGCATCGGCGTTGAGATGTCCGGCCTCGCCGGCGTCGATGAACAGCGAGCCCCAGGCGCCGGCAATGTCCTCGGCCACCTCGAAGGTGCAGAACGGGTCGTTGCGGCTGGCGATCACCACCGAGGGAAATGCCAGCGGCTCGCGCGGATATGGTCCGAAGGTCATCAGGTGCCTGGGTTTTATCTCTGGGTTGGCGACGTCGGGCGGCGCCACGAAGAAGGCTCCGGCGACCGGACGCTGGAACTGCGGCATTGCCTGAATCACGGCAGCGACGCCGAGTGAGTGCGCGACGACGACGACCGGTCGCTCGGCCTCGTTGACCGCCTTTGCCACGCTCGCCGTCCAGTCTTCGCGCACTGGCTTCGACCATTCCGCCTGCTCGACGCGCCGCGCCGTCGACAATTTCGATTGCCAGCGGCTCTGCCAATGGTCGGGACCGGAATTGGTGTAGCCCGGCACGATGAGAATGTCTGCGTCCCTGACTTTCATGGCGCGCATGTAGCGAGGGACACGGTTTCGTGCAACCGCGCATGATCCCAAAAAGTGTGAAGCGGTTTTTGAACAAGATCATGCGCAACTGGGTCTGATCACTTTGCGATTGCTCATAATTGTGAACACCATGTTCGCTTCTTGGCGTCTTGTGTGAACGATCAAGAACGACGATCTGTCATCGGGAAAAGATACAGCCGTGTACATGAGACCCAGGATTTGGAACTGACACGATGTACGATGGTAGGTGGCGCCGGGCTCCTGGTTTTGGGGATCTCGTGAAGGCCGGCCAAACGGAGACTTTGATGAGCGAATTGCCTTTTGCCGCTACAACCCCGGTCAGCGTTGCCCGCGTCGGGCTGCGGGCGCGAGATGCCGAAAGCTTGGCCGCTTACTATCGCGATGTCATCGGGCTGCAGGAACTGAGCCGCACCGGTGGCACGATCACGCTGGGCGCCGCCAATCGTCCCTTGCTCGACATCGAGGCGGATGCAGCGGCGAAGCCCGACGATCCGCGCAGCGCCGGCCTGTTTCACACTGCCTTCCTGCTGCCCAGCCGGGCCGACCTCGGGCGCTGGATCAACCATGCCATCGCCAACAAGATCGGCATCGAAGGCGCATCGGACCATCTGGTCAGCGAGGCACTTTACCTGACCGATCCTGAAGGCAACGGCATCGAGATCTACGCCGACCGCCGCCATGAGGACTGGAAGTGGAATGGTGACAAGATAGCGATGGCGACCGAACGGCTCAACATTTCGTCGGTCGTCGCCGACGTGCCGGCCGGCGATGCCGCCTGGCCGGGCATGCCGGACAACAGCATCATCGGCCATGTCCATCTGCGCGTCGGACGGCCGGAAGACGCCGAGGCCTGGTGGCACCAGGAATTCGGCTTCGATACCATGGCGAAATATGGTGGCGCGGCGGTGTTCCTGTCATCAGGCGGCTACCATCACCACATCGGCGCCAATTCGTGGCAGAGCGCCGGCGCCGGCCGTCGCGATCCTTCCCGGTGCGGCCTCGCCTGGGTCGAAATGCGGTCCGACAATGTGACTGATGCAACGACCCGCGAGGACCCATGGGGAACGGTGATCAGGACCGTTCCAGGCAAGGCTTGATTATTCGAACCTGACGGTGCGGCGAGGTCGATGCCGTCTTACCTTCTCCCCTTGTTTGTGGGAGAAGGTGGCCGTCCACGGGTCTTGCCTTCGGCAAGCCCGAGGACAGGCTCCGCGGTCCGATGAGGGGTGCTCCAGCTTGAAACCATCGGCTGGGACCGGTCAAAACCGCGTGGCCTCACGCTTCTCCGAACACCCGCTTGAAGATCGTGTCGACATGCTTGGTATGATAGCCAAGGTCGAATTTTTCACGAATTTCGGCCTCGGGCAAGGCTGCGGTGACCTCCTTGTCGGCCAAAAGTTCCTCAAGGAAATCAGCGCCTTGCTCCCATACCTTCATGGCGTTTCGCTGCACCAGCCGGTAGGCGTCCTCACGGCTGACGCCGGCCTGGGTCAGCGCCAGCAGCACACGCTGCGAATGCACGAGGCCGCGGAACTTGTTCATGTTCTTCAGCATGTTGTCGGGATAGACGAGCAATCTGTCGATGACACTGGTCAGCCGCGATAGCGCGAAATCGAGCGTAACGGTCGCATCCGGGCCAATCATGCGCTCGACCGACGAATGCGAAATGTCGCGCTCGTGCCAGAGCGCCACATTCTCCATCGCCGGCAGCGCGAACGAACGCACCATGCGGGCAAGCCCGGTGAGGTTTTCGGTAAGCACCGGGTTACGCTTGTGCGGCATCGCTGACGAGCCCTTTTGCCCGGGCGAAAAATACTCTTCTGCCTCCAGCACCTCGGTGCGCTGCAGATGGCGGATTTCTGTCGCCAGCCGTTCGATCGACGAGGCGATGACAGCGAGCGTCGCAAAGAACATCGCATGGCGGTCGCGCGGGATCACCTGCGTCGACACCGGCTCCGGCTTCAATCCGAGTTGCTTCGCCACATGCTCTTCGACATAGGGATCGATATTGGCGAAGGTGCCGACTGCACCTGATATGGCGCATGTCGCAATATCCTCGCGCGCGTGCACCAACCGCTCGCGGCAGCGCGAGAATTCGGCATAGGCCTGCGCCAGCTTGACGCCGAAGGTGGTCGGCTCGGCATGGATGCCGTGGCTGCGACCGATGGTGACGGTGTCCTTGTGTTCGAAGGCGCGGCGCTTGAGCGCCGCAAGCAGGCCGTCGATGTCGGCCAGAAGGATGTCGCTGGCGCGGGTGAGCTGCACGGCAAAGCAGGTGTCGAGAACGTCCGAGGAGGTCATGCCCTGATGAATGAAGCGGGCGTCCGGACCGACGAATTCGCCGAGGTGGGTGAGGAAGGCGATGACGTCGTGCTTGGTGACGCGCTCGATCTCGTCGATCGCATCGACGTCGAACTTGGCGGCCCCGCCTTTTTCCCAGATGGTTTTGGCGGCCTCCTTCGGGATCACGCCGAGCTCGGCCAGCGCGTCGCAAGCATAGGCCTCGATCTCGAACCAGATGCGGAACCGGGTTTCGGGCGACCAGATGGCCACCATATCCGGCCGGGAGTAGCGAGGGATCATCGGTCAGTCCTGACTTGCGAGGGCGTTCGCCCGCGTCCTAACAGAGGCAAACAAAATGCTCAACGCTGCTGCCGCGCAAACCAGATGCTGGCGAGAGCAAGCGCGATGAAACCGAGCGGAAAATAAAGCCGGATGCCCAGCACGATGAATTGATAGAACGCCGTTGCCATGGTGTGCACGAACTGGATGGACCAGCCAATGGTCAGTGCAGGTTCATGCCACTGGGCATAGTAGGAACGGTATTGCAGCGCAAAGAGCCCACCGGTGAAGCCGATCGTGGTGGCAAGAAGGCAGACAAACGCGGCCGCCAAGGCTACTTGCCAATGCCGCCCGAGCGAGACGAGCCGCGCCAGGAACAGGCCAACCGGAAATGCGAGCGCACCGCCCGCCGCATAGAGCAACGAGACGAAGCGGATATTTGCCGGGGTCACCCAGTCGTCCAGCAGCAGATTGACAAGTGCGCTGGCGCCCATCGCGGCGGCCCACAGCAGGGCGCCGCAAACTGCGGCGGACGGCGACGGCAAGGCCTTGCGGATGCGATCCAGGACGCCGTTGCGTAGGGCGGGGAGCGACGTCACAGCCGGCCGGTCACCGCGATCCAGCGATAGTCAGGCCCTTCGAAGCCGTACTGGCGCACCGCGATCAGCACGGCATAGGCGCTGAGGCCCTGCATGGAAAATGTCTGCACCGCGCCGATTCGATAGCCGTTCGGGCAGCCTCTGCTTTTGGGGATCGACTTGTCCTCGTGCAGGAGTTCAGTCTTGCCGCCGCCTTTCGCTTCGATGCGCAAAAGCCGAAAGCCGTTGATCTCGCCAAGGTTTTGGCAGGTTTCGGTATCGTTCATGCCGATCTCGTCGAGTCGGAACTCGAGCGGATCATCGACCGGCGAAAAGATCGGCCGCGGGTTGACCACCATGCGGAACGGATCGGCCGAAAGCTCGGTTACCGGGTTGGAGCCGGCGGTAATGCCGCGATTCGCCGTCAATTCCGCCTGTTTGATGATAGCTTCACCTTTCTGCCGGGCTGCAAGGCGCGCCGCGTCGAGCGTTGCGTTCTCGTCGTCAAGCCGCACCCTGATCGGCGTACCCTTGAGAAAACTGTCGTCGGCGGTGTTGATGTAATAGCGATTGGCATAGGGAAACCCCGACCCGTCCTGGACACCGTACTCCTCGAAGGCGAAGGCGCCGCCATCCCCGGTGAAGCCGAGGATTTCAAGCTCGGCAACATCGCCGGCATCGGCGGCGAGCGAAGTTGCAAACTGGGCAAGGAGGGACACAGCAAACAGGACGAGAATTCGCATCGGACTTCCGTTTGAGCAGCCAGCGTTGTTTCGATCACTATCACGACATCGTCAAAACGTCGTGTCCTCTGAGACGCAACCCGATGCATCCAATCGTGCCGTCATTTGTTTATGTTGGCAGCTTGAAATGGAGAACAACCCACAATGACCGATGCAGCCAGCATTCGCGAACATATGGAAGTGATCGGCGCCGACGGCGTCCATGTCGGCACTGTCGACAAGGTTGAGGGACACCGAATCAAGCTGACCAAGCGCGACAGCGGCGAGGGCGCCCACAGAGGGCATCACCACTTCATTCCGCTCAGCCTCGTAGCCGAAGTCGAGGGCCAGAAAGTCCGGCTGTCGGCAAATTCGGATGTCGCGGTCACGTTCGAGGAGGAAAAATCCGATCCCACCTGATGACGGGCCACGGCAGCCCGCATTCAACGCGACGACCAGACCGGAAACAGGTCGCCATCGGCGGGCGTCGCGGCAAAGACGCCGCGGCTGATGGCGCGCGCCATGGTGGCGCCGGCCGCGGCGTAAAGCTCGATGGCGTCGTTGGGCGCGAGCTCGATGCCGCTCTTGCCGGTCGCCAGCGCGAAAACCAGATCGCCGTCGGCCGGCGTATGTGTCGGCCAAATGGCGCGCACGAAGCCGTCATGCGCTGATATCGCCAGGCGTTTTGCGGCGGCCTTGGTGAGAAGGGCGTCCGTGGCGATGACGGCGATGGTCGTGTTGCCTCCGACGTGCTTGTCGCGAAATTTCAGCAGGATCCTTTTCGCGTCCTTCGGCATCGGCGCGGGATAACCAAGCCCGCCGAACTCGTCGCCGATCTCGAAGGGCGCTGCCCAGAAGTGCCTGCTTCGGGCGATCGTCACCGAGCCGGTCGGATTGACGGCGACGAGTGCGCCGATGGTGACGCCGCTGTCGAGCATCGTCGAGGCCGATCCGAGGCCGCCCTTGAGGCCGGAACTCAGGGCACCGGTGCCCGCGCCGACCGTGCCGAGCGGAAAATCGATGCCGACTGCCTGTGCCGCCTCATAGCCGAGATCACGGTAGGGCGGATAGCGGCCCCAGTCCTTGTCGCCGCCGTTGCGCAGGTCGAACAGGATCGCCGCCGGCACGATCGGCACGCGAAAGCCGCCGACCTCCACGCCGATGCCGTTTTCGCGCAGTGCCGCCTGCACGCCGGAGGCGGCATCGAGGCCGTAAGCCGAGCCACCCGAAAGCACCACGGCATGGATCGCCTCGATCGAATTGTGCGGCTCGAGCAGGTCGGTCTCGCGGGTGCCCGGCGCACCGCCCAGGATCTGCACACCGGCCACTGCCGGCTCGTCGCAGACGATGGTGGTCACCCCGGACTTCAGCCTCGCATCGGAAGCGTTGCCGACACGCAGGCCGGCGACATCGGTGATGAGATTGCGCGGCCCGGTGCGAAACATCATTTGGCCTCCGCCGGCACGAAATTTGCGCCGTTGAAACGGAAGACCCGATAAAGGTTTTCGGTCAAGTCGCCCTTGCCGTCAAAGCGGATCGGCCCGATCGCGGTACTGAAGTCATGCGCGGCGAGCGCATCGGCCAGTGGCCTGCCGGAGGTTTCGGCCGTCGCCGCCTTGGCGATCTCGACCGCCGCATAGGCCGGCAGCGTGTAGCCCTCCGGCACGATCTTTTGTGCGGCAAAGCTTTCGAGCACCTCGGAGTCGGCGACATCGGCCCATTCGGGCGGCGCAAACATCAGCGTGCCCGGGGCATAAGGCACGTCGCCGGGCGCTGTGCGCAGCGCTTCGCCGCCGGCAAAAATGATGCCGACGTCGAGCTGGCCGGCGTCGCGGCCCATGATGGCGATGTCTTCGCCGTCGCCGCCGGCAAAGACATGCGTTGCGCCGGCCTTCCTTAGCCGCCCGATCAGCCCGATCTGGTTGTCGAGCTGCGGCCTGAATGTGTCGACGAACACCGGTTTCAGCGCCGCCTGCTCGGCTGCCGCCCGAAGCGTCTCGGCGATTTCGCGGCCGTAAATCGTGCCGTCGTCGATGATGGCGAACAGCTCGTTCTGCCATTGACGGGTGAGATTGAAGGCGACGGCGTTCCGCTCGTCATCGCCGCGCGGCCCGAGCCGAAAGATCGGCCAGCCGGTCTTGGCGCGCCGGTCGGTCAGGCTTTCGGTGCGCACGCCGACGGTGATGACCGGTATGTTGGCGTCCTTCAGGATCGGCAGTGCCGCCTCGATCGCCT
This sequence comes from Mesorhizobium sp. WSM4829, assembly GCF_055811475.1. Classification (NCBI taxonomy): domain Bacteria; kingdom Pseudomonadati; phylum Pseudomonadota; class Alphaproteobacteria; order Hyphomicrobiales; family Phyllobacteriaceae; genus Mesorhizobium; species Mesorhizobium sp. WSM4829. The sequence goes on along the minus strand of NZ_JBVVQJ010000012.1, from coordinate 32,085 downwards.
CGGTGCAGAGGAAGCCGACGACCACGCCGACCTTCGCCGCAACGAATTCCCTCGCTGCGGCAGCCCCGCCATCGGCCGTACAGGCGTCGTCGACAACCTTGAGTTGAGCGCTGTTCGCCGCTGCTGCCAGGCCGGCGCCCGCCTCGATCTGCTTGCCGAGGGTCGCCGACGGCCCGGACAGTGGTGCCGCGACACCGACCAGCAGCGTCTCAGCGTTCGCATCACCGGCGAGAGACAGCCAGGCCAGCACCGCTATTGTCGTTGTCGTGCCTATTGTCCGGGGTCTCATGCGAGCGAAGAATTCCTCCGCGCCGGTCGCGTGTTTGCCGGCGCCACTTCCTGCCAAGACCTAAAGGCTGGTCAGCTTTCACGCAACACGCGAAATTCAGGATGCATGTCAACCACTTCGCTTGTGGCATGCAATATGCCGCCATATATAACGGTTGGGTTCATCTCGCTTCAAACCAATGGAAATCGCCGGTGCTGAAGAAGAACGACATAGGGCCGCAGGCCTATCGCGACGCGATGGCCCATTTTGCCGGCCACGTCCATGTGGTCACCACCGATGGTACCGCCGGCAGGCGGGGTGCGACTGTCATTGCAGCCTGTTCGGTGTCGGACTCGCCGCCGACCATTCTGGTCTGCCTCAATCGCGAAAATCCCAAGAACGAGCCGTTCGTGAAGAATGGCAGGTTCGCCTTGAACGCGCTGGCTTCGGACCAGGAGGCGCTGTCGGTCGGCTTTTCCGGCCTCACCGGCCTGCCTGTCGAGGAACGCTTCGCGCTCGGCGAGTGGGATATGATCTCGACCGGTGCGCCGACACTGAAGGGCGCGCTTGCCGTGTTCGACTGCGAACTGATCGATACCAAGGATCTGGCCACCCACCGTGTGCTTTTTGGCAAGGTGACAGGCCTGCGTATCGGCGATAATTTGCGGCCGCTGATCTATCACGACCGCGGCTATCACGCTCTGTAGAGGCTCTGGATGGGCCGCACGCACGGAGAGAGAATGACCGGGTTGAACCCACGCCCTACGCCGCGGACGATCGATGAGACGCTCGATCTCCTGACCGGTGCGGACTATGTGGCGGACCGGTCGCTGGCGACTGTGCTGTTCTTGTCGCTGCGCATGAAACGGCCGCTGTTCCTCGAGGGCGAGGCCGGCGTCGGCAAGACCGAGATCGCCAAGGTGCTGGCGCAAGCGCTCGGCCGCAGGCTGATCCGCCTGCAATGCTATGAAGGCCTTGATGTCTCTTCGGCCGTCTACGAGTGGAATTACGCCGCGCAGATGATCGAGATCCGCATGGAGGAGGCGGCCGGCAAGGTTGACCGCTCCGACATGGAGCGCAACGTCTTTTCCGAAAAATACCTGATCCGCCGCCCGGTGCTCGAGGCGCTGACCGGCAAGGCCGGCGCCGCCCCGGTCTTCCTGATCGACGAGCTCGACCGCACCGATGAGGCCTTCGAGGCGTTCCTGCTCGAAATCCTCTCCGACTTCCAGGTCACGGTGCCCGAGCTCGGCACGATCAAGGCGGAGGAGCCGCCGATCGTCATCATCACCACCAACCGCACCAGAGAGATCCACGACGCGCTGAAGCGGCGCTGCCTCTATCACTGGGTCGATTACCCGAATGCCGAGCGCGAGCTGGAAATCGTGCGCCGGAAAGTGCCGCAGGCCAACAGCCGGCTGTCGGCCGAGGTGGTTTCGTTCATCCAGAAGCTGCGCCAGATCGAACTGTTCAAGGTGCCGGGTGTGGCCGAGACCATCGACTGGGCCGGCGCGCTGACCGAACTCGACAAGGTGGCGCTCGATCCGGAAACCGTTTCCGACACGATCGGCGTGCTGCTGAAATACCAGGACGACATTGCCCGTATCGAGCAGGGCGAAAGCCGGCGCATCCTCAACGAGGTGAAGGCCGAGCTTTCGGCGGCGGAGTAGGGCGATGGCAACGCTGCGTCCCGAACCGAAAGAGGCCACGCCGGACGGGCGGATCGCCGATAACATCGTCTATTTCGCCCGCACCTTGCGCAAGGCCGGCATGCGGGTCGGCCCGGCCTCGGTCAAGGATGCCATCGAGGCGGTGCTGGCCGCCGGCATCGGTTCCCGCGACGATTTCTACTGGACGCTGCATGCCGTGCTGGTATCGCGGCACGAAGATCACCCCACCTTTGACGAAACCTTCCGGCTGTTCTGGAAATCGCACGAGCTGATCGAAAAGATGCTGGCGATGTTTTCGCCGGTGGCGCCTGATATCAGAGAGAAGCAAAAGCCGCGGGCTGCGGAAAACCGCGTCAGCCAGGCGATGTTCGAGGGCCACCTGAAGAACCAGCCGGCGCAGGAAATCCCCGAGATCGAGGTCGACGCCCGCTTCACATTTTCCGGCAACGAGGTGCTGAGGGGCAAGGATTTTGCCCAGATGAACGCCGCCGAGATGATCGACGCCAAGAAGGCGATCGCCGAGTTGCGGCTGCCCTTCGACATGGTCAGGACACGCCGCTTCAAGTCTAATGCGCATGGTCGCCGTATTGATCCGCGCGCCATGATGCGTTCCGCTGCGCGCACCGGCGGCGAATTGATCCTGCCGAAATTCCGTTCAGCCCGCGAGGTTCACCCGCCGCTGGTCGTGCTTGCCGATATTTCCGGTTCGATGAGCCAGTACACGCGCATCTTCCTGCATTTTCTGCATGCGCTGACCGAAAAGCGCCGGCGCGTGCACGCCTTCGTTTTCGGCACCAGGCTGACAAATCTGACGCGGCAGATGCGCCATCGCGATCCAGACGCAGCACTCGCCGACTGTTCGGCGGCGGTGATGGACTGGTCGGGCGGCACCCGCATCGGCGATACGATGGGCGAATTCAACCGGCTGTGGTCGCGGCGTGTGCTGGGGCAGGGTGCGGTGGTTCTCCTGATCACCGACGGGCTGGAGCGCGACGACGTTGCCGGCCTGTCGGAGGAAATGGAGCGCCTGCGCAAATCCTGCCGGCGGCTGATCTGGCTGAACCCGCTGCTGCGCTTCGACGGCTTCGAAGCGCGCGCCCGCGGCGTCAAGGCGATGCTGCCGCATGTCGACGAATTCCGCTCGGTGCACAATCTCGATGCGCTCGCCGACCTGTGCGCGTCGCTGGACAAGACTTCGGCGCGCTCCGTCGACCCACGCAGATGGATTGAGGGTGGCGCGAGAGACGCCGCATAGTCATATGTTTTCTCCGGGAGAAACGGTGATGGAAAACAGCATTTATCTCGATGAGGCCCGCGATCCGCTGATCATCGCGGAAGGCTGGATGAAAGACGGCAAGGATGTCGCCATTGCCACCGTGGTCGAGACCTGGGGCTCGGCGCCGCGCCCGGTCGGCAGCCACCTTGTCATCGACGCGGACGGCAATTTCCACGGCTCCGTCTCTGGTGGCTGCGTCGAAGGCGCGGTGGTCACCGAGGCGGTCGACGTCATCGACAGCGGCAAGGCCAAGATGCTGGAGTTCGGCGTCGCCGACGAAACCGCCTGGCAGGTCGGCCTATCCTGCGGTGGTCGCATCAAGGTCTATGTCGAGCGATTGGGTTAGGCCAGCACTATGGATCCGTATGCGCTGAAAACACTCAACGCCGAACGCCGAGCCCGACGCGCGGTAATCCTGGTCACCGATCTCGGCGATGGCCGCGATCGCATCGTGCGGGAGGGCGATCAGGTCGCCGGTGAATTGGGCGCTGCGATCGCCAAGGCGTTTCGATCAGGCAATTCCGGGTCGGTCGAGGCGGAAGGGCGAACCTTCTTCCTCAACGCCCATCTGCCGCAGCCGCGCCTGGTGGTGATCGGCGCAGTCCATATCAGCCAGGCACTGGCGCCGATGGCCAGGATCGCCGGCTACCCCGTGGAGATCGTCGATCCGCGCACGGCCTTTGCCACCGCAGACCGCTTTCCCGATGTCGCGCTGCATGCCGAATGGCCGGTGGATATCCTGAAGCGCCAGCCGCTCGACAGCTTTACGGCGCTGGCCGCCGTCACCCATGATCCGAAGATCGACGATTTCGCGCTGAAGGCGGCGCTCGACGCCAACTGCTTCTATGTCGGGGCGCTCGGCAGCCGCAAGACCCATGCGAAGCGGGTCGAACGCCTGCTGGCATTGGGCGCGACCGCCGACCAGATCGCGCGCATCCACGCGCCGATCGGTCTCGACATCGGTGCGGCGAGCCCGGCCGAAATAGCTGTGGCGGTGTTGGCGCAAGCGATCCAGGCGTTTCGTTCGCGTGGCCTCGAATCCAAGGACGCGGTGGCGTGAAGTTTGGGCCAATCCCCGTAGATACGGCCGAAGGCGCAGTGCTGGCGCATGCCACCACGGCCGGAGAACGGCGCTTGCGCAAGGCACACAGGCTGAGCGCCGACGACGTGTCGGTGCTCAGGGCCGCAGGGATTTCGGAGGTTGTCGCGGCTGTTCTTGCTCCCGATGATTTGAGCGAGGACGCTGCCGCCGAAAAGATCGCCGAAAGCATGATCCATCGCAATGTCGAGGCGAAGCCCGCCGCGACCGGCCGGGTTAATCTGCACGCCCGGGCGGCCGGTATCTTCACGGTCGATGCCGCGATGATCAACGCCATCAACGCCGTCGATCCGACCATCACCATCGCCACGCTGGCGGAGCACGCACCGGTCGAAAATGGCCAGATGGTCGCAACCGTGAAGATCATTCCCTTCGCCGTTGCTTCCGCCCTGGTCGATGCGGTGGCAAGGATCTGCGCCAGCGGCGAGATCTTTGCCGTCAATGCCTATCAGCCGGTGCGTGTCGGCGTCATCCAGACGGTTCTGCCCGGCATCAAGCCGAGTGTGCTCGACAAGACGTTGCGGGTCACCGAAGCCCGTCTGGCGCGCTCGGGTGGCCGGCTGACGACCGAGCGCCGCACGCCACACGACGCTGGCGCCGTTGCGGAGGCTGCGGGCTCGCTGGCGCGTGACAACGATATTGTGGTGATCTTCGGCGCATCGGCGATGAGCGATTTTGGCGACGTCATCCCGGCAGCGATCGAGAAGGCCGGCGGCACCGTCACTCGCGCCGGCATGCCGGTCGATCCCGGAAATCTCCTGGTGCTCGGCGCGCTTGCCGGCAAGCGCGTCATCGGCGCGCCGGGCTGCGCCCGCAGCCCCAAGGAGAACGGCTTCGACTGGGTTCTCGACAGGTTGATCGCCGGTCTCGACGTGACGGCCAAGGATATTGCCGGCATGGGTGTCGGCGGTCTGTTGATGGAAATCCCGACTAGGCCACAGCCGCGCGAGCCGCTGCCGGCGCCAAAGTCTGAGAGTGCCGAGTTGAAGGTCGATATCGTGCTGCTGGCCGCCGGCCGCTCCAGCCGCATGGGCGGCCCGAACAAGCTGCTGGCACTGTTCGACGGCCAGCCGCTGGTGCGCCGCAGCGCCGAGCGCGCGCTCGGCTCCAAAGCTTCGGGCACCGTCGTCGTCACCGGCCATCAGCGCGAGCGTGTACGCGCCGCGTTGTCGGGACTGGATGTGACTTTCGCTGATAATCCGGATTTCGCCGAGGGCCTGTCGTCATCGCTGAAGGCCGGTATCGCGCGGGTCAGCGGCGATGCTGCCGGCGCCATGATCGTGCTTGGCGACATGCCTGGCATCGCGTCAGCCGACCTCGACAGGCTGATCGATGCATTCCGCAAATTCGAGGGCCGATCGGTCGTGCGCGCCTCGCATGAGGGAAAGCGAGGCAACCCTGTGTTGCTGCCGCGTTCGCTGTTTGCGGCGATCGCTCATCTCGAAGGCGATACCGGCGCGCGCCATCTGGTCGAGGGCGAGGGGCTCGATGTCATCGATGTCGAGATCGGCAGGGCAGCGTCCATCGATGTCGACACCCCCGAGACGCTGGAAGGCGCCGGCGGCGTGCTGCAGGATTGACAAACCGGGGCCGAAAAACGCATGCCTGAGGGATGGCTATTCGAACTGTCCTATGCGCTCTACTGACTTCAATATTTTTCCTGTTTTCTTGCGCTGCTTACGCTGACGTTCTCAAGCCCTTCAAAGACGATCTGTTCGCCTATCCGGCCATCCTCTCGTCCGACGGTGCCTATACAGTCGTCGACTATCGCGAGCTGCGCGATATCAACGCCCGCGACAAAGTGCCGGAGCGCCGCGCGCAGGCGCAGTATGTCGACACCGGTGTGCGCAAGGTGCAGCAGGATCTGCTGCTGAAGACCGACGCCGGCAATATCCGCCACGTCGCCGTCGGTCGCACACAAGGCGCCGGCGTCATCGTGCTCTATCTCCACGGGCAGGGCGGCAGCCGCAAGCAGGGCGTCGACGATTTCACCTTCGGCGGCAATTTCAACCGCATCAAGAACCTGATGGCCGGCAATGGTGGCCTCTATCTGTCGCCGGACTTCTCCGATTTCGGCGACACAGGTGCGGCCCAGATCGCCGCGCTGATCGGCCACTATGCCGAACGGTCGCCGGGCGCGAAGATCTTCGTCGCCTGCGGCTCGATGGGCGGCGCACTGTGCTGGAAGCTGGCCGTCCGCAAGGATACTGGCGGCCGCATCGGCGGGCTGCTGCTGCTCGGTTCGCTGTGGGATGAAAGTTTCTTCTCGAGCCCGGCCTTCAAGCGCCGTGTTCCGGTCTTCTTTGGCCAGGGCAGCAAGGACCCGGTGTTTCCAGTCGAGAAACAGGAGGCCTTCTTCCGTGCGATCCTGGCCAAATCGAAGACCTATCCGGCTCACTTTGTCCGCTTCGAGACCGGCACGCACGGTACGCCGATCCGCATGACCGACTGGCGCGGCACGCTCAACTGGATGCTGTCGAAGGCCCCTTAAGGCGGTGTGTTGTAGTCCACGACCGTCTGCGGGTTGATCTCGCCGTCATAGGAGGCGTCGACATCGTACTGCACCAGCGAGAAATTGCCGTTGCGAAACAGATACGTGCCGGCCGACGCGGCATCGCCGACACCGCGCCACTTGTTGAGCGACGAGATCGTCTTGGTGGCGTCGTCATATTCGGAATTGACCAGCTGGTCGTCGGTCTGGAAGCCGGTGACGTTGATCGCCTCGACCTTGCCTTCGCTATCGTTGTTCTCATAGTGGATATCGAGTTCCGGCGAGGCGAACTGCAGCTGCCGGACGCCTGACACATCGTCGTAGACATAGTAGACGGCACTCTCATTGTAGGCAGCCATCGAGCAGAAGAAACGAAACAGCCGCGTCTCGCGTTCGGGCTGATCGGCCTCGGCGCCGGCGTCCTTGTAGCGCAGGGAGTAGGCGTCCGGCTCTGCCAAGGGCTCGCCGCCAGGCATTTCCTTGTCGCACTGGTCGCCATAAGTGGCCGCAAACGCCTTCTTGGCCTGCTCCAGCGCCGCATCCTTCTTCGGCGGCGGCGGTGCGTCGCCGCAGCTTGCCGGCACGGCGTCCTCGAATTCGGCCTTGGACGGTTTCAGCGCGCCCTTGTCGATGAAGATCGGGCGGAATGGTGGTTCCTGGATCGAGGCGTTGACCTGGCGCAGGGTGTAGCAGCCGGCAAATACATTTTCGCTGCCGTCCTTGGCTGTCGCCCGGATGGCGACCGGAACATTGTAATAGATGCTGCCGGCCGCACCGTCTTCGGACACGCCACCGGTTTTGACCTCGACCCTTTCGGTGCCGTCATAGCCCTTGACGAAGGCGTCGAAATCCTGGACCGGCTTGGTATCGCCGAAATAGTCCCAGGCGCGCGCGAATTCTTGCCGGTTGATGGCGCTGTAGAACGAGCGGATGACCGCTTCGGCGTCCGACCTGTCGTCGACATAAGGCGCTTCGGCGGCGAGCACCGGTTGGCCTGTCACGGCAAGGGAGAAAAAAGCGGTCGCTGCAAAAAGGGCGCTTCTCATCGGGAATCTCCACCGGATGGGAAATCCTATCATAGCGATTGCGGCGACGCGGTGACGCTTGAAGAATCGCTGGCGGAGGCGCTAGCTGCCGCCGTCGGCGTTCCCGCCGGGATAGGAGAGTCTCGTGACCATATCGATGTACGAAGCGTCCGTGCCGGTGTTTTCGGCCAGGTTGAAGGCGCTATCCAACGTGCTGAACATCGCCGAGCAGAATGCGCTCGAACGCAAGATCGATCCGCAGGTGTTTTTGGCGTCGAGGCTGGCGCCGGACATGTATGCGTTGACCAGGCAGGTGCAGATCGCCACCGACCACGCCAAGGGCGCGCCGTCGCGGCTTGCCGGTCGCGAGGTGCCGAAGTATGAAGACAATGAGGCGAGCTTTGCCGATCTCCAGGCGCGCGTCGCCAAGACCGTCGACCTTCTGGCGACATTCTCGGCTGCCGATATGGACGGCTCCGATGACAGAATGATCGAGCTGAAGCTTGGCCAGCGCGAATTCTCGATGGCCGGCATGCAGTATCTGCTGCATGTCGCCATGCCCAATTTCTATTTCCACGTGACCACGGCCTACGACATCCTGCGCCACAATGGCGTGCCGCTGAGCAAGGCGATTTTCATGGGATCGCGTTGAAGAACGGGCGAGGGAGATATCCCGGTCGAGCCGGGATATCCGTGACTAACGTGAGGACATTTCGCGGGCGACACGCGGAAAATCGGCTGGTTTGATGCCGATGTCGGCCCGGTCGGCATTGCTCATCGAATGAAGCAGCGCCAGAGCCGCGCGGTAGCGCAGACGTTCCTGCGGACGCGGACGGGCGAACATTTCAGTGAGGAAACCCATGATTCAAGCCCCTGGTTGGTCCTCCCAAGCCCCAATATATAGGCAAACAATGACAATTGTGCAGTGCAGCATTAGCATGGCAGCCATGCCGCCCTGATTTTTTGACGTCGCCGAGCGCCCCGCTTCGGCCTCTCGGAAAAGCCGCTGGCCACTGGCGGCAGGGTTGGAGACAGCCCGCGCATTCCTGTATGCTGCGGCTTCCTTCCCGCGCAGCCGCGCAAAAGAGTTCCCGCCGGAGAAACTACCATGCAAAAACGCCGCCTTGGTCGGACCGACCTTCTTGTTTCCCAGATTTGCCTGGGATCGATGACCTGGGGCCAGCAGAACACCCAGGCGGATGGCCACGCCCAGATGGATTTGGCATTTTCGCGCGGCGTCAACTTCATCGATACTGCCGAGCTCTACCCGATCCCGCCCAAGGCGGAGACGCAAGGCTGGACCGAAAAGATCATCGGCAGCTGGATGAGGGCAAAGGGCAACCGCGACCAGGTGATCCTCGCCTCAAAAGTGGTTGGCCGCACCGCCAACACATGGTTTCGCGGCGATCGCCCGTCGAAGCTGGTGCGCGCCGACATCTTCGATGCCGTCGAAAAGTCGCTGACCAGGCTCAACACCGATTATCTCGACCTTTATCAGATCCATTGGCCGGAACGGGAGGTGCCATGGGGCGCCAATCCGAACCGCGTCGGCGCCGTGCCGCTGCGGGCCGACTCCGCCGGTGCACCGGGCGGCGAGACGCCGATTCCCGAGACGCTCGCCGTCTTCGACGAATTGGTGAAGGCCGGAAAAATCCGCCATTTCGGCCTGTCGAACGAGAGTTCGTGGGGCGTCATGCGGTTCGTCGGCGAAGCCGACAAAGGCGTCGGCCCGCGCCTGGCGACGCTGCAGAACGCCTATAATTTCGTCAACCGCGGCTTCGAGGTGAACCTTGCGGAGGTCTGCGAGCGCGAACAGGTTTCCCTGCTCGCCTATTCACCGCTGGCGCAAGGCTACCTAACCGGCAAATACGACCATGGCGCGCGGCCGCAAGGCTCGCGTTCTCAGCGTTTCAACCGCGGCCAGCGCTACGAGACGCCCAATGCCGCGGAGGCGCAGCTCCAGTATAACGAACTGGCGCGCACTTTCGGCATGGAGCCGGCATTGTTTGCCAACGCTTATGTCACGAGCCGGCCCTTCGTCACTTCGAGCATCATCGGCGCGACGACCCTTCCGCAGCTCGAAATGGCGCTGTCTTCCGCCGATGTCGTCTGGACCGAGGACATGCAGAAGGCGGTCGATGCAATCCACCAGCGTGTCGGCAACCCGTGTCCGTGAGCTGCTTTCCGGCTCTGTTAGGTGTGATTGCCAAACGATTTCAGTAGGGAGGGGGAAAAAGTGAATTTTCCGATTGAGGTCGTGCGCGAGAAATTTCCGGCACTGTCGCTGACCGACAAGGGCCGTCGCCGCATCTATCTCGACAACCCTGCCGGCACGCAGGTGCCGCAGGCGGTCGCAGACGCGGTGTCACGCTGCCTGCTGACAACAAACGCCAATCTCGGCGGCTTCTTCGAAACCACGATCGCGGCGCAACAGATCGTCGATGACGCCCATGCGGCGATGGCCGATTTCCTCGGTGCTGCAAGCCCGCAGGAAATCATCATCGGCGCCAACATGACGACGCTGACCTACCACATGTCGCGCACCCTCGGCCGCACGATGAAACCCGGTGACGAGATCATCCTCACCCGTATGGACCACGAGGGCAACGTTTCGCCGTGGCTGCAGCTCGCCGAAGATCTTGGCCTTGTCGTGCGCTGGCTGGCTTTCAATGAGCAGAGCTGGCAGATCGAGGAGGCGGCGCTTGCTGCGCTGCTCACCGGCAGGACGCGGCTTGTCGCCTTGAACTACGCCAGCAATCTGACCGGCTCGATCAACCGGGTGAAGGCGCTGACCCGCATCGCCAGGCAGGCGGGCGCGCTGGTCTATGTCGACGCCGTGCAGTTCGCGCCGCACGGTCTGATCGACGTCAGGGATCTCGGCTGCGATTTCCTGGCCTGCTCGGCCTATAAATTCTTCGGGCCGCACATGGGCATAGTGTGGGGCCGGCTGGATGTCATCGACGCGCTGAAACCCTACAAATGCCGCTGTTCGTCCAATGCTCTGCCGGAGCGGTTCGAGCTCGGCACGCCGCAGATCGAGCTGATGGCCGGACTGGCAGCCGCGGTCGATTATTTTGCGGAACTGGGCGCCGCCGCCGGTAAGGATGGTTCGCGACGTGCTAGGATAGTCAACGCGTTTGAAATTTCAATTGCTTACGAGAACAGGCTGACGCAAAAGTTGATCGATGGCCTGTCGGCCATTTCAGGCCTGACCATCCACGGCATCACCGAGTCGGCGCGTGTCGGCGAGCGCGTGCCGACGGTCTCGTTCACTGTCAACGGCATCGTGCCGGAGACGATCGTGCGGCAGATGAATGCGGAAAACATCTTCCTGTGGTCCGGCCACAACTACGCCTGGGAGATCGTCCACCAGCTTGGCATTCCGGCCGAGCAGGGGGTCGTGCGCATCGGCATCGCCCACTACAATACGGCGGCCGAAATCGATGAGACGCTGGAGAGCGTGCACCGCGTTATCGCGATGCTGCGACAGGAGCGATCCTGACACGGCATCCGGCTGATATTAGCGTTTCTTGCCGCCGCTGAACCCGGTGAGGAAGGCAGTAAGATTGTCGCCGAGTTCGTCGCTGAGATAGCCGCCTTCCTGGACGATGACCGTCGGCAGGCCACAACCGGCGATGGCTTCGCCGATGCGCGAGAAGCCTGGCGTCGTTACCGTCAGTCCGCCGAACGGATCGCCCTCGAAGGCGTCGAGACCGAGCGCCACGACAAGCGCTTCCGGCGCAAAGGCGCGGATGCGCTGGAACGCCATGTCGAGTGCTTCCAGGAACGCGGCATCGCCGGATTTGCGCGCCAGCGGCAGGTTAAGATTGTAGCCGAGACCAGGCCCTTCGCCGCGTTCGTCGGCATGACCCCAGAAGAACGGATAGAAGCGCACCGGATTGGCATGCAGCGAGACGGTGAGCACGTCCGGCCGGGCATAGAAAATGCCTTGCGTGCCGTTGCCGTGATGCAGGTCGACGTCGAGGATCGCCACCCGCGCAGCTTGCCTGCGCAGCACCTGCGTCGCGACCGCCGAATTGTTGATGAAGCAGAAGCCGCCGGCGACGTCGGCGAAGGCGTGATGGCCGGGCGGACGGCACAGCGCATAGGCAGCCGGCGCGCCCGCCATTACCGCGTCGGCGGCCTCGACCGCGCTCCAGGCGCTCCACAGCGCGCTCCGCCAGGTCTCGCCGGAGATCGGGCAAGCGGTATCGGCCATGTGGTAGCCGGCCTGGCCGACCGCCGAGGCCGGATAGGAGCCGCCCCGCGCGATCGGATGAATGTTGGGGATGACTTCGGCCGACGCGCCTTCGATTCGCTGCCAGCGCGCGAAGATGTGCTCGAGAAAATCGAGATATTCGGGCGTATGCACAGCGGCAACCGGACCAAGCCCGTGATCTCTCGGCCGTTCGATCGTGCAGCCGGCAGCCTCGGCGCCGGCGAGCAGCCGTTCGACGCGCTCCGGCTTTTCCGGATTGGGCTTTTGGGCGCCGCTGGAGAGGAACGCCTTGGGATCGTGGCGCTTCTGCTCTTCGGCATAAAAGGCTTTCATCTTGGCTCCTCATTCCTCTGGTGCATCGGCGAAGGCAAAGAACGCGTCGCCGACGATTTTTTGCACCTGTTCGTAGCTCGACCAGGCAATCCCCAGCCTTTCATAAAAGGCCTTGGCGGTTTCATTGTCGCTGTCGACGGACAGTCTGAGATAGGCGCCGCCGTCCTTCCGGCATTCCCGGGCGACACGCCGCAGCAGGCGTTCGCCGATCCTGCGGCCGCGAAACCGATCTTCGACATAGAGATCCTGCACATAGACGCCGGGCCGCCCCATCCAGGTCGAGAAGATCGGGAAATGCAGGCACAGGCCGGCAAACTCGCCGCCGACTTCGGCAATCAGAGTCGAGAAGGCAGGTTTTTCGCCAAAGCCATGGGTGCGAAGGTCTTCGGGCGTAGAAGTGATTTCCTGATGCGCGCCGGTATGCGCGCCAAGCCGCAGGATCGCGGCATGGATGGTTTCGACGTCCTCGATGCGGCCGGGGCGGATGAGGACGTTTGTTGATGGCGTAGTCACGACAGGCAGGGCGCCCAGGCACCCCCCTCTGTCCTGCCGGACATCTCCCCCTCAAGGGGGGAGATCGGATGTCCCTGCCGCTTTCGCCAATCGCGAGCGTTGCAGGATGCGCGTGTAGATTGACGCTGCCAATCTCCCCCCTTGAGGGGGAGATGTCCGGCAGGACAGAGGGGGGTGCGACACGCAAACATCTCAGATCGTCTCAAAAAGCCACCCGGTCACCGCCCTTGAGCGCCAGCATCTCGCGCGCCTCAGTGGGCGTGGCGACGTCCAGCGACAGCCCGTCGAGCACGCTGCGGATGCGGCGCACCTGGTCGGCATTAGACTTTGCCAGCTGGCGGCCGTCGTAAAGGCTGTCCTCCAGCCCGACGCGGACATTGCCGCTCATCGCCGCCGCAATCGCAATCATCGGCATCTGGTGGCGCCCGGCGGCCAGCACCGAAAACTGGTAGCTGTCGCCGAACAGTTTGTCGGCGATGCGCTTCATATGGACCAGATTGTCGGGATCGGCGCCGATACCGCCGAGAATGCCGAACACGAACTGGATGAACAGAGGTCCCGACACCAGACCTCGATCGCGAAAATGCGCCAGTGAATAGAGGTGGCCGACATCGTAGCATTCAAATTCGAAGCGTGTGCCGCAGCCCTTTCCAAGTCTTTCGAGCACGGTCTCGATATCGGCAAAGGTGTTTTTGAAGATCGTGTCGCGGGTCGCTTCCAGCAGTTTCGGCTCCCACTCGTGCTGCCACTCCCTTGACCGGTCGAGCATCGGGAACAGCGCGAAATTCATCGAGCCCATGTTGAGCGAGCACATTTCGGGCTCGGCCCTGAGTGGTGCGGCCAGCCGCTGGTCGAGCGTCATCAGCGAGGAGCCGCCGGTGGTGATGTTGATCACCGCTGATGTCGCCTGCTTGATGCGCGGCAGGAACTGCATGAACACATCAGGATCGGCGGTCGGCCGCCCGTCCTTCGGGTCACGGGCGTGAAGATGCAGGATCGAGGCGCCGGCTTCGGCAGCCGCGATCGCCTCTGCGGCGATCTGGTCCGGCGTCACCGGCAGATGCGGCGACATCGACGGCGTGTGCACCGACCCGGTGACGGCGCAGGTGATGATGACTTTTCGCGGCGCCATGGCTCAGCCTTCGACCGGCAGGTCGAGTTCGCCGGCCAGCACCTGCAGCGAGTCACCGATGATGGCGACGATCTCGCCGATCTGCTCGGCCGTGACGATCATCGGCGGCGCCACCATGAAATTGTCGCCATCAACGCCGCCCTTGACCTTTCGCCCATAGATGATCAGGCCGCGCTCATAGGCGAGGTCGAGCAGGCGCTGGGTGGCCTTCTTCGCCGGTGCGATCGGCCGCAGCGTATCGGGGTCGGCGACCATCTCGGCGCCTAGGAGCAGTCCCTTGCCGCGCACGTCGGCGACGAACGGAAACCGCTTGGCCAGGCCCTTCAACTCAGCCATCAAAAGATCGCCCATGCCAGCCGCATTGGCGATCAGGTCGAGACGGTCCATTTCGCCAAGCACGGCGAGCCCGGCGGCGCAGGCGAGCGGATTGCCGGCATAGGTATGGCCATGCTGGAAGCCGCCGGAGGCGAGCAGCGGCTGCACCAGCCGCATGGATGCCGCCAGCGCGCCGAGCGGCGCATAGCCCGAGCCCAGCCCCTTCGACAGCGCGACGATGTCGGGCTTGCAGTCAAAATGGTCGCCGCCGAGGAATTTGCCGGTGCGGCCGGCACCGCTCATCACTTCGTCATGGATGAGCAGGATGCCGTAGCGGTCGCAGATTTCGCGGATGCGCGGATAATAGCTGTCCGGCGCCACCAGCGCCGCGGTGGCAGCGCCGCCGATCGGCTCCATGATGAAGGCGAGCACGCTTTGCGGCCCCTCGGCGAGGATCTTCTCCTCCAGCATGTCGGCGTAGCGGACGCCGCGCTGTTCCATCGAGAGATTGTCGCGGTCGCGCCAGGCGGCCGGCGCCGGCACGGTCGGCATGACCTGCATCATCGGCGCAAAGGTTTCGGCCAGCGCATCGTCGCCGGTGACGGCGAGCGCCCCGAGCGTGCCGCCATGATAGGATGGAAAGCGCGTGATCACCTTCCAGCGGCTGGCCCGTCCGGTGGCGACAGCCCATTGCCGCGCCAGCTTGACGCAGGATTCCGTCGCTTCCGAACCGCCCGAGACAAAGAAGATCCGGTCCAGGCCTTCGGGCAGCTTTCCGGCCAACTCCCGTGCCAGGTCCTCGGCCGGCTCGTTCTCGAAATGCAGCCGGTAGGCGAAGGTGGCGCGATCCATCTGCCGCTTCATCGCATCGAGTACGTTGCGGTTGGAATGACCGATATTGGCGACCATCGGTCCGCTCGACCCGTCGATGAAGCGGCGGCCGTCCTGCGTCCAGATGTAGATGCCTTCGGCGCGGTCGACCAGCGGCCGGCGCAGGCTGGACAGATAGAACAGATGCGACGGCAGGCGCGTCTCGGTATCCGGGGCAGGGGTCTGGGACTTCAGCATGTCAGGATTTTCCGAGATAGCGGTCGAGTACATTCCTGGTGACACGCTCGACCATCGCGTCCTGCCTTAGCAGGCCGGCGACCCATTCGCAGCTTCCGGCGTGGAACACCTCGCCGTTGCCGCGCCGGAAATTGACGATCATGCCGTTGCCGCGCTTGACCTTTTCGAGATTGGCGTCGCTCGCCTCGCCGAACAGCGCTTCGGCGGTGAAGCGTCCATCCTCGTCGCCGAGAAACTGGTGCTCGAACGGGATGTCGGCGCTCTCCTCGACTTGCGCAGCCATGCCGACCGCAAGGATTTCCAGCCCATCCGGCGCGCCGCTGTCGGGCGTCGGGTAGGGCAGGCCGCCGTGGATCTCGTGGTCGAGCCCGTCGACCTCGTAGCCATAGACATGGCTGTCGGCGCCGAGCAGGTCGCCGTAATAGATGCCTGTGCCGGCGAATGCCCAATGCTCAGGCCGGTAGACCGGAAAGCCGCGCACGCCGCGCGGTGCGCAACCGCCCCAGCCGGCGTAGATGCCCCTGGTCGCATTGAGCCCGAAGGTCGTCGCACCCGGCCGGCCGATTTCCGGTGCTTCCCAGGAGTTGGTGGCGCGGGTCACGTCGCCGCCGCGATAGACCGGATCCTCGGCGCGGGCGCGGTATTTGTAGCAGACCTGACGGCGCCCCTCATCCTCCAGTCTGGTCTGCCACATGAAATTGCCGGCGAAGCGCGCCGCATGGCCGCCGCGCTCGACATAGGCGTCGACAGCGTCGCGCATCTCCCAGGTCCAGTATTCGTCATGGCCGACGAAGATGACGCAGTCATAGCCGTCGAGGATTTCGGGCGAGAAATGCAATTCGTGCTGGCTGGCAAGGTCGACCGCATAGCCGGCGCGTTCGGCAAAACGAAAGAAGTGGCTGTCATAGCTTGCCCAGCCGGACGAGGCGTATTTCTTCGACTGGCCGGTGGCGAAGGCCCATTCCATATGCGGATAGCGCGGCACGGTTTTGGGCGGCACGGCGACTTCGAGCGGCACGCGCGGCGCCTCCTTCGGCAGGATAACAAAGCCGCGGCACCATGGCCGCTGCGTCGACACGATTGGGGCATACTGGTCGCGGTTCGGGCCGGTGATGCCTTCGTAATGATTGGAGCCGCCCCAGGTGTTGTAGGCAAGCCAGGTGCCGGTGGCTGCGACCTGCAGCACACCACCCCGTTTCTTGCCGGGCTGCGGGGTAACGATGAAAAGATGGAGGCAGCGGATCGGCTTGCCGTCGCGGCCATCCGCCGTCAGCGCGACGCGATAGGCCCCGGACGGCCAGTCGTCGCCGACGCGAAATTCAAACGAAGCGTCCCAGCCGCAGCCCACGACCGAACATTGGTCGGGCGTATCCTGCCAGCGCGCCGCGATCCCAGACGTCTCGAACATTTTCGTTTCGGTGCCGCCGTCGCGGACGATCGCCATGCTGAAGCTGGAGGCTGTAGAGCTTACATGCAGCACCACCGTCTCGCCCCGGCGGTATGAGAAACGGTCGCTGTAGCACCAGATCTCGCCATGTTCGCCGTCCATGCCCGGCCACTCCCAGTAGTGGCCGCGCACCGCTTGCCGGCGCTGGTGGGGCGTCAGTCCGAAATCGGGGAACTCGGTCGGCAAGTCAGTCATGGCTACCGGCATGATCGAAGATCGCCATTTCGGCCATCTGCTCGGCAAGCGTCAATCGGAAACGATCGGGCCAGCGATAGCTGACAGCCGGCCTTGGCCTTGCCTGTCAAACCGACTATCTCTCAAAAGGCGGCCTTTTCCGCCGCGGGAGCCGACATGCTGAGAGTGCAAAAGGTCAGGGTGGACGACATCTACGTGCCGACCGCGCGCAGGAAGACGCTGCATCCCGAGACCGTTCGGCATCTGGCCGAGGACATTCTGGAAAACGGCATGAAGACGCCGATCCAGGTGCGCCACGACGGCAAGCGCCATATCCTGGTTGAAGGCCTGCACCGGCTGGAAGCGGCAAAGTGGCTCGGCGAGACCGAGATCGAGGCCTATCTGGTGCAAGCCAAGCGCCACTAGGTTTACGCGTCCGCCGGAATCGGCCTGGCGAAGTTTTTCGCGAAACCGTGTCGGGCTGCGCGTTGCCCACTCGTCCTTGAGACGGAAACCGGCATTCAAGCCAACTCTTTAGCAAGCAAGTGAGGAGACCATCATGACGACCAAGCTCGACATCGCCCCCAGCTCCGACCGTGAACTGGTTCTCGCCCGCATCATCGATGCGCCGCGCGAGAACGTCTATCGCTGCTGGACCGAGCCGAAGCTCGTGACGCAATGGTTCGCGCCAAAGCCGTGGACGACGCCGCGCGCCGAAATGGACGTGCGCACCGGCGGCTCCAGCCTGGTTGTGATGGCCGGTCCCGACGGCAACGAATTCCCGAACCCCGGGGTCTTCCTCGAAGTCGTGCCGGGCAAAAAGATCGTTCTCACCGACGCCTACACAAAGGCCTGGGCGCCGTCCGAAAAGCCGTTCATGACGGTCGTGCTGACCTTTGAGGATGAGGGCGAGGGCAAGACCCGCTACATCGCCCGGGTTGCGCATTGGTCGGTCACTGACCGCGAAGAGCACGAGAAGATGGGCTTTCACGAGGGCTGGGGCCAGTGCGCCGACCAGCTCGAAGAAGTCGCCAGGCGGCTTTGATATCGGCGGGACGCAAGGAGACCGACATGTCCAGATCGATGTTTTTCGCCATTTTCGCCTCGGCCGCGGCGCTCTTCGCCGCGCCGGGCGCCAGCAATGCCGAGGACGTAAAGCCGTCCATGACCAGCGAAACGAAAGCCATGCCCAAGCCGGCGAAATCCGGCCTGCTGCCGATCAACGGCCTGAATTATTATTATGCCGTCTATGGCCGGGGCGAGCCGCTGCTTCTGCTGCATGGTGGTCTCGGCACCACAGACATGTTCGCGCCGATCCTGCCGAAGCTTGCCGAAAGCCGCACCGTCATCGGCGTCGACCTGCATGGTCACGGCGCACCGCGCTCGGCGATCGGCCGTTGAGCCTTGAGGCGATGGGCGACGACATGGCGGCGATCGTCAAGGCGCTCGGCTACGACAAAGTCGACGTCATGGGTTATTCGCTGGGCGGCGGCGTTGCCTTCCGCATGGCCGTCCAGCATCCCGAGACAGTGCGCCGGCTGGTGCTGGTCTCGACCGGCTATGCCTCGGACGGCTTCTATGCCGGCGTACTCAACAGGCGCAGGTCGGCGCCGCGATGGCCGACATGATGAAGGACACGCCGATGTACAAATCCTACGTGGCGGTCGCGCCGCACCCGCAGGATTTTCCAAAACTGCTCGACCAGCTCGGCACCCATATGCGCAAGGACTACGACTACTCCGCCGACGTGGCGAAGCTGAAGATGCCGGTCATGCTGGTGTTCGGCGACAGCGACATGTATCGTCCCGAGCACGAGATCAAGTTCTACCAGATGCTCGGCGGCGGGTTGAAGGACGCCGGCTGGATGCGCGAGAACCTGTCGCAGAACCGCCTGGCCATCCTGCCGAACCGCACCCACTACGACGTGTTTTTCGCACCGGAACTGGTGGCCGCGGCGCTGCCCTTCCTCAATGACGAGACCAAGGTCAAGTCCTGGGACGAGATCGTCAGAGAAACGGAATAACCACCTGACAACGGCCTGTCCGGCCCATATCCCGCGAGATGGCCGGCGACGCTCGTTGCGCATCGCGCCTGATCGCACGTTCGGCCTGCCGCATCACGCCAACAGATGGCGCCATCAATGCTTTTCAATTGACGCTCCTATCCCGGCAGCTACCTTCCTGCCAATCTTCAGAAAGAGGGCTAAGGCAATGGCGAAACATCAGGGTGGCTGCCTGTGCGGGGCAGTGCGCTACCGCACCGAGGCCGCGCCGATCAACGAGCGCGTCTGCCATTGCCGGCTTTGCCAGAAGGCGCTGGGCGCGGCCTTCAACGCCCGCGTGCTGTTCCGCATCGACGATGTGACCATTGACGGGCCGGTGGCGACTGTGAATTCCTCGCCCGATCTCAAGCGCGGCTTCTGCCCGGGCTGCGGCACGACGATATTTTCCCGGCGCGACTCCGCCGGCATCATCGGCATCACCTCCGGCTCGCTCGACGATCCTTCCATGTTCAAGCCGCAGATGCATATCTGGACTGCCTCGAAGCAGCCCTGGGTACAGCTCGACGACGGACTGCCGCAATATGAAGGCGCCCCACCGCCGAATTGAAGCACAGGCGAATTGAAGTACATGCGAACTGAAGCACAGGCGAACCGAAGCGCAGGCGAAATCAAGCACAAGGCGTGCCCA
Organism: Mesorhizobium sp. WSM4829; assembly: GCF_055811475.1. NCBI lineage: Bacteria > Pseudomonadati > Pseudomonadota > Alphaproteobacteria > Hyphomicrobiales > Phyllobacteriaceae > Mesorhizobium > Mesorhizobium sp. WSM4829. Next base: position 12,365 of record NZ_JBVVQJ010000012.1, on the reverse strand, counting down.
AATTTTTTCGTCCGGGACACGAGATAGTCGGCAAAGCGTCATTGGCGAGCCATCATTGCCGCCTATCTATTGCCTGCGGGTCGGCAGTCGAAGGAGGCGACGGATGAACGACAGAATTAACACCCTGGATGAGCTTTTGAGCGATCCGATGGTCAAGCTGGTGATGGAGCGTGACCGCGTGCAGCCGGCCGAGCTTCGCTCGCTGCTCGAAGAAAAGGTTCGCCGGGATGATGATGCGCCGGTCAATCCCGTCACCGATCGCCCCAACTCTGATCGCCTTGGCACCGACCGCTCCGTCCCGCCCGCTCATATGGTAGCCGAGAGCTGCCACAATCTATGGTTGTGCGGCTAGGCAGCGACCTGCTGGCGTCGCGATCCTTCGCGCCCTCTCGGTCCTGCAGCGTTTCCAGGCTCTCACCGCTACGGTGATAGAGCGAGCGCCTTGCCCAGCCCCTCTGCCCTAACAATTTGATTCAAACTTTGTTGGTAATTTCTTGTTAGTAATCCGGACTGGTTTGTCCGGCGGCGTTGTCTTGCCCTCGGTCTGTTGTGTTCTGCGTACAGGTCCAGATGCGGTTATCAGGCGTCGTCATCTTCTCGATCGCGTCACTTTGCCTTGCCGGCTGCACGTCCACGTCCGGCGTCGACGCGCTGCAAGTGCCGTCCAGCGAGACGACCAGTTCGGTTGTGCGGCCGCCCGCGCCGGTGGCGTCGGTCGGCGCTGCCGATGTCGAACCCGACTTCGGGCCGGAGGAGGCGACGGAGCAGACTGTGGCGATGGCCACTCCGGAGCCTGCCGAAAGCATCGAGCCACCCGTCGAGCCGATTGCCTTGGTGGCGCCGAAGCGGCTGGCACGGGCAGCACCGATCCTTGCCGAACCGGTCCAGCGCTATCGTTTCCGTGACGCCAAGCCGATCAATTTCGGCAGGGCATCGCCCAGACACCTCGCCGTTCACGGCGTCGACGTCTCGCGCTGGCAAGGCAACGTGAACTGGGCGAAGCTGCGCGCGCAGGGCGCGAACTTCGCCTACATCAAGGCGACCGACGGCGGCGATCACCTCGACCCGATGTTCAGGAAGAACTGGCGCAATGCCGACGCCGCCGGCCTCAAGCGCGGCGCCTATCACTTCTTCTACTGGTGCCGCACCGCTAGTGAGCAGGCTGACTGGTTCATCCGCAACGTGCCGAGGGTCGAGGGCGCCTTGCCGCCGGTGATCGATGTCGAGTGGAACGGCGAATCCAGCTGCAAGCGGCGGCCGTCGCGGCAAAAGGTGCTGGAGAAGATGCAGGTGTTCATGGACAAGCTCGAGCGCCACTACGGCCAGCGGCCCATCATCTACACCGCGCCTGATTTCTACCGCGACAATCTCAGAGGCGCATTTCTGGACTATCCATTCTGGCTGCGCGCGGTGGCACAGCACCCGTCAAAGGTCTATCCCGGCCGCAAATGGGTGTTCTGGCAGTATTCCGGCTCCGGCCTGTCGCATGGGGTGAGGGGCCGCATCGACCTCAACGTCTTCCACGGCGACGAGAGAGCCTGGCGGAACTGGGCTGGCGGGCGGCAGATGGTGGCCGAGGCGGAGTAGGCGGCCGAGGAAAGCGCCCATTCGCAGGCCAGCATGAGGTGAATATTGACGGACCTGGCCGCCTGTCGCGGAAGTGTCATCGATTCGTCATCGCTTTGAAATGTCGTTCCCGCAAATCAGGTGGCTTCCATTAGAACAGGAGACGCCACCCGTGCCCCGCCATTCCGCGCTTTTCGTCCTGACGGCAGCGCTTGCTGCCTCGGTTTCGCTGCCGGCCCATGCCGACATGATGTTCAACCGGGTCGCTAGCTTCGCGGTGGCCGGAAACCTCCCGGCGGATGTCGAGAAGACCACGCCGACTTCGTCCGAGATCATCACGGCGAGCGAAGACGGCATGACGCTGGTTTATTCCGATAGCCCGCTCGGTGCGGTCGGCTTCATCGACATCGCCGATCCCAAGGCGCCCAAGGCCGGCGGCATCGTCAAGATATCAGGCGAGCCGACCTCGGTTGTGGTCATCGGCGGCAAGGTGCTGGCCGGCGTCAACACGTCGGAAAGCAAAGCCAGGCCTTCGGGCAACCTCACCGTTATCGATCTTGCCTCCAAGGCGATCGAAAGCACCTGCGACCTCGGCGGCCAGCCGGACTCGCTGGCGTTCAGCGAGGACGGCAAGTTTTTGGCCATCGCCATCGAGAACGAGCGCGACGAGGATCTGAACGACGGAGAAATTCCGCAGATGCCGGCCGGCGACCTCAGGATTTTCACGCTTGCCGAAGGCCAGCCTGATTGCGCGACGATGAAGACCGTCAACCTGGCGGGCATTGCCGAAGTCGCTGGGGAAGATCCCGAGCCGGAATTCGTCGCCTTCAACGAGGCCGGCGAGATAGCGGTCACGCTGCAGGAAAATAACCACATCGCCATCGTCAACGCCGAAACCGCCGCGATCGTCACGCACTTCTCCGCAGGTTCGGCCACTCTGGACAAGATCGACACCAGGAAGAACGGCGCCTTGTCCTTCGATGGCAAGATCGAAAATGTCGCGCGCGAGCCCGACGCCGTGAAATGGTTCGACAATGACCGCCTCGCCGTCGCCAACGAAGGCGACTACAAGGGCGGCTCGCGCGGTTTCACGATCTTCAGCAAGAAGGGCGAAGTGCTCTACGAATCCGGTTCGTCGTTCGAGTACCAGGTCGCCAATGCCGGCCATTATCCCGACGACCGCAACAAGAAGGGCGTCGAGCCGGAAGGTCTTGAGACCGGCACGTTCGGCGAGGACAGTCTGCTGTTCGTCGCTTCGGAGCGTGGCTCCGTTGTCGGCGTCTACAAGGACACGGGTGCGGAGCCTCGGTTTGTCCAGATCCTGCCGTCCGGCATCGGCCCGGAAGGCCTGGTCGCGATCCCGTCGCGCAATCTCCTGGTCACCGCCAACGAGGCCGACCTGGTCGAGGACGGGCTCGCCCGCTCGCACGTGATGATCTACGAGCGCTCCGAGGGTCCCGCCACTTACCCGATGATCACGGCAAAGCCCACGGCAGACGGCACGCCGCTCGGCTGGGGCGCGCTTTCGGCGCTCGCGGCCGGCGACACTGCCGGCAAGCTGTTCGCTGCCTCGGACTCGTTCTACGCCAACGCGCCCTCGATCTTCGAGATCGATGCCACCCAGACGCCGGCGCTGATCAGCGGCAAGACCATCGTCACGCGTGATGGCCATCCTGCACAGAAGCTCGACATCGAGGGTCTTGTCGCCGACGGTGAAGGCGGCTTCTGGCTGGCCAATGAAGGCGATCCGGCAAAGCTCGTCCCGCACGCCATCCTGCGCGTCGACGACAAGGGCGTCATCAAGCAGGAAATCGGCTTCCCGATGGAGCTGCTCGCCCACCAGAGCCGCTTCGGTCTCGAAGGCATCACCGCGATCGGCGAAGGCGACGACCTGACGCTGGTGATGGCTGTCCAGCGCGAATGGGCCGACGATCCGAAGGGCCAGGTCAAGCTCTTGGCCTACAAGCCCAAGGCCAAGGAATGGTCGGCGGTGCGCTACCCGCTCGAAGCGACCGAAGCTGGCTGGATGGGCCTGTCGGAGATCACCACGCATGACGGCAAGCTCTACATCCTCGAACGCGACAACCAGATCGGCGACCTGGCCAAGGTGAAGCGCATCTATTCGGTGGCGCTCGACGCCTTCAAACCGGCCAAGCTCGGTGGCGACCTGCCGTTGGTCGAAAAGACGCTGGTGCGCGACATCGTCGGCGACCTGAAATCAGCCACCAACGGCTATGTCATCGACAAGGTCGAAGGGTTCACCATCGACAAGAACGGCGACATCTTCATCGCCACCGACAATGACGGCGTCGATGATTCTTCCGGCGAAACCCTGTTTTTACGCCTGGGCAACATCAGCGCCGTGAACTGAGGGTGGAGCAGTTCTCCCTTCTCCCCTCGTGGGCCCACAAGGGGAGAAGGGAAGTGCCCGGTTGTTACGCCTCTACATATTCCGCCAGGCTCACACCTTTGGGCACATCCAGCCCATCGGCACGCAAGCCTTCGATATGAAAGCGTATAGCGTCGCGAATTTCGGTTTCCACCTCAGGTACCGTTGCACCGGTCGCGATGCAGCCAGGCAGGTCCGGCACGTAAGCGGAAAAATTGTTTCCGGCTTTTTCGATCACCACCGCGTAACGCATGTCATCACTCCTTTAAACCGGACTGCTTGAGGATGCTATTCAGTGTTCCCGGTGCAACCTCGTCAGACGGCTTGCCGGCCACCGTGACGCGGCCGGCTTTGATTTCATGCTTATATTGGCGATGACTGCCTTTAGTTGCAACCAGATACCAGCCGTCGGTTTCCAGCAGGCGAATGACTTCGCGGACCGTAAGCCGAGGCGGCATCGGTCCTCAGCTACATCCGCTCGTCGAGCCGCAGGTGTCGCACTTCTCGCACGTGCCGTTCCGCACCATCGTGAAATTGTGGCATTCGGAGCATTCGTTGCCGGTGTAGCCCTGCATCAGGGATTGCTGACGCCTTGTAGCGGCAAGCGCCTTGGCCTCGGCCGCTTCTTTCGCGGCCTCGTCGGTGAACAGCCCAGTCGGGTCGGTTGCCTCCTCGTAGGCAATGTCCTCGACCAGTTCCTTCGCCCGCTCCTCGTAGTCTCGCTTATAGGCGATGGCTTCGTCGCTGGCCGGCTTCAGCGTCAGCACGTTGGAGCCTGAGAACGCCGTCGGCACCGAGCGAGTGGGGGCGGGAGAGGGACTTGAACCGCCAAAGCCCTTGGGGTCGGCACCCATGCCCGACACCAGCTTGACCGGCGAGACGCCGCGGGTCAGCCCCTTCGAGAACGGCGTCGCCTTGCCTTCGTTGATGCCGCGGCCGAGTGCGGTCTTGTCGAAATCCGACTGGTCGACATGGGCGAGGTCGTGGCGGGCAAGATAGGACACGGCAAGCTCGCGGAACACGTAGTCGAGGATCGACGTGGCGTTCTTGATCGCGTCGTTGCCCTGCACCATACCGGCCGGCTCGAATTTGGTGAAGGTGAAGGCTTCGACATATTCCTCGAGCGGCACGCCATATTGCAGGCCGAGCGAGATGGCGATGGCGAAATTGTTCATCATCGCCCGGAAGGCCGCACCTTCCTTGTGCATGTCGATGAAGATCTCGCCGAGGCGACCGTCGTCGAATTCGCCGGTGCGCAGATAGACCTTGTGGCCGCCGACGACCGCTTTCTGGGTATAGCCCTTGCGGCGGTTCGGCAGCTTTTCGCGGTCGCGATAGAGGCGTTCGACGACGCGTTCAACGATCTTTTCGGTCACCTGCACGGCGCGCTGTGAAGCCGGTGCTGCGATCAGCTGCTCGACGGCATCGTCCTCGTCGTCTTCGACGTCGGCAAGCAGCGAGGCGTTGAGCGGCTGCGAGAGTTTCGAGCCGTCGCGATAGAGCGCGTTGGCCTTCAGCGCCAGCTTCCACGACAGCATGTAGGCGCCCTTGGCGTCTTCCACCGTCGCGTCGTTCGGCATGTTGATGGTCTTGGAAATGGCGCCGGAGATGAAGGGCTGCGCTGCCGCCATCATCTGGATGTGGCTGTTGATGGACAGTGAACGCTTGCCGATCTTGCCGCACGGGCTGGCGCAGTCGAACACCGGCAGATGTTGGTCTTTCAGAAATGGTGCTCCCTCGAGGGTCATCGCACCGCAGACATGGATGTTGGCGGCCTCGATGTCCTTCTTCGAGAAGCCGAGCGCCGGCAGCATCTCGAACGAGAAATCGTTGAGCTGCTCGTCGGTGAAGCCAAACGTCTCCTTCACCCAGTCGGCACCCAGCGTCCACTGGTTGAAGACGAACTTGATGTCGAAGGCCGACTTCAACGCTGCATTGAGCGCCGCGATCTTGTCGTCGGTAAAACCCTTTGCCCTGAGCGAGCCGGGGTTGATGGCAGGCGCCTGGTTGAGGTTGCCGTGGCCGACGGCATAGGCCTCGATCTCGGCGATCTGGCTTTCCGAATAGCCGAGCGTGCGCAGCGCTTCAGGGACGGCGCGGTTGATGATCTTGAAATAGCCGCCGCCGGCCAGCTTCTTGAATTTCACCAGTGCGAAATCGGGCTCGATGCCGGTGGTGTCGCAATCCATGACCAGGCCGATCGTGCCGGTCGGCGCGATCACGGTCGCCTGCGCATTGCGGTAGCCATGCTCCTCGCCGAGCTCGATGGCGCGGTCCCAGGCAGCCTTGGCATGGGCGGCAAGCTCCGGCTGCTTCAGGTCGGAGGCGACCAGCGGCACCGGGTTGACGGCGAGTTTCTCGTAGCCGTCCTTGTCGCCATAGGCGGCACGGCGATGGTTGCGCATGACACGCAGCATGTTCTGGGCATTGCGGTCGTAATCGGGGAAGGCGCCGAGCTCGGCGGCCATTTCGGCCGAGGTGGCATAGGCCGTGCCGGTCATGATTGCGGTGAGCGCTGCGCAGATGGCGCGGCCTTCGTCGGAATCATAGGGAATGCCCGAGGTCATCAGCAGGCCGCCAATATTGGCGTAGCCGAGGCCGAGCGTGCGGTATTCGTAGGAGAGCTTGGCGATCTCCTTCGACGGGAACTGCGCCATCATCACGGAAATTTCCAGCACCATGGTCCACAGCCGAACCGTGTGCTCGTAGGCAGCGATGTCGATGGTGCCGTCGGCGTTGCGATAGGGCAGCAGGTTGATCGAGGCCAGGTTGCAGGCGGTGTCGTCGAGGAACATGTATTCCGAGCACGGGTTGGACGCCCGGATCGCACCGGCCGCGGCGCAGGTGTGCCAGTCGTTCATCGTCGTGTTGAAGTGCAGGCCCGGATCGGCCGACGCCCAGGCGGCATAGCCGATCTTCTCCCACAGATCCCTGGCCTTCAGCGTCTTCATCACCTTGCCGTCCTTGCGGGCGGTGAGGTGCCAGTCGCCGTCCTGCTCTACGGCGCGCAGGAAATCGTCCTTCAGCGAGACCGAATTGTTGGAGTTCTGGCCCGAAACGGTGAGGTAGGCGTCCGAATCCCAGTCGGTGTCGTAGGTCTTGAACGACATCGAGGTGTAGCCCTGCCTGGCGAACTGGATGACGCGGTAGATATAATTCTCCGGCACCCCGTCCTTCTTGGCCAGCTTGATCTCACGCTTCAGCGCGGTGTTGATCGCCGGGTCGAAGCAATCGTCGTCCTGGCCTTCGCAGTTGATGCAGGCCTTCATGATCGCTTCGAGGTGCTTCTTGACGATCTTCGAGCCGGTGACCAGCGAGGCGACCTTCTGCTCCTCATTGACCTTCCAGTCGATGAATTCCTCGATATCGGGATGGTCGACGTCGACGATGACCATCTTTGCAGCGCGGCGCGTCGTGCCGCCCGACTTGATGGCGCCCGCCGCGCGGTCGCCGATCTTGAGGAAGCTCATCAGGCCGGACGAGCGGCCGCCGCCGGACAGTTTTTCGCCTTCGCCGCGCAGGAACGAGAAGTTGGAGCCGGTGCCGGAGCCGTATTTGAACAGACGCGCTTCACGCACCCACAAATCCATGATGCCGCCTTCGTTGACGAGATCGTCCTGCACGCCCTGGATGAAGCAGGCATGCGGCTGCGGATGCTCGTAGGAAGACTTCGACTTGGTCAGCTTGCCGTTGAACGGGTCGACATAGAAGTGGCCCTGGCTCGGGCCGTCGATGCCGTAGGCCCAGTGCAGGCCGGTGTTGAACCATTGCGGCGAGTTCGGCGCAACGCGCTGGGTGGCCAGCATATAGGCGAGCTCGTCGCGGAAGGCGCGCGCGTCTTCCTCCGACTTGAAGTAGCCGCCCTTCCAGCCCCAATAGGTCCAGGTGCCGGCAAGACGGTCGAAAACCTGGCGGGCGTCGATCTCGGAGCCGTAGCGCTCGGCCTCCGGCAGCTTTGCCAGCTCGGCCTCGTCGGCGACGGAGCGCCACAGGAAGGAGGGAACGTCGTTCTCCTCGACCTTCTTCAGCCGTGCCGGCACGCCGGCCTTGCGGAAATATTTCTGCGCCAGGATGTCGGCGGCAACCTGGCTGAACTGCGCCGGCACATCGATATTGTCCAAGCGGAACACCACCGAGCCATCCGGATTCTTGATCTCCGAAAGCGCCTTGCGGAATTCGATCTCCGAATAAGCAGACTGCCCTTGCTTGGTGAAACGACGCTCGATGCGCATTGGTCCTATCCCTTTGTGTCTAGATATAGCGCCTTTCCCAGGGGATTTCTGCCCCATTGCGAAACGCGCATGTCCGCCGTCTGCCGGCGTTCCAAAACGGCCGGCTCCCTTTCACGAGGCTCCGCCCGCCCTGCTGGTCGAACTCCTTGCGAAGTAGTCGTCCAACGCGCCGACGGACCCTGCGGGTCCCTCAAGACTGAAACTTTTTTGCGACTCCCTCAATCGAGGGAACTTCACACTATCTAGCGTCGAACCTACCTGCAAACACTAAATATAGTATTAACAGACAATTTATTCCAGTCCGACATTTTTCCCTTTTCGTCCCCCAAAGACCCCACAATCCCGACGCCTCCGCCGGCCCCTAGCCAGGCGGAAATGCGGCCAAACGCACATAATCCGGGAAAAAAGACCGGGCTCAAAACTTTCCGGTCGCACTCTCAACAGGAGCGCATGGCCTATAAAAGGCGACTCGTTTTGCGCCGTCAAGGATTCGTTTGCGTAGCTTTTGTGACCCCAACATCTTGTGTGTCACATATGTGGATAACGGGGATAGAAGTGGCCCGCAGGATTTTCGATTTTACCCACGTGCAGGCCATCAGCCGGACAACGCATGCCAAAGCTGGAGTGGCCAAATCGATTCCCTTTGCCAAAGAACATCGCCGGTGATGCGGCTTTGGCCGGTGAGTCTATGCTTGCTCAGGAGAACTGGTGCGGGTCGGCGCAGAAATAGGCGATGATCTGGCCAAGGTCCGGCTCGTTGACCATGCGCACGGCCTCGGCGGGGCTGACCCATTTGCGGGTGCGCGACCGCTTTTCCTTCCACCGGTCGGCGATCTTGTCGACCCGCAGCGGAAACACCAGGACTTCGCAAGGCACTTCCTCGCCGGAAGCCAATGCCTTGGCATAGAAGTAGCGGCCGGCTTCGTGGTGGGAGACCGTGCCGCGCAGTCCGGCTTCCTCGCCGGCCTCGCGCGCCGCCGCTTCGCAAAGCAGTTCCTTGGCCTCGGGCCAGCCCTTGGGAAGCACCCAGCGACCGGTATCGCGGCTGGTGATCAGCATGATCTCGACGCCATGGCCGGTATCGCGCCAGGGCAACGCTGCAACCTGCAGGCGGCACGGCGCTGCGCCGAAGAGCCGCTGGACCCTTTCGGCCAAATGGTTGTGCGTTACTGGCCTCGTCAACATCGGAGAAGCTTGCCCCAGCCTCCAGAATCACTTGTCGTCTCGTGAATCTTACGGCTAATCATAAGCAATAAAAGTAAAAAACCTCATACGCACGAGTTAACCACACACGAGACGTCGATTCAGGAATATCGTGCGCCGCGGCACTCTTTCAAGAAGTGCCTTGCCGGCAAGAGGTGTGCTCGCCGGCAAGCAGTGCCCGCCGGCACGTTCCGGAAGAAAAAGCAGATGCCGCGAATCAGCCGGCGTGGTCGTCGGCGATCGGCTTCTGGTAGGTGAAGCCCATGTCCCACGGAAAATAGATCCAGGTGTCCTGGCTGACCTCGGTGACGAAGGTGTCGACCAGCGGCCTGCCTTTCGGCTTGGCGTAGACGGTGGCGAAATGCGCCTTCGGCATCATGGCGCGGACGATGCCCGCGGTCTTGCCGGTGTCGGTGAGGTCGTCGATGATCAATACGCCGGCGCCGTCGTCGGCGAGCAGTGCCGGCGTCACCTCCTTCAGCACCTGCAACTGCCCCTGGCTGGCATAGTCGTGATAGGAGGCGACGCAAACCGTCTCGATCACCCGGATGCCGAGTTCACGCGAGATGATGGCGGCCGGAACCAGGCCGCCGCGGGTGATGCAGACGATCGCCTTCCATTGGCCTTTGTTGGCGCCGGCAAGCCGCCAGGCGAGCGCGCGCGCGTCGCGGTGGAACTGATCCCACGAGACGGGAAAGGCCTTTTCGGGAAGGGACATTTTTCGCGCACTCCGCAGCGCACGAAAAACCGCGCGCAGACATTTGAGGGAATGCGCGCGGAATTAACTGGAAAGCCTAGGCGTTGGCAAGGGCGGCGGCAAGCGATCCCTATGGACTTGCCGCGTGTGGACTTGCCGCTTGATTTACCGCGACAGGAAAGCTGCCACCGGCAGGGTGCGCAGCACCGTGCGGGTGACGCCGCCGAACAGCAGCTGGCGCAGCCAGGAATGGCTGTAGGCGCCGAGCACGAGCAGGTCGGCGCCGGTTTCGGCAACCCTGGTCTGGATCACCTCGTCGACCGAGTGGCCGGCCGATTGCAGCACCGAGACGCTGACCGTGGCGCCATGCCTGGACAGGGCGGCGGCGATTTCGGCGCCGGCCGCCTCCGGCGCCTCGTCGAGCGTATCCGGCGGGTCGATGACGACAATATCGGTTTTTTCGGCCTCGATGATGAAGGGCAGGGCGTCGACGGCGGCGCGCGCCGCCTCCTTGCTGCCGTTCCAGGCGAGCAGCACATGCTTGAAGCTGGCGATGAGCGGGCCTGAGTGCGGCACGACCAGCACCGGCCGGCCGGCGTCATAGACCAGTGTGTCGACATCGGCGTTTTGATCGCCGCCCGACTCGCGCTGCGCGGCGATGATCAGGTCCGCGGTGCGAACGGTCGGGATGCCCGTCAGCGCGCTGTCTCCGGAAAAGCTCTCAAGGCTGCGCCACTCGAAGGACAGGCCGGACTCTTCGACATGGCTGAGGAAAACCGCCCGCAATTTTTCCGCGCGTTCCTTGTTCATGTCGGCCGAAACCTGCAGGAACTCGGTGTCGGGAAAGCCTGTGGCCGAAGTGTAGGGGACGGGAAGCGCTTCGGCATGGATGCCGATGAGATGGCTCTCGAACTTGTCGGCAAGCGGAATGGCGCATTCGAGCACGCGCTCCGCGTCCTGTTCGTTCTGCAGTATGGCGACGATGGTCTTGAATCGCATGGTAACCCCTCAATTCACGGGCGATCGAAACTCGCCCGCATGAAACGTCACTGCACTATGCTTGGTTCCGGCTAACCCGGATACGGGCTAATGCATGTCCCCAAAAGTATACTTTGGGCACGAGGGTGCGCAGCGGATTTGGGATCGCGCCATACAGACAAGAAAGTTAAAGCGCGTCGCATGGATCGTCTCAGACGCGACGCGCTTTAGATCAGCTGGCCGCGCTGCTGAGGCCTGCGACCATCGCTTCGACATCGGCGCGGGCGGCGTCCAGCGCTTGCTGGCTGCGGGCACGGACGACCAGCTCGGTCCAGAACTTGCCGTCGCCATATTTCGGGTAGGAGCCGATGATCGTGTCCGGGTGCGCCTTCTGGATGTCGCCCAGCGGTCCGCCGACTAGGCCTTCGCCGAACGGACAGTGCACCGTGGCCGACAGCATTTTGGTGCCGCCCTTTAGCGTCGGCACGACATTGTCGAGCATCGCCTGGAATATCGCCGGCACGCCGGCCATGACATGGACGTTGCCGATGCGAAAGCCCGGCGCGATCGACACCGGATTGTCGATATGGTCGGCACCGCGCGGCATCCGCGCCATGCGCTTGCGCGCCTCGGTGTATTCGATGCCGCGCGCCGCGTAGCTCGCTTCCAGCATGGCATAGGCTTTGGCGTCGTAGTCGCAGGGCACGCCGAAGGCGTTGGCAATGGCATCCGCGGTGATGTCGTCATGCGTCGGGCCGATGCCGCCGGTGGTGAAGACATAGGTATAGCGAGCACGCAGGGCGTTCACCGCGGCGACGATCTCGTCTTCCTCGTCGGCAACGATGCGCACCTCCTTCAGGTCGATGCCGATCGCCGTCATGATATCGGCGAGGTGGCCGATATTCTTGTCCTTGGTGCGACCGGACAGAATCTCGTCGCCGATGACGAGCATGGCGGCGGTGACGATTTCGGGCATTGGCAGGCTCCGGCAAAAGGTCAGTTGAGGCAGACAAGGTCGCCCGAGGCAGACAAAGTCGCCTGGGCAGACAGGGTCGCCTGAGATAACGCGGCGGGTGGTTGGCGGCAATGCGCCTCTTCTTCCTTCTCCCCTTCTTGTGGGAGAAGGTGGATCGGCGCGCAGCGCCGAGACGGTTGAGGGGTGTTGGCCGGAGTGCTGTTGGTGCCAAGCTGGAACACCCCTCATCCGACCGAGCTTCGCTCGGCCACCTTCTCCCACAAGGGTGTTTGGACCGGAGACATCGCGAACAGGTGTGCGAGGACATCGCGAACAGTTTTGCGC
>NZ_JBVVQJ010000011.1:177144-179318 GCF_055811475.1 Mesorhizobium sp. WSM4829 | reverse complement strand
GCGCTGATCAGTCCGGCCCATGCCGGAGAGCACGGCGTCCAATGCCGTCAGCTACACCACGCCAGTGGGCACGATCAAGCCGACCGATGGCGGCGCCCGATCGGCGGCGTCGAGGTAACGCTTCGTCGCCTGACAGCTCTGAAGAATCCGTTCGAGGAGCTCCACATCGGCTTGTCGGTGCGTGGCCGATCCGGCTTCTCTGGCTCCCAGCACAAGCAGATGCACGGCCAGGATCGGTTCTATCTCGTGCCAGTTCGGACCTGCATCCTGACGAATCCAGATCTGTCCAAACAGGTGCATTCCGCAAAGCGATCGGGATTTCATTTCGATGCGCAGCACGGCATGCCGCGACGGCAGGGAAATCTCCACGCAATCGAAGTTCCGTTCTCCGATGCGGTGGAACACCGGAATCCCGGAATTCAGCTCACGCAAATAGCTGTTTGCGAAGGCTCGAAACGTTGCCTGTTCTGCTGCAATCTGATTCTTGTCGATCATTCGTTGCGGACGCCATGTCGCACAGACGCCGGGCAGGCGCTCTGTGCTGAGTTTCAAAGGTTTTGATGGCGCCGCGCGTGAAGGGCCAGCCTTGCTGCGGCCGCGGCTAAAACTAAACTACGATTGTCATGTTATCCTAGTCAGCTGCGCGGATCAACCTCCGAAGGCGGTCATCTGGGCAATGCCGGCAATGGATGCTTTACGCCCGTTCGAGCAGGCACTGCCGCAAGGAACTGGTCGCACTCGTCTTTTGGGCCGCAGCGAAGCGCGGCTTTGGAGAAGCGCCGGGAAGATCGGCAATGGGCGAAGCCGCCGGTCACGATGGGCTGTGAAATATATTTCTGTCTGTGAATTTTATTGACACTCGAGCCAACTGCTGCGAATGATCAACTGCTGGGCCTCGGGAGGAGGTTCGGCCTCATCAACCACAAGCGGCGGCACGCAAGTGTCCGACCGCCCATTGACCAGGCTTCGGCCGAGGGAGGACTCTTGCGCAAATTTTTGAGCATGCTCGCCATTTCGGCAGCCGCCACCACAGTGTTGGGGGCAAGCCACGCCGCTGCCCAGGCCGCTAACCCGTTCAAATGCGAACCGGGTGAAAAATACGTCATGAACGTCATGGTTTCCGGCGTCGAATATTGGTTCCCGGTCTACGAGATGTTCAAGCAGGCTGGAAAACAGTTCGGCTGCGAGACCGAATATACCGGGACCCCCGAATACGACGTGAACAAGCAAATAGCGACGTTCGACCAGGCGCTGGCTCAGAAGCCGGCTGGCATCCTGGTCCATCCGATGAACTCCGATCCCTTCATCGAGCCAATCAATCGGGCCATTGAGCAGGGAACGGCAGTGGTCACATTCGCCGCAGACTCGCCCAACTCCAAACGCGTATCCTACATCACCTCCGACAACGTCGCCGAAGGCACCTATGCCGCCGATGCAGTCGCCAAGGCGATGGACGGCAAGGGCGAATACGCGGTCCTCGAAAACCCCGGACAGGACAATCACGACAAGCGCATTGCCGCCTTCATCGCCCGCATGGAAGCCAAATGGCCGGATATGAAGCTCGTCGGCCGCGCTGCGTCGAACCAGGATGCGACGAAGGCCTACCAGGCCGTGCTCAGCCTTGCTCAGGCGCATCCCGATCTGGGCGCGGTGTTCATGCCGGAAGCCAACTCGGCAATCGGCGCAGCTCAGGCCGCCAAGGAAGGCGGCGGCAAGATCCGGGTCATGCTGGCCGACGTCAACGCCAAGATCCTCGACATGATCAAGGCCGGCGAAATCTTTGGCTCAGTCAACCCGAACCAGGGCATGCAGGGCTATATGGGATTCATGCTGCTGTGGCTGGCCAAGCATCCTGAACTGATCGATCCGATGAACGACGCCCGGCGGTCGGGCTTCAACGGCATGAGCGTGCCCTTCGTCGACAACGGCTTTTCCATCGTCACCGCGGAAAATGCCGATGATTTCTATTGGGACGCCTACCTCAAGCGGCGCGGCACCAAGGGCATCGAGGAATAAGGCCCGCCGCTCTCGGAGCTCCTTCGGAATGCTCGACCGGGCGGGGGGGGGGGGGGGGGCGCCCGCCCCCCCCCCCCCCCCCCAAAAAAAAAAAAAAAAAAACACAAAAAAAAAAAACGCAAAAAAAAAAAAAACACCACTAGAAAAAAAAAAAAACG
>NZ_JBVVQJ010000011.1:0-177134 GCF_055811475.1 Mesorhizobium sp. WSM4829 | reverse complement strand
CCCCCCACCCCCCCGGGGGGGCGCCCCTCTGGTCTTGTTGTACTCGGCCCCGCGGCGTCCCCCCCCCGCGCCGGCGGGGGGGGGGGGGGGGGGCCCCCCCCCCCCCCTCGACCCCGGGCCATATCATCAATTTCAACGCTGAAGGGGGACGGAGTGACTGCCGCCGCCATTCTTGAAATCCGCGACATCTCGAAATCGTTCGGCGCCATCAAAGCGCTGACCGGGGTCGATTTCACGCTGCAGCGCGGCGAAATTCATGCGCTGTGCGGCGAGAACGGTGCGGGAAAGTCCACGCTGATGAATATCATCGCCGGCATTGTGCAGCCCGACGAAGGCGCCATTCGTCTCGAAGGCAAGAACGTCACCATCACATCGCCATCCGCCGCGCAGCGGCTTGGCATAGGCCTCGTCCATCAGGAAATCGCGCTCTGCCAGGATGCCACGGTGGCCGAGAATATCCTCATGGCGGCCGTCAACAATCGGCGCGCGCCGCTGATGAATTTTCGCCGGCTCTACGCCGATGCGCAGAAGATAATGGACCTGCTGGCACCGATCCCGGTCGAGACGCCAGTCGCCGATCTTTCTATTTCCAACCAGCAACTTGTGGAAATCGCCAAGGCGCTGACGCTCGAATGCCGGGTGCTAATGCTCGACGAGCCGACGGCCGCGCTGACAGAGACCGAGGCGCAGCGCCTTTTCGCAATCGTCCGCGATCTCAAGGCGCGCGGAATTTCAATCATCTACATCAGCCATCGCATGGCGGAGATCTTCAGCCTGTGCGACCGCGTCACGGTGTTTCGTGACGGCAGATACGTAGCGACCGATTCCATCGCTTCGGTCACTCCCAATGATGTCGTGCGCAAGATGGTCGGGCGCGAAATCACGCAGCTCTATCCGCAAAAGCTCTCGCCTGAACGGCGTACGGACCGCCCTGTGCTGTCGGTCGAAAATCTCTCCTATCGACAGGGTTCCGCTGGCGTCGGTTTCACGCTTCGAGCAGGCGAAATTCTTGGCGTTGGCGGGTTGATTGGCGCCGGTCGCAGCGAGATGGTCCAGACCGTTTGCGGCTTGCGCCCGAAAGTGTCGGGATCGGTCGAACTCAATGGCGAGCCGGTCAGCATCAGGACCTACAGCGATGCGGTGCGCGCAGGCCTCGTCTACCTCTCGGAGGACCGCAAGGCGTCGGGCCTGTTCCTCGACCTGTCGGTTGCATCCAATATCTCCGCGCTCGACCTTCGGAAGCTGACCACGCCGCTTGGGCTGCTCGATCGCCGCGCCGAGGCAAAGCAAGCCACCG
The DNA here is from genome assembly GCF_055811475.1 of Mesorhizobium sp. WSM4829. Lineage (NCBI taxonomy): Bacteria > Pseudomonadati > Pseudomonadota > Alphaproteobacteria > Hyphomicrobiales > Phyllobacteriaceae > Mesorhizobium > Mesorhizobium sp. WSM4829. Next base: position 175,837 of record NZ_JBVVQJ010000011.1, on the reverse strand, counting down.
ACCTGGTCGTGCGCCACGGTGTGCGCATGGGCGGCATCGAGACACAGGTGTCGACGCTCAGCGGTGGCAACCAGCAGAAAGTCGCCATCGCCAGGCTTCTGTCGGTCGGCCCCAAAGTGGTCATTCTGGACGAACCCACACGCGGGGTCGATGTCGGCGCCAAAGTGGAAATTCATCGCCTGCTGCGCGATCTCGCCGAGCGGGGCGTCGGCGTCATCGTGATTTCATCCGAGCTTCCGGAATTGATCGGACTGAGCGACCGGGTGCTTGTCATACACGAAGGTGCCATCGTCGGCGAACTGGGGGCTGACGAATTGACCGAAGAGGCAATCATGCTGTTGGCTTCGGGTCTCCGGCAGCAACGATCAAACGCAAGGCAGGTTCAGAATGTCGCTTAGACAGACCGGAGGAACCCTCATGGACGCTGAAATCAAGGCGAGCGCCCCCGGGCTTGGCGGGCGCAACTGGCTGCGTCTTGGGTCGATGCGCGAGGCAGGGCTGATCGCAATCATGCTGGCGCTGTGCATCGCCATGACATTCGCTTCGCCGCATTTCCTGACCTGGGGAAATTTCCGCGCCATGCTAATGAGCTTCTCCATTGAAGGCATCGTCGTGGTCGGCATGACGATACTCCTCATAGTCGGCGGCATCGACCTTTCCGTCGGGTCGGTGGTCTGCTTCTCCATGGTCGTGTCAGGCGCTCTCTTCCTGATGGGTCTGGACCCGTGGACCGCGAGCCTCATCGGCATAGGCGCCAGCGCGTTGATCGGCGCGGTGATGGGCTTCTTCGTGACCGTTATCGGGCTCAATCACTTCATCACATCGCTGGCGGCGATGGTGATCGTGCGCGGTCTCTGCCTTGTCATCACCAAGGGAACCCCGCTGTCGCTGTTCACCCTGCCGCCCGGGTTCAAGGCGATCGGCCAGGGCAGCTTCGGCAATGTGCCTTATGTCATCGTCATCTTTGTCGTGGTCGTGGCCATCTTCGATTTTCTGCTTCGGCGTGCCACGGCCTTCCGCAAGGTCTTCTATACCGGCAGCAACGAGAAGGCGGCCCAATTTTCGGGCATCAAGACCAAGCACGTCAAATTCTGGATCACGGTTCTCTGCTCCACCCTCGCGGGCTTTGCCGGCGTCATCTATATGTCACGCTTTGGTGCTGCGACCCCGACCTTCGGCGCTGGCATGGAGCTCAACATCATCGCCGCCGCCGTGATCGGCGGAGCATCGCTCAATGGCGGCTCGGGCACCATCTTCGGCGCCATACTGGGCATGGCGCTGCTCTCGGTCGTCACAAGCTCGCTGATCCTGCTCGACGTTTCCGTCTATTGGCAGGACATGATCAAGGGATGCATCCTGCTCGCGGCGGTATCGATCGACCATTTCCTGCACCGCAGGAAATCCTGAGCAGCAGCGCAAGAGTTGAGCATCCATCATGTCACCACCCAATTCGCGGGACGACGTCACGATCGTCCGCCAGATGTATCAGGCGCTTGTGCTTCATTACATGGAAGCCAAGACGCAGGCGGAAATCGCCAAGGAGCTCGGCATCTCGCATGCGACCGTCAACCGCCTCATCAAACGCGGTCATCAACTCGGGCTTGTCGAGATCAAGATCAAGTCGCCGATCGAGCAACTGATCGACATCGAGGCGCGACTTGTTGCAATAGGTGGACTCCAAAGGGCCGTCGTCGTCCCCTCCGTTTCGGACAATCCGCAGACTGCGCTTCAGCGTGTCGGTGAGGCCGCAGCCAGGCTGGTGCTCGAGACGATCAAGGACGGCGACACGATTTCCATCACCGGGGGCAAGGGGGTGAGTGCCGTCGTCGCCGGCCTCAAGCCGAGCCGCAGCTACGACGTCGAGGTTGTTCCCGCGACCGGCCTGGTCCAGGGCAAGCATTACACCGACGTCAATCATGTCGCGTCTCTGATGGCCGACAAGCTCGGCGGCCGCGCCTATCAGATTCACGCGCCGCTGTTTGCCGACAGCCCGGCCCAACGTGACATGCTGATGGGCGTCCGGGCGGTTTCGGACGTCTTCAACAAGGCGCGCGAAGCAACGCTTGCGGTCGTCGGCATCGGCTCCATCCTGGCTGACGATTCGAGCTACTACGATCTGCACCCGTCCTCGAGCGCCGACCGGCTGGCCATCGAGCGCTCGGGCGCGGCGGGCGAACTGCTCGCTCATCTCATAGACGGCGACGGCAAGCTCGCCGACTACAGCCTCAACCGCTCACTGGTCTCGCTGACGCTCGAGGAATTCGCGACCATTCCGCAGTCGATCGGGGTCGCAAGCGGCGCCAGCAAGGTGGTCCCGATCCTCAGTGCCATGCGCGGCTCTCACCTCGACACTCTCGTCACCGACGAAACCACCGGCTTGAAGATCCTCGAGCTCGCCGAAGGAAATGCTGCATGAATACTCGACAAATCACCCGCTCAATCGGCAAGTCCGGCGTTGTAGCTTCGGCGGTGGGCCTAGGCACCTGGGCCATCGGCGGCTGGATGTGGGGTGGCACGGATGAAGCCGAATCGATCGCCGCCATCCAGGCGTCCTTCGATGCCGGCGTTTCGCTGATCGACACCGCGCCGGCTTACGGTCTTGGCCGCAGCGAAGAGATCGTCGGCAAGGCCATCAAGGGCCGGCGCGACCGCGCGGTCATCGCCAGCAAATGCGGCCTCAACTGGCATTCGAAAAAGGGCAACCACTTCTTCGACCAGGATGGAACGCCGGTGAACCGATATCTGGGCGCCGACGGCATCGCTAATGAAGTGGAACAGAGCCTGCGGCGGCTCGGCACCGACTATATCGATCTCTACATCACCCACTGGCAGGACCCGACGACACCCATTGCCGAAACAATGGAAGCGCTCGAACGCCTCAAATCCGCTGGCAAGATCCGCGCCATCGGCGCCAGCAATCTCAATGCTGCCGAGCTGCAGCAGTATGTCGCCGCTGGCCAGCTCGACGCGATCCAGGAAAGATATTCGATGCTGGATCGCGACATCGAGCAGACATTGCTGCCGATCGCGCGCCAGCACCAAGTTGCAGCACTCAGTTACTCGTCGCTTGCACTCGGCCTGCTCTCGGGCGCCATCGATCCGGCGCGCGAGTTCAGCGGCGACGACCAGCGCAAGGACAATCCACGCTTCTCTCAGGCTAACCGGCGCAAGGTAGCCGCGTTGAAACATGCCCTGACCCCGGTCGCTGAGATCCACCAGGCAAGCATGGCGCAGATCGTCATCGCCTGGACGCTGGCGCAACCCGGCATAACCTTCGCGTTGTGTGGAGCGCGAAACGCGACGCAGGCGCTCGACAACGCCAGGGCAGGGGAGATCTTGCTGAGCGCGGCGGAACTGGGGGCCATCGATGCGGCGGTGGCCGGGCATCTCGTAGCGATAGACGCGTGATCGAAAGCGCGTCCTGAGATGAATCGCATCCAGACGATCGCCGGCTTGCGCGGGAACCCCGATGTTGACGTCCTCGTGATAGGCGGCGGCATCAACGGCATCAGCGTGTTTCGCGAACTCGCTTTGCAGGGCGTCGATGTCCTGCTCGCCGAAAAGGGCGATTATTGCTCCGGCGCCAGCGCAGCCCTCTCGCGCATGGTTCATGGCGGCTTGCGCTACCTTGAAAACGGCGAGTTCAAGCTGGTCCGCGAATCTCTGCTCGAACGCGATCGGCTATTGAAGAACGCTCCGCATTGCGTTGCGCCACTGCCAACCACAGTGCCTATCTTCGACCTGTTCTCAGGCATCGCAAATGGCGCATTCCGCTTCCTTGGGCTAAGCCGTCGTCCGGGTCGGCGTGGCGCATTGGTCATCAAGACCGGCCTGGCGATGTATGACTTCTTCACCGCCGCACGGCGTATCGTCCCGACGCACAAGTTCAGGAGCCGTGCTGAAACACTCAAGGTCTGGCCTGCAATCAATCCTGCTATCCGCAATTCGGCGACATACTATGACGCCTGGGTCAGCCACCCCGAGCGGCTGGGTACCGAGATGCTGCGCGACACCATGAACGAAAAGCCATCGGCTCGAGCGCTCAACTATGCACGCGTATCGCTCGGTGACGCGGGCCTTGCGCTTAACGACGGACTGTCTGGCGAAACAGTTGCCGTGAAGCCGCGGCTCGTCGTCAACGCCACAGGCGGCTGGATCGACCTGACCAATTCGGCTATCGGAGCCGTTGCGCCGAAATTTATGGGTGGCACCAAAGGATCGCATCTGATCGTCGATAATCGCGAGCTTCACGACGCGCTCGACGGCCACATGATCTATTACGAGAACGAGGACGGCCGGATCTGCATCCTGTTCCCCTATCTCGGCAATGTGCTGGTCGGCTCGACGGATATCCGTGCCGACGATCCCGACCAGGCGCGCTGCGAGGACGACGAGCGGCAATACATCCGGCAGTCCGTGTCCTTCGTGTTTCCCGGGATCGAGATCACTGATAGCGACATCGTCTTTCAGTTCACCGGGGTGAGGCCGCTACCGATAAGCCGGGACAGTTTTACCGGGCGCATTCCCCGCGATCATTTCTGCGAGCTCATCGAGGGCGCCGGTATAGTGCCGCCGACGCTGTGCATGATCGGCGGGAAATGGACAACTTTCCGTTCGTTCGGCGAACTGGCAGCGGATATCGTGCTCGAGCGATTGTGCCGACAGCGCATCGTCGGCACCGAAAACATGCCGATCGGCGGCGGCCGGCATTTTCCCATGGCCCCCGAAAAATGGTGCGCAGAACGCGTGGCGGCGCATGGCCTGTCGCTTGACCGCATGCGCAGCCTGTTCGCGCGCTACGGCACCGTGGCGGATGCCGTCGCCGCTTTTTTGGCAGCGGGACAGGACAAGCTCTTGCCTGGCAGCGACTACTCGGTCCGGGAGATTCAGTATCTCATCGCCAATGAATATGTCGAGCAGTTGGAGGACCTGCTGCTCCGCCGCACGACAATCGCCATCACCGGTGTACTCTCTTGCGACCTTCTCGATGCGGTTCTCGATATTCTCGCAGTCGAAAAGAGCTGGGACGCTGCGCGCAAGGCATTCGAGCGCACCGATTTCCTCGCCCTGCTGCAGCGCCAGCACGGCGTCGATCTCGACCAGCTATCGCAAAGAGACCAAGGAAGGAGCGCCGAATGCGCATCAACAAGAAAGTCCGCATGAACCGGCTGTTCGGCGGGGCGCGCTGTCTCGACGTCGCAATCGACCATGGCGTATGCAACGAGCCGTCGTTCCTGGAAGGGCTCGAGGATATGGCCGGCGTCGTCGGCCAGCTGATCGCCGCGGGGCCGGACGCCATTCAGATGAATTATGGCCAGGCCGATCTGCTGCAGTCCCTGCCTGGCAAGGACAAGCCGGCATTGGTCATGCGCATAGACATGGGCAATCCATACAACAAAACCCGCCATCGCTCGATGTGGGCCATCCTGCAGAACGAAGCCGAGCCGCTGATCGGCGCGCTGGAGATGGACGCGGCCTGCGTGGTCGTCAATCTGTTCATGCTGCCCGACGAGCCGGACCTGTTTCGGCAATGCGTCCACAACATTGCCAGGGTTCGCGCCGACTGTGAAAGATATGGCTTGCCGCTGATGATCGAGCCGCTGGCAATGCTGCCCAATTCGGAGCGCGGAGGCTATATGGTCGACGGCGACCCCGAAAAGATCGTCACCCTGACCCGGCTCGCCAGCGAGATGGGCGCCGACATCATCAAGGCGGATCCGACGACCGATCCGAACGACTTCCACCGGGTGGTGGCGGCGGCACGCTGTCCTGTCCTTGTGCGCGGTGGGGGCAGGGAGGATTTGCGCGCAGTCTTCGACAAGTCGGCGGCGCTGATGGCACAAGGCGCGGCAGGCATGGTCTATGGCCGCAACATATACCAGCATTCCAACCCTCGCGCCGTCGTGAGGGGACTGATGGCGATCATCCATGAGAATGCCGACGGTGCGGCCGCCTGGGCGCTCTACCAGCAACAATAATCTTTGCAGCTTGGGAGGAGCTTCAATGCAGCGATACATCCTTGGTCTTGATGCGGGCAATACCGTCATCAAGGCCATCATCTTCGACACCGCAGGTCGCGAGCTGGCGCTTGTCACTCGCGACGGCCGCTCCTGCATGCCAAAACCCGGGCATGTCGAGCGCGACCTCGGCGAATTGTGGCGCAACGCCGTCGAGGTCATCCGCCAGTGCCTCGACAAGTCGGGCATCGACCCCCACGATATCGCGGTGATCGGCTGCGCCGGCCACGGCAACGGGCTCTACGCGCTGGACCGCGGCGGCGACCCGCTGCTCGGTATCCAATCGCTCGACACCCGCGGCGTCGGCATCGTCAGCGAATGGGCGGCCACAGGCGTTGGCGACCGGACCTATGTCCACTGCCTGCAACGGCCCTGGGCGGCGCAGACACCGACTCTGCTGGCGTGGCTCAAGCGCCACGATCCGACACTTTTTGCCAAAATAGGCACCGTCTTCCTGTGCAAGGATTTTATCGTCAACCGCCTTACCGGCGCGCGCTCGACCGAGACCTCGGATATGTCTGGCTGCGGGCTTTTGCACATGCCTGATCGACGCTACGAGCCTGAGTTGCTGGCCGCCTACGGTCTCGACGATTGCATGGAACTGCTGCCGGACGTGCTGGAGGCTTCCGACATCGCCGGCCATGTCACGCGCGATGTCGCCGCTGCCACCGGCCTTCTTGCGGGCACGCCTGTGGTGGCCGGCCTGTTCGACGTCGTCGCCAGCGCCATCGGTTCGGGCGTCACCAGCACCGGCGGCGCCTCGATCATTGCCGGCACCTGGAGCATCAACCAGGTTATCACCCAGGAGCCGATCCGCGATCCGTCGATCTTCATGCTGTCGACGTTCGATCCGGTGCGCTACCTCGCCATCGAATCGAGCGCCACTTCGGCCGCAAATCTCGAATGGATCGTGCGTGAGTTCTTCGAGCATGCGCCGCCGGCAGGCGCATCGCCATTCGAGATCTGCAGCGAGCTTGTTGCTTCCGTCGATCCCGCGGGAGACATGCCGATCTACCACCCATTCCTTTACGGCTCGCAGCAGAACGGCAAGGCGCGTGCCGGTTTCTACGGCATCGCCGGCTGGCACACGCGGGCGCATATGCTGCGCGCACTGTTCGAGGGCGTCGTCTTCGAGCACCGGCGCCATGTCGAGACGCTGCGTCGAGCGGGAGCCATTGTCAGCCAGGCGGTTCTTTCGGGCGGCGGCTCGCGCAGCGCCGTCTGGCCGCAGATATTCGCCGATGTGCTTGACGTGCCGGTGACCGTGGCGCGCAGCCGCGAGACAGGTGCGCTGGGAGCTGCAATTGCAGCCGGGACAGGCGTCGGCTTGTTTGTCGATTTCTCTGCGGGCGCCGCCGCGATGACCGCGCCCGACCGCTGCTACCAGCCCAACAGCGCGATCGCACCGGTCTATGAGCAGCGCTATCGTCTGTATGGCGAGATCAACCAGGCCATGGGCCCGCTATGGGACAGGATGGCAAACGAACGGACGGCCAATTGACACAGAGCGCTGCAGATTTTGGACGATACGACTTCATCATCGTCGGCGCGGGTTCAGCCGGCTGCGTGCTGGCCAACAGACTGTCGGCCAATCCAGCCATGCGCGTGCTGCTTCTGGAAGCCGGCGGCAGCGATCGCTATCACTGGGTCAACATTCCCATCGGCTATCTCTACTGCATGGGCAACCCGCGCACCGATTGGCTGATGAAGACCGAGCCGGAGCCCGGGCTGAACGGTCGTGCGCTCAACTATCCGCGCGGCAAGCTTCTGGGCGGCTGCTCGTCGATCAACGGCATGATCTACATGCGTGGCCAGGCGGCCGACTATGATGGCTGGCGGCAAGCCGGGAATCTCGGTTGGGGCTGGGATGACGTGCTTCCGTATTTCCGCAAGTCCGAGGACCATTTTGGTGGCGCCAACGACCTTCACGGCGCCGGTGGCGAATGGCGCGTCGAGCGCCAGCGCCTGTCGTGGCCAATCCTGGATGCCTTCCGCGATGCTGCCGAGGAACTCGGCATCCCCCGGACCGAGGATTTCAACGGCGGGACCAACGAAGGGTCGGGCTATTTCGAGGTCAACCAGAGGAAAGGCGTGCGCTGGAATACCTCTAAGGCGTTCCTGCGCAGCGCGCTGCGACGGCCGAATTTGCGCGTCGTCACCGGCGCCGAAACCGAGATACTGGATTTCGACGGAGCTTGCGTCACCGGCGTTGTCTTTCGCATGGGCGGCCAACTGCATCGTGCGCGGGCAGGCGAGACGATCCTTGCCGCCGGCGCGATCAATTCGCCGAAGCTGCTCGAGCTTTCCGGCGTCGGCCGACCTGCCGTGCTTGGCGCAGCAGGAATCCCGGTTCGCCACGCGCTGGAAGGCGTCGGCGAGAACTTGCAGGATCATCTGCAGATCCGCACAGTCTTCAAGGTCGCCAACGCCTCGACGCTAAACCAGCGCTACCACAATCTGTTCAGCCGCGCGGCCATGGGCATCGAATACGCTATCCGTCGCAGCGGACCGCTGTCGATGGCGCCGAGCCAGCTTGGTATCTTCGCCAGGAGCGACCCACGCCTGGAGACGCCCGATCTCGAATACCATGTCCAGCCGTTGAGCACTGACCGGCTGGGCGAGCCGCTGCATCGCTTCCCCGCGGTCACGGTTTCGGTCTGCAATCTCAGACCGGAAAGCCGCGGCACCGTCCACATGGAGGCGTCCGATCCGCAGGCGGCTCCGAAGATCCGGCCAAACTATTTGTCTACCGAGGGAGATAGGACCGTGGCTGTGGCATCGCTCCGCCACGTCCGCCGCTTGATGAAGGCACGCGCCATTGCCCGTTACGCGCCTGAGGAAATGCTGCCCGGCGCACATTATGAAAGCGACGAAGATCTCGTCCGCAAGGCCGGCGATATCGGCACGACGATTTTCCACCCGGTCGGCACCTGCAAGATGGGCGCGGATTCGATGGCGGTGGTCGACGGCCGGCTGCGGGTGCACGGCATTTCTGGCCTGCGCGTCGTCGATGCTTCGATCATGCCGACGATCGTTTCCGGCAACACCAACTCTCCAGTGGTCATGATCGCGGAGAAGGCATCGGCAATGGTTTTGCAGGACGCAACCACGAGAAATGTTCTCGGCGCGTCTGAGCTAAACTGAAACGAATGAGCAGTGCATGCGATTCTCAGCGTCCCGCCGAATCGATGTGTTCGACAGACGTAGGACAAGAGTGCTTCGAAGCAGCACGTCACGTGGATACATCGGACGGCCCGTGGCGGCACACTGCTCGGTTGGAGATGCCATCGGCTTCCGGGACTTGAAGACGGTCGATAATTGTCATATATTTTGCACAGTGAATGTGACTATGGATATGACAAGAGAGAGATCTATGGGTCAGGCCCTTAAGACACCGGTGCAGAATGAATCTCTGATTTTGTCCTATATGGACCGGGCCGGGAAAATTGCCATTGACCAGGTGGCGGGCAGTTTTGGAATGTCCAAGAGCCAGCTGGCGGAGACCACCGGTCTTGCCCGCGAAACCCTCTATCGGCTAGAGCGCAGCCGCACGGCCAAGACACAGGGGCGTCTACGGGAAATGCTCGAGATCATCAGCCGCGTGGCCGATTGGGCGGGCGGCAAGGAACAGGCCATGGCCTGGTACCGAGCCCAACCGCTGCCGGCGTTCGGCGGACGCACCGCCGAAGCCCTCGTGAAGGAAGGCAAAGCCGCCGCCGTTCGCGACTATCTCGATCATATGGCTTTGGGTGGCTTTGCTTGAGGTTTGTCGGAACCTGCTACAGGGCGCATGATCCACGCTGGGCATTCAAACCGACTTCCGGTGATGGAGCGGCGATCAGGGGTGCCCGCTTCAATCCCAAAGGTGTGCCGGCGCTTTATCTGGCGCTGACCGTAATGACAGCGGTCAAGGAAGCCAACCAGGGTTTCGCGCATCGGATCGACCCCTGCGTGCTGTGCTCTTATGAGGTGGACTGCGGGGACATCACTGATCTGACGACGGAGCAGGGGAGGGGAGAATCTTCTGTCACGTTCGAGGACATGGCCTGCGCCTGGGCGACGGCTCTCAGCGGGGGAGAGCGTCCTGCATCCTGGTTCATCTATGACCGACTGCGGCCTCAAGGCATTGCCGGTATTCTGGTTCCGAGTTTTGCTCCGGGCGCCGAGACGGAGGACCGCAACCTGGTGCTGTGGGACTGGGGGCCGGATCTTCCGCACAAGGTGAACGTATTCGATCCGAGCGGCCGGCTGCCGAAGGACCAGCTGTCCTGGCGATGAAGCATTCGCGGAAGGGCAGGGCTTTGGCCGCAGGCGTCAGCGCCAGCCCAGGGCCGGGGCAACATGGGTCAGGATCGCCTCGATGACATGCGCGTTGTAATCGACGCCGAGCTGGTTGGGAACGGTGAGCAGCAGCGTGTCGGCCTCCGCAATGGCCTCGTCCTTCTTCAGTTCCTCGATGAGGCCGTCCGGCTCGGCGGCATAGGTGCGGCCGAACACGGCGCGCCTGTCCGCTTCGATGTAGCCGAAATGATCCTCGCTCTCATTGCTGCCGAAATAGGCGCGGTCGCGATCGTCCACCAGCGCGAAGATGCTACGGCTCACCGACACCCGCGGCTCGCGTTCGTGACTGGCCGCTTTCCAGGACGCACGAAAGGCCCGGATCTGTTCGGCCTGCTGAATGTGAAAAGGCTTTCCGCCCTCGTCGAATTTGAGCGTTGAGCTCTGCAGGTTCATTCCCAGTTTCGCCGCCCATTCCGCGGTGGCATTGGTCGCGGCGCCCCACCAGATCCTGTCGCGCAAACCCTCCGAGTGTGGTTCGACGCGAAGCAGGCCGGGCGGGTTTGGAAACATCGGCCGCGGGTTCGGCTGGGCAAATCCTTTGCCGCGCAAGACTTCGAGCAGCACTCCCGTGTGCCGCCGGGCCATGTCGGCGTCGCTCTCACCCTCTTGCGGGGCGTAGCCGAAGTAGCGCCAGCCGTCGATCACCTGCTCGGGCGAGCCGCGGCTGATACCCAGCTGCAGACGCCCGCCGGCGATCAGGTCGGCAGCACCGGCGTCCTCGGCCATGTAGAGCGGGTTCTCGTAGCGCATGTCGATCACCGCTGTGCCTATCTCGATGCGGCTGGTCTTGGCGGCGACTGCCGCCAACAGCGGGAATGGCGAGCCGAGTTGCCGTGCGAAGTGATGCACACGGAAATATGCCCCGTCGGCGCCCAGTGCCTCGGCAGCAACGGCAAGCTCGATGGATTGCAGCAGAGCGTCGGAGGCTGATCGCGTCTGCGATTGCGGCGAGGGCGCCCAGTGTCCGAACGACAGAAACCCGATTTTTTTCATGAGAATGCCACGTCAGAGTGAAAGGCGTTCTCGTTATCTAGTTATTGAACCGCTCGCCTGCCACGCCAATTCAGACCTGGCGGCTTGGAAGCAAGGGTAGGGCAGGCTTTTTGCCTCCAAGCCTTGGTCAGGTTGACCCGGAACTGGTCTCTGCGGCGTTGATAGCGGGGGGCATCCCGGCGGAGGCATGGCCGAGTTGTTTTTTGCACATTGCGTTCGTCGACCTCGGCCTACGAAAGCTAGGCCAGCGCTCAGTGATTGGTCCGCGAACTTCTTCGCCCGTTCGCCCTCCGGCAAGGTCGCCGCGGACGCCGGCGACCAGGGCCGCGCGCTCGACGGTCATTTCCGGCAACACCAACTCTCCAGTGGTGATGATCGCGGAGAAGGCATCGGAAATGATCTTGCAGGACGCCGGCCACGAAAAATATCACTCGGTGGCGCATCTGAGCTGACGCGACCGGCCTGTCGTGCCTCCTGTGAGGCGACAGAAGGCTTCAGCCGAAGCAGGCTGGTAGGGGAAGATCGGTCCTGCCAACGCATGGCGTCAGGATTTCACGTCGGCGAGAAGGCGGGCTCTGTCGGCAATGGCGGTCATCACCGATTTGACAAGCGGGTCCGGGAAGCTTTTGGGGAGTTTGTCGACAACCGCTGCGGCCGCGCGTTCTGCATTTGCCGCCAGATCGTCGCATAACGACAGCATTGCCGGTTTTCCAACGCCGGCAAGGTCGGCCGTCTGCAGGAAATGGCGCGGTACAACTTCGTGCAAGGCGTAGTGGTTGCTCTTGCCGACAGACATTGCGAGTTTGAATTTCTTTCGTGGGATTTGGTGCAAATCCAGGCTCGGCTGTGCGCTCAGCACATCATAGAGGGGCGTCATGCGGTAGCCGCCGCCGGGCGACAGAAAAATGCTGAAGTTCTTGGCGTGCCCGTCCGTTGCACCCAGCAGCCAGAAAATTATGCTGGCCCGCATAAATGTCAGGATATCAGCGTCTGGCGTATCGCTGCCTTTGAGCAGGTTGATGATCTCGCGCATGCCCGGCCCACCTTCTGACTGGTATTTTCTGGTCGGCGGCACGGAGAGGGCCTGACAGCAATCCTCCTGCGGCTGGCGCAGCAAGCGTCCGTCTCTTGTCCAGATGCGGTCGAAGCGCTCGACGATCAACGTTCGCCGTTTACCGAAATCAGCGATCTCGACGCGGGCGACAGGAACGCCCATTCCCTCCACCAGCTTGAGGCACAGATATTCGTTTTCGACGCTGTTCGACAGGTCGATGCCGTTCGGCAGGCGGCCGATCTGCGGTTTGAGAATATGGGTGGTGGCTGTCGTGCCGATCGGTTTGAACCATTGACCGTCTTTGCGCAGCAGCGCCGTTTTCTCCTGGACGCCGGCAATCGAGATACGGAAATCTTCGTCTTCGCCCATGCCGAGCGGAGTGGAAGCGAGATTTTTGACGATGTCGGCGATCTCGGCGTCGGTCACCGGCTTGCCGTTGACTTGTCCGGCGAGGCCGGCATCGACGCCGTCCGGCAGGAACTGGAGTGCGCCGACGCAGTCATGGCCAAGTGCGGCTAGCATGCTGTAGGCATCGGTACCGGCTGCGCCGACTCTTTCAGCAACGCGCTTGCGGATATCGCTGCTGTCCGGAAGCAAGTTGTCGAAGACGTTGATGACCGGCTCGCCGATGTAGCGGTCCTCCCGCAGCGGCAGCGATAGAGATACAGGGAAGGTGCCGCGGAATGCCAGCCATTCGTCGGCATATTTGAAATCGACCGCGCCTGTCGCCTCACGGCGCATCACGCCGACAAGGCGGCCGTTCAGGAAAACGTTGAGCGGAGCGTGGGCGCGTGGGCGTCCCATCAGAACAGGTCCTCGATGTCGGCGGCGCTGCCCTTGGTGCGTGGTCGGATGACGAGTTCCAAGTCGAGCGCCGAGAGCGCAGCCATCAGCGTCCGCAGCTGGACCGCGGGCTCTCCGGCTTCGAGGCGTGACACTGTCCCCTGGCGCAGGTGAATGCGATCACCCAGTCCGCCTTGGGTAAGGCCGGCCTGTTTGCGGACGCGGCGTACAATGGCGCCGAGTTGTTTTTCTGTTCGGGCGATTTGCTCGATCATGGAGCACCTCCAATAAACAATATACGCGAAGACGTATAGATCGGCAATATACGTTATTGCGTATATTGCGATTTTATACGCATCCTCGACTAAAAAAAAAGGCGCGAACGCGTATAATGGATCGACTTTGGTGGCGCGTCGGACATCATCGTCGCGCGGCACCGCTCCGTTCGCGGGGAGAGCGACGGCGGCGGGTGCCAGTTAAGGTGCATGGAGCGACCGATGCGGCAACGCTGAGGAGCTTACTACGGCTTTGTCGCGCAGATCGCGAAGCGATGTTGAGTGGCGCGTTCGAGCGCCTTGGGCCAACTCATCCGTCGAGCCTGGGCGCGATGGATCGCGCCCAGTTTCCAGTCCACGACCGGCTGCTCGAACCCGGTTTCGGCCAGCAAGCGAACTATCTCTTCCGCCCGTGCGCCGCCTGAGAAATAGACACGGGCAAGAATGTTCTGGTGACGTCTGGCCATGGCGGCGCCGTCATCGTCCGATACCTGGGACTTGCCGACCGTGAGCTTCTCCCAAAATTCCCGCAAAAGCGTCGCCCAGTTGCGGCTGACAAAATCGCCGTCGATGACCAGCAGCCTGCCGCCGGGCTTCAGCAGCGAGAACCATTCGGCAAAGGCCGCCTTCGGATCCAGCAGCGTCCAGACCAGGTGACGGGTGACGATGACATCGTAGCTCGCCCTGTCCTCGAGCGTCCGTTCTGCATCCCTCACGATGAAGCGGATATCGGCGCCGCGTTTCTGTGCCTTGGCGCGCGCCTTGGCGAGCATGGCTTCCGACCAGTCGAGGCCTGTCACCACAAAGCCCAGATCGTGCATCAGATGCGAAATGACGCCAGTCCCGCAGGCGAGATCCAGGGACGCCCGCCCGGCGCCTGGCCCAATGTGCCTGCTTATGAGCGCATGCCAGGCGGCACGCTCCTGCTCGGAAAAAATCTCGTGGCCGACCTGCAGGTCGAATGTCTCGGCGCGGTCGGACCAATAGTCCCGAATCTCGTCGCGCAGCGAATAGTTTGCCTGAGCCGTCATTGCCCGAAACGCACTCCCCAAGCGGTTACATTGGAATTGCTCTAAAAGAAAATTCTTGATTATACAATTCATGTTTCATAAGCGGGGCCGGCAACTGAATTGCGAGAGCCCAATGATTTTGAAATCGATATTTGCGGCCGCGGTCGCGCTCGCGGCCTTGATGCCGCTTACCCCAGGCGCGCGCGCCGAGACCGTCACCGACATTGCCGGCCGCAAGGTCGAGGTGAAGACGCCGGTCGAGAAGGTCATCCTCGGCGAAGGCCGGCAGATCTACCTGATCGCCGCGCTCGATACCGACAACCCTTTCAAGCGCATCGTTGGCTGGCGCGAGGATTTCTCCCAGGCCGATCCGGACAATTACGCCGTCTATCTGGAAAAATTCCCGTCGATGGCGGCGATACCGACCTTCGGCGGTTTCAAGGACGGCACCTTCGACATCGAGCAGGCCATCGCACTTGACCCGGACGTGATGATCATGAACATCGAGTCCAAGCAGGCAACCGAGGACGCGCAATACATCGAGAAGCTCGCCGCCGTCGGCATTCCGGTGGTCTATGTCGATTTCCGCGAGCAACCCTTCACCAACACCGAGCCCAGCATGCGCCTGATCGGCAAGCTGCTTGGCCAAGAACAGCGGGCCGAGGCGTTCATCGCCTACCGCGCGGCCCAGATCGCGCGCGTCACCGATGTGATCGCAGAGAAGAACCCCAAGCGCCCGACCGTGTTCATCGATCGCGCCGGGGGCTATTCCGATGATTGCTGCATGAGCTTCGGCAACGACAATTTTGGCAAGTTCGTCGACATGGCCGGCGGGGCCAATATCGCGGCCGACCTGATCCCGGGCACGTTTGGCGCGCTCAATCCCGAACAGATCATTGCCAGCGATCCCGACCAGGTGATTGTGACGGGCGGCAATTGGGAGGCCTATGTGCCGGGCGGCAAATGGGTCGGCGTCGGTCCCGGCGCCGACGAAGCCGCGGCACTGAAGAAACTCAAGGGCCTGACCGAGCGGCCCGCGCTAACCGGCATCAAGGCGGTGGAGAACGGGCAGGTCCACGCCATCTGGCACCAGTTCTACAACAGCCCCTATCAGTTCGTCGCCATACAGCAGATGGCCAAATGGCTGCATCCCGACCTGTTCGCCGATCTCGACGCCGAGGCCACCTTCAAGGAGTTGCACGAGAAGTTCCTGCCGGTCGGGTACAGGCCTGGCCATTGGGTCTCGCTCTCCGATGAGCAGTGAACCGGCCGCACTGTCAGCCAAGCAAGGGCGCGGGCTCTACCGCGCCCTGGTTCTGCGCAAGCAGCTGATCCTGGCGGGGCTCGCCCTGGCGCTGCTGCTGAGCCTCTGCATCGACCTCGCGCTCGGACCCGCAAGCTATAGCCTCGACCAAGTGGTGCTCGCCCTGGTTTCTCCCGGCAGTGTGCCGCTTCAGGTGCGCGTCGTGTTGTGGGACATCCGGCTTCCCATCGCGCTCATGGCAGTGGTCGTCGGCGCAGCACTGTCGGTCGCCGGTGCGCAGATGCAGACCATCCTCAACAATCCGCTCGCCAGCCCGTTCACGCTCGGCATTTCGGCGGCGGCCAGCTTTGGCGCAGCCCTCGCGCTCGCCTTCGGCGTCGCGCTGATCCCGGCCGCGATCGAATATATCGTGCCGCTGAACGCCTTCGTGGTGGCGATGCTGACCGCGCTCGTCATCCACCTTCTGAGCCTCAAGCGCGGCGTGACGGTCGAAACCATCGTGCTTCTCGGCATCGCGCTCGTATTCACCTTCAATGCGCTGCTGTCGCTCGTCCAGTATCTTTCCTCCGAGCAGGCGCTCGCCGCGGTCGTGTTCTGGACGATGGGAAGCCTCACCAAAGCCACCTGGCCCAAGCTCATCATCACCAGCCTCATCCTTCTCGCAACACTTCCGATATTCGTGCGCCGCGCCTGGGCGCTGACGGCGCTGCGGCTAGGCGAAGACAAGGCCGCGAGCTTTGGCGTCAAGGTCGCACGCCTCAGGCTCGAAACCATGATGATGGTGAGCCTGCTTGCTGCCATTCCCGTCGCCTTCGTCGGCACGATCGGCTTCATCGGGCTTGTCGGTCCGCACATCGCCCGCATGCTGATCGGAGAAGATCAGCGCTTCTTCCTGCCCGCCTCGGCGCTTTCGGGGGCGCTCATCCTTTCGGCGAGTTCGGTTGCCAGCAAGTCGCTCGTTCCAGGCACGATCTTCCCGATCGGCATCGTCACCTCGCTTATCGGCATTCCCTTCTTCATCTCGCTGATCCTCTCGAATGTGAGGCGCTCATGGTAACGATCAGGCTCGATGGTCTCGGAGCCTTCCACGGGGCGCGGCTCGTCCTTTCGGATGTTTCAACTCCGATTTTCCGGGGTGGCGAGGTTGTCGCCGTGATCGGACCCAACGCAGCGGGCAAGTCGACGCTGTTCAAGCGCATCGCAGGACTTCTGAAGGGCCCGGGACGCGTCTGCCTCGAGGGAGCGGCGAAGGGACCGGACGGCATCTGCTATATGCCGCAGGATACGGCAGCCAACGCGGTGCTGACCGTCTATGAATCGATCCTGCTCGCCCGCAAGCAGGGCTCGGCCTGGTCGGTCAGCGACGGCGACCTCGCACTCATAGACGGCATCCTGGCCGCGCTCAGCATCTCGGATCTTGCCTTTCGCAACGTCGGAGAATTGAGCGGCGGGCAAAGGCAGGTGGTAAGCATTGCCCAGACCCTGGCTCGCGAACCTGAAATCCTGCTGATGGACGAGCCGACGTCCGCGCTTGACCTGCACCGGCAGGTCGAGGTGCTGACCTTCATGCGCGGGCTTGCGCGCAAGCACGGGATCGCGGTGCTGATCGCAATTCACGACCTCAATCAGGCCCTGCGCTTCGCCGACAAATGCATCGTCATCGCCGAGGGCCGGATGGTCGCCTGCGGCACGCCGGAAGAGGTTGTCACCCCGGCGCTATTGCGTGATGTGTACCGCGTCGAGGCGAGGATCGAGCGCTGCTCGCGGGGCATCGGTCATGTCATGGTGGACGGCGTTGCCGCCGAAACGGCAGCGACTGCATCGATAGCAGCCTGAGGCATCTGCGGTCGAAAGCCAAAAGCCTGGAAAATAGATCAAAATTCTAGCGTAAATAATTGAATTAAAAACATTTTCAGACGCCAATGCGGTTACTTTGGCGACGAATGGAAGCGTTCGCTTTCGACCGCTGCACGTCCCTCGACGAGCTGCTGTTCTACGAGACATCTTGGGTAGACAGAGGTCGTGAAAACGCGCGATAAGGTTAGCCTGCGCTAGATTCAGAGATGGCCGGGGCACCAGATGATGGCACGCCGAATGTGCAACGCAATGCTTGGCTTCGCGGCGCTTGCCATAACCGCGTGCCAATCGGCGCCTGAAACGCCTCGACCCACTGTCGAACCTGCGTTAGGACCTGGACCCATTCCTGCCCAAACCGCCTCGGATCCTGCCGCTGTTCCTTCCGGCTCGGCAATTATTGATCAATCCGTGGCGGTCACTCCCCCTGCCAAGACCGTCCCGACAAAATATGCTGCTTTTTCGGGTCTATGGGCCGGACGATTGGAGGGGATGTATGACACCAAACTTGCTGTTCAGACGATTTCTTCCAATGGCAAGGTGACGGTCACCTATGCGTGGGGAACTCTGGGCGACAACCATCCGGGAGAGGCCGCCGGCACTGGAAGAATCGTGGGGACTACGTTGAAGCTCGAGCGCCTGCCGAGTGGCGCAGACGTCAGTTTTGTCATGCGGCCCGACAGAACCCTGGCCGGAACCGTCAGGCTTGCCGGTCAGACCTACACGGGCGCGTTCGTCAAGCAATGATCGAAGACATGCCCGGAAGGCTATGTTGCTGTTGCCCGATCAGCCCGCGGCGTTCTTCCATGGGCGCCGACTTCTGATCGAGAGATGACCGCGGGCGATTGGGTTTGTTCGACGCGCGCTTGATCGCCAGTCTAGCCGCTGTTTGCGCTGACCGCGTCACCAAGCACCTTTGTGCGGGGCTGTATGCGCGCGGCGGCAGGCGCGAACACCGAAATTGCCTTCGGGTGGACCTTGAAATGCGCCGGGGTCGAGGTGACGATCTCACCGTCAGTGTTCACCGGCATCGGCCTTTTCGTCTCGATGTCGAACTCGACGCATCTGGCTGTGCGAACCTCGCTCCAGGCGCCGTGCGTGCCGGAGCGGAACGAGCGCAACAAGAGGGCCATCTTCCAGAGATTCGTCATTTCCAGGCTGTAAAGGTCGAGATGGCCGTCATCGATCTCCGCCGTCTCCTCGACGACGTTGCCGCCGCCATAGTGGCGGCCGTTGCCGACCGCTATCTGGTAGGTCTCGACTTCGGTCGTTGCGCCCTTTTCGGTAATCCTTGCTTCAAAGTGGCGAGCCTTGGTCAACACTTTCATGGCCGCCAAGGCATAGCCAAACCTGCCGAAACGCTTCTTCAGCGCCGGATCCAGCCCCTGGGCAAGATCGGTGCTGAGGCCGATGCTCGCGACGTTGAAGAAAGCGTGGCCATTGACGGTCCCGATATCGATCAGACGTCGTCCGCCCTCTACTATCACGTCGGCCGCCTTTCCAAGATCCAACGGTATTTCGAGGGTACGCGCCAGATCGTTCGCCGTCCCCATCGGAATGATGCCCATCGGCAGCCCGCTTTCCATGACCGCGACCGCCGCCGAGGACACCGAGCCATCGCCGCCGCACACGATCACAAGATCGGCCCTATGGCGAAGGCGCACGATGTCGCGTGCTATCTCGGGCAGTGCCTCAAATGTCTCGACGCTGACGCGGAGCCCTCCGGCTTCCAGCCGCTCGACGACCGGTGCGATGGATTCCTGCCCGCGTCGTGCTTTTGGATTGATGAGTAGAAGCGCGCGTCTGTTCGTAATGTCATTCATGCGGCGTAGATAGGGTGCGTGGCTGCGGATTACGACGTCGACAGGCGCGCCCGGGGAAACAAGCCACAAAATCACGGCTTCGGCAGCCGCTTGTGGAGGTTGAAATTCGGTCCACATAATAATACCGAAAATGGGTAACTACCAAGGTGCGGACATGACCAACACAGTCACAGCCAAAGGACAGGTGACCATCCCGAAGCCGGTCCGGGACCTGCTCGGAATCGTTCCGGGCAGCAAGGTTGATTTCCGCCGCACCGATGACGGCAATGTGGTGATTGTGCGTAGTGACAAGAAGCAGCCCGCGAGCCGCTTCGCGAAATTGCGCGGCCATGCCGGCAAGGGCCTCGACACCGACGCGATCCTGGCGCTGACGCGTGGCGACGCGTGACGCTGGTCGGCTCGATCCTGTAACGGACGATGCGAACTGGGCGGATTGGTCGATCGACCGGCTTAAGGCGGCAAGCCTCAATGGGCCGTTGCTGATCAACGATGCGGTCTATGCCGAACTTGCCGTCCGCTATGACCGCACGCCTGTTTCTCGTCCGCTGCTTCGCGCGGCGTGTGCGTAGGCCCCGCGGCTTGGGTCCACGCCATCGCGGCGAAAATAATTGCAACTCCACCGAGAATAATCCTGGTTCGACCGCGTTCTCCCCCAGGTAACAGCGCCCCCTTGGTGACCGGAGAGACCACAATGGAAATTCTTGACTGCGAACGCATCGCGAAGGCCAAGCGGGCTTTCACGACCCGCCGAATTCCCACTGAGCGCATGCGGATGTTGCTTTCGCCTCCCGCCGAACCGAAGGCAGGCGACCTGGTGCTCGCGCGGATCGAGGCGCTCGGTCACCACAAGTCGGTCGAACTGCCCTCGGGACGCAAGGCGGCACTTGCCGCGACGGACGAAGTCGTCCTAGCCTACGGCAACCGCTACGCCCCTGATCAGTTCGAGGCGATCGTGCCGGCAGATCTCGGACCGTGCCATATGGTGGCGGCAGGCGGAGTGGCTTCGCGGGCGTTGGCATGGCACGACAAGACCATGTCTCCGACTGCGATCGTGCCGCTCGGCCTCGTCACCAACTCATGCGGCCGCGTTCTGAACGTTGCAGACTTTGCGGTCGCGCCGCAGCCGGCGCGGCTCACCCCGCCGACAATCGTTGTCTTCGGAACGTCGATGAATTCGGGCAAGACGACAACAGCTGCAAGCCTCGTGCGTGGTTTGACCAGGGCAGGTTTCGCAGTTGGTGCGGCAAAGGTGACCGGAACTGGAGCCGGCAATGATCTCTGGTCGATGATGGATGCCGGAGCATGCGCCGCTCTTGATTTTACTGATGCCGGCTTTGCCACGACCTATCTTGCCCCAATCGATGCCATCGTCGATGGCGCGCAGCATTTGCTGCATTCTCTTGCCGCCACCGGGGCGGAGATCGCGGTTCTGGAGGTCGCGGATGGGCTATTCCAGTCCGAGACGGCCGCGCTGGCAAAGTCCCCGCAATTCCGCGAACTGGCCGGCGGCGTGCTGTTTGCCGCAGGCGATGCGATGGGCGCGGTGGCGGGCTGCGAAAGGCTGCGCGAGCTTGGATACGACGTGCTCGGGCT
The DNA here is from genome assembly GCF_055811475.1 of Mesorhizobium sp. WSM4829. Lineage (NCBI taxonomy): Bacteria > Pseudomonadati > Pseudomonadota > Alphaproteobacteria > Hyphomicrobiales > Phyllobacteriaceae > Mesorhizobium > Mesorhizobium sp. WSM4829. The sequence continues at coordinate 154,830 of NZ_JBVVQJ010000011.1, read as the reverse complement.
CAGCGGGCTCCTGACCTGCTCGCCGCTGGCGCGCCGGGAAGCAGGCGCTGCCAACGTCCCTGTCTATGGCGTCAAGGAACTCACCGATCCGGCGACCGCGGCAAGCATAGTCTCAGGGATATTGAACCCGCGCCTGATGGTAATCGCTGGAGGTGCACAATGCCTCTACCAGGAATCCTGATCGGCACGCGACTGGTCGCTCTTGCGGTTCTTGTCGCCATCGGCTTTGCCAAGGCCGCCACGTCGCTCGCTCTTGTCGCCATCGTCGGTGCGGCGGTTTCCGGGGAACCGCAGCCGCTCGGGCAGGGCAGGCTGATCGTGGCCAGCCTTTCGCTCGGCATCGCGCTCTTCGCACTCGGGGTGATGCAGCGCCGACAGGGGGCAGCTTTTGCACTGGACTATGTGCGCGAGGTCCGCAGACTGCTGGTCGAGCAACTCTTCGCGTTGCCGCCTGGCGCCGGCCGGACCGGTCTCGGCCTGGTAATGACCCGCCTCGTCACCGACCTCTCCGCCATCAGATCCTGGCTGGCCGACGGCGTCGCCTCCCTCTTTGTTGCGGGTCCTTGCGTCGTTCTCATCGTGCTTGGCGCCTTCTGGCTTGCCCCGGCGGTTGCGCCGTTCCTGCTTTGCGGCGTTCTTGCTTGGTCGATCGTCTGTCTTGTTGCCCTGCCGTTTCTTCATCGGGCCATTCGCGAAAGCCGGCGCAGGCGGGGACGGCTTGGCGGCCGTCTCGGCGACATCGTTGTCGCCCGGGCGGCGTTTGCCCATTTCGGCAAAAGCGGAACGTCCACACGCAAGATCGACCGGATGTCGGAAGCGCTCAACATGTGGCTCGTCCGCCGGGCAGGATGGTCGGGGGCTGCGCGCGCGTCCAGCGACTTCGTCATGCCCGTGATCGTCGTCATCCTCGTGGCCTATGCGTTTTCGGGCCGCCCGGCGATGCTCGTTGGCGATCTCAGCACGCTATTGCTCCTCGCCGGACTGACGGTTGGCCAGCTTTCCGACCTCGCTCGCGCCGCCGATTATCGGCTTGCCTATGTCGAGTCCCGCCGCCGGATTGCCTCCATCCTGGCAAGGCCGGTGCTTGCGGATCCTGTGAATCCAGTTCCCCTGCCGCGCTCGACGTCAGGCCGGCGGCTGCGCATCGAATTTCATTGCCGAAACGGCACGCCGTCAAAAGTGCTGGTGGCCGCGCCCGGCGCCTCGATCCTGCTTGGCGGTGATACGCCTGAAGCACGCAGTGCGCTTTTTTCCAGCATCGCAGGTTTTGAGGAAAACAGCGGCCTGGCGATTTTCCTCGATGACATTCCTGTCGACAAGATTTCGCAGCGCGACCGGCGCCGGGCAATCACCCTTTTGTCGCCGGCGATCCCGTTGGTGCGGGCTACAATGGTCGACAATATAGCCCTGGGAGCGCCCTCAGCGACCCCGCAGGAAGAGATAATCGCCACGGCCTCGCTGTGCGGCCTGGCAGTCGATGGACCGCCAGACAGCGGCCAGAGACTGGAGCCTGCTCGCGTTAGTGCAATGCAGGCCGCCCGAATCCGTGCCGCACGAGCGCTGGTCCGATCAGCGGCCGTGCTCCTTATCGACGACATCGATGTCTGCAAGGACCGGGACTTGCTTGCGGCCGTTCTTGCACACGCGCGTGCCGCGCAAACGACAGTGATCGTCTCGTGCGAAGCAGCCACCGCGGGCATGGAATTCGACGATACCTGGCTTCTCGATTGCGCGTGATCGGGAGATTGCCTCGGCGCTGCCCATGTCTTGTTACGACCATAAATAGTCGCGACTAGAGACATCGATCCACAATATGGATCGCATTTTCGCCGCAAGTCGCTGATATACAGCCGATTGCATGGCAAAAATCGGTTATGCGAGATAATTGGTCCATGATATAGACCTGTATTGCGAAAATCTGGAATGAGCGGGAGGAGATCGCTTCGTTCCCGATTTCGGCGTGAGCAGGCGTTGTTGCCTGGTCCGAGCGGAGGAGCTTGACGCATGGCAGCGGCCAGCAACAACACGATGATCGTCGATACGCCGGCCGAGGTGCTGGATGCGCGGCCAGGGTCACGGCTGATGTGGCCGGTCGAGGCGGTGGCCTCGATCCTGCTCGTCTTCGTCATCGGTCTGCTGCTCGCCGGCGTCATCTCGCGCTACGTACTATCGCTGCCGATCGTCTGGATCGATGAGGCCGCCTCCATCTCCTTTCTCTGGCTCGCCATGCTCGGCTCGGCGATCGCCATCGACCGCAACGAGCATCTGCGTCTTACCATCTTCCTCAACCTGATCCCCGAGCGCGGCCGCCACTTCGTGGACGCCCTCGCTTTGCTCGTCGTGGCGACGGTGCTGCTCGCGCTGATCGTGCCGGCAAGCCAGTATGTACAGGAAGAGTGGTACGTCACCTCGGCGGCGCTCAACATTCCGATGAGCTTCCGCGCCTCGGCAATTGTCGCCGGGCTGGCATTGATGTCGGTTATCGCCGTGGGCCACGCGATCCGCGCAGCGACGCTCGCCAACCTGGCCGCCGCTGTCGCAGTCATTGCCGCACTGGCCGTGGTCGGCTGGCTGCTTTCGCCATTGTTCCTCACGCTCGGCTACACCAACATCGTCATCTTTCTCGTCGGCGTGGTGGCGGTCTGCCTTCTGCTCGGTGTGCCGATCGCTTTCTGTTTCGGCGTCGGCACGATCGCCTTCATCGCCTTTAGCACGCACGTGCCGATGATCGTGCTTGTCGGCCGCATCGACGAGGGGATGTCGAGCCTCATCCTGCTGTCGGTGCCGATCTTCGTCCTGCTCGGCTGTGTGCTCGACGCGACAGGCATGGGCAAGGCGATCGTCGAATTCATGGCGTCGCTGCTCGGCCATGTGAAGGCCGGCATGTCTTACGTGCTGCTGGGCTCGATGTTCCTCGTCTCGGGCATTTCCGGTTCGAAGGTTTCCGACATGGCGACTGTCGCTCCGGCACTTTTCCCCGAAATGAAGCGGCGCGGCCACAAGCCCAAGGAGATGATCGCGTTGCTCGCAACCGGCGCTGCGATGGCCGATACGGTGCCGCCGTCGATCGTGCTGATTGTGCTCGGCTCGGTCGCCGGCGTTTCGATCGCCGCGCTTTTCACCAGCGGCTTCGTCATCGCCGTGGTTCTGTTGCTCGTCCTTGCGGTGCTCGCGCGCTGGAAGGCTTCGGGCGAAAGCATGGAAGGCGTACATCGCGCTCCGTTCTCGCTCGTCTGGAAGACGCTGCTCGTCTCCGCCCCCGCTCTGGTGCTTCCCTTCCTGATCCGCGGCGCCGTCGGCGGCGGCGTCGCCACCGCCACCGAGGTTTCCACAATCGCCGTGCTCTATGCGCTGGTCATCGGCGCCTTGTTTTATGGCGGCATCGGCGCGAAGAAATTCTACGCCATGCTGGTCGAGACGGCGGCGCTGTCCGGCGCCATCCTGCTCATTCTCGGCACCGCCTCGGCAATGGCCTGGGCGCTGACGCAAACCGGCTTCGCCAACCAGCTGGCCATCTACATGACCGACCTGCCGGGAGGCTGGTTCTCCTTCATGCTCGTCACCATCGCCGTCTTCATGGTTCTCGGCTGCGTCCTTGAAGGCCTGCCAGCGATCGTTCTGATGGCGCCGATCATGTTTCCGATCGCCGCTCGGCTGGGTATCAACGACGTGCACTATTCGATGGTCGTCGTGACGGCGATGAACATTGGACTCATGGCGCCGCCTATCGGCATCGGCTTCTACATCGCCTGCAAGATCGGCGACGTCTCGCCCGACGAGGCCATGAGCGCCATCTGGCCCTACCTCGGTGCGTTGCTTGCCGGCCTGTTGCTGATCGCCGCCGTCCCGGCGCTGTCGGTAGCCTATCTCTAGCCACTCGGATTCAACCAGGAGGAAACACGATGACCATCACCCGCCGCAGCTTGATGATAGGCGCAGCCGCATCCATCCCGCTCGTGAGCACCATCCGCTACGCCGGGGCGCAGGCGGCGGAGTTCAACTACAAATACGCCAATAACCTGCCGCTCACCCACCCGATGAACCTGCGCGCGCAGGAAGCCGTCGAGAAAATCCGCGACGAGACCGGCGGCCGCGTCGCCATCCAGATATTCCCCAGCAACCAGCTCGGCGCCGACACCGACATGCTGAGCCAGGTTCGCTCGGGCGGCGTCGAATTCTTCACGCTGTCGCCGCTGATCCTTTCCACGCTCGTCGCCAATGCCTCGATCAGCGGCATCGGCTTTGCCTTCTCGGACTACGACGCCGTGTGGGCGGCGATGGATGGCGACCTCGGCAAATATGTGCGCGGCGAGATCGAGAAATCGAACCTGGTCGTCATGGAAAAGATCTGGGACAACGGCTTTCGCCAGATCACCAGTTCCGTCGGCCCGATCGAGACGCCCGCCAACCTCGAAGGCTTCAAGATTCGCGTCCCGGTCAGCCCGCTCTGGACCTCGATGTTCACCGCCTTCAAGTCGGCGCCGGCCAGCATCAACTTCGCCGAAGTGTATTCGGCGCTGCAGACGAAGATCGTCGACGGGCAGGAAAACCCGTTCGCCATCATCTCCACGGCCAAGCTCTACGAGGTGCAGCAGTTCTGCTCGGTCACCAACCACATGTGGGACGGCTTCTGGTTCCTCGCCAACAAGCGGGCCTGGGAGGCGATGCCGCAGGACATGCGCGAGATCGTCGCCAGGAACCTCAACGAGGCCGGCGTGAAGGAGCGCGAGGACGTCGCCAAGCTCAACGCCACGCTTGAGCAGGAGCTCGCCGCCAAGGGCATGAAGATCAACCATCCGGATGCGGCCCCGTTCCGGCAGACGCTGAAGGACGCCGGCTTCTACTCCGAGTGGAAGGGCAAATACGGCGACGAAGGCTGGGCCATCCTGGAAAAGGCTGTTGGCGCCAGCCTGACCTGAGCGCGGGCGGCTCCCGGGCGGGCAGGGCATGTGGCTCAACCGCCCGATAACAGCCGCGATTTTTGTAAGGAATTCGATGGTGGTCGACCGGCTCAGGGGAAAATCCGCAATCGTCTTCGGCGCCGGATCGTCCGGACCCGGCTGGGGCAACGGCAAGGCGGCGGCGGTCGCCTTCGCGCGCGAAGGTGCGCGCGTCGCCTGCGTCGATCTCGCTGCGGCGGCCGCCGCCGAAACCGCTGGTATCATCCGCGACGAAGGCAACCAGGCGATCGCGTTGTCGGCCGACGTGACCAATCTGGGCTCGGTCGAACTGGCAGCGGCGGCAGCAATGGAGGCGTTCGGCGCCATCGACGTCCTGCACAACAATGTCGGCGTGACCCATATGGGCGGTCCCGTCGAACTCGATGAGGACGCGTTCCAGGCCGCCCTCGACCTCAATATCGGACCGGTCTACCGCACCGCCAAGGCGGTGTTGCCGCATATGCTCAAGAGCGGCGGCGGTGCAATCGTCAATATCTCGTCGCTCGCCGCGATACGCTACGTCGGCTATCCCTATTTCGTCTATTATGCGGCCAAGGCCGCGGTGAACCAGGCCACAGTGGCGCTGGCCATGCAATATGCGCGGCAAGGTATTCGCGCCAACTGCATCATGCCGGGCCTGATCGACACGCCGATGATCTACAAGCAGATTTCCGGCCAGTATGGTTCGGCCGACGAGATGGTGGCCGCCCGCAACGCCATGGTGCCGATGGGGCGGATGGGAACAGCGTGGGACGTCGCTGCGGCGGCCGTGTTTCTTGCCTCCGAGGAAGCGCGTTTCGTCACCGGCGTTTGCCTGCCTGTCGACGGCGGCCAAAGCTGCGCCGTCTGCGAGCTCCGCTGACCATGGACATCGCACTGCCCCCAGAACGCGATCAGACCGGCTCGCAGAGCGTCGACCGGGCGCTCAGCCTTCTTTCGATGGTCGGCCGGCACGCCGACCGCGGCGTTTCGCTCTCCGATATCGTCGAGGAAAGTGGGCTGAACAAGCCGACAACGCGCCGCCTGCTGCTGGCGCTGATGCGCGCGGGAATGATCGAGCAGGACGAGACGACGCGGCGCTATTTTCTCGGCGAGGAGGCCTACGTGCTGGGCAGCCTCGCCTCGCGACGTTTCGGCCTGCTTCAGGTCTCGATGGAAAGCCTGCTGCGCCTTTCCAGAAAGACCGAGGATGCCAGCTTCCTCTCGGTTCGCCGCGACACATACTCGGTCTGCCTCTATCGCGAGGAAGGCACATACCCGGTCAGGACTCACGCGCTGCAGGCCGGCTTCGAGCACCCACTGGGCGTTGGCGCCGGCTCGCTCGCCATGCTCGCCGCACTCCCCGACGAGGAAGTGGAAGCGGTGCTGGCGGCCAATGACGCGGTGCTCAAATCCGACTACCCAATGCTCCCGGTCGAGCTGATCCGGCGCGACGTCGAAACGACGCGCGCCAACGGCTATTCGCTCAATCCCGGCCGCATCGTCACCAATTCCTGGGGCGTCGGGGTTGTGCTTCGCAGCGCCGACGCGCGGCCAGTCGGCGCACTGTCGATCGCGGCGATCGACAGCCGGATGCAGCCGGCAAGACAGGTCGAACTCGTCGGATATCTCATGCAGGAGGCAAGGCGCGTCGAGGAACGGCTTGCCCAGATGTTCGCCTCGCGCGCGCATGTGCGCGAGCACCCCACTTTAAAGCCCCGCGCCAGGAGGTTGTCACAATGACGAAGTCGGAATTGGAAAACACCGGGCAGTTGATGGCGCCGGCAGCGGCGCCCAGGCTTGCTGATGCCGGCGTCGAGCCCGGCGTCATCGACGCCATCTTCGTCTGCGTGTCGTTGCTGGAGCGCGCGAAGTGATGACTATTGTCCCAGGCGGCGTGACGCCTTCCTCCACGCGCGTCATGAACCTCTCGCATTTTCTGACCCAGGCGGCACGCCGCAACCCGCACGACATCGGCTTCGTCTGGCGCGAGCGGCAGTGGACATGGCGCGAGATGGAAGCGCGCGTCGACGCGATGGCCGCCGCACTCCGCGACGACTTCGGCGTGACAAAGGGCGACCGAATCCTCGTCCAGTCGGCCAATTGCAACCAGATGTTCGAATCGATGTTAGCCTGCTTCCGGCTCGGAGCCGTCTGGGTGCCGGCGAACTACCGTCAGTCGCCGGACGAAGTCGCCTACCTCGCCAAGGCCAGCGGCGCGCGCGGCCTGATCTGCGGCGCGGGCTTCCCGGCTCATGCTGCTGCCTGCCGGGAAACAGTCCCTGGGATCGACTTCGTCCTGTCGATCGGCGCGGCCGAATTCGGCGATGACTACGACGCCGTCGCCGCCCGTTTTGCCGGCCGGACCGTTGCCAGCGTCGCCGTCGATCGCGACGATCCCTGCTGGTTCTTCTTCACCTCCGGCACGACCGGCCGGCCAAAGGCCGCCGTGCTCACGCATGGCCAGATGGGCTTTGTCATCACCAATCATTTGTGCGACCTGATGCCCGCCACGACCCGCGACGACGCCTCGATCGTGGTGGCGCCGCTGTCGCATGGGGCCGGCATTCATCAACTCGTGCAGGTGGCGCACGGCGCCAAGTCTATCCTGCTGCCAACCGACAAGCTCGACGTGCCGACGGTCTGGGCGCTGGTCGAAGAATGGCGGGTGACCAACGCCTTCACCGTGCCGACCATCCTCAAGATGCTGGTCGAGGACGACAGCGTCGACCGGTTCGACCATTCCTCGTTGCGCTATGTCATCTATGCCGGTGCGCCGATGTACCGCGCCGACCAGAAGCGGGCGCTCGAGAAGCTCGGGCCGGTTCTGGTCCAGTATTTTGGCCTGGGGGAAGTCACGGGCAATATCACTGTGCAGCCTCCTTCCTATCATTCCGTCGAGGATGGCCCGCAAGCGCGCATCGGAGCCTGCGGTTTCGAGCGCACAGCCATGCAGGTCGAGATCCAGGACGACGCCGGCAATGCCGTCTCGCCGGGCGAAACCGGCGAAATCTGCGTGATCGGGCCTGCAGTCTTCGCCGGCTATTACGACAACCCGCAAGCCAACGCCGCAGCGTTCCGCAACGGCTGGTTCCGCACTGGCGATCTGGGCCACATGGCCGAGGACGGCTTCGTCTACATCACCGGCCGCTCGTCCGACATGTATATCTCAGGCGGCTCCAACATCTATCCGCGCGAGATCGAGGAGAAGATCCTGCTCCATCCCGACATCAGCGAAGCCGCCGTTCTCGGCATTCCCGATCCCGTCTGGGGCGAGGTCGGCGTCGCGGTTTGCGTCGCACGCGCCGGCGTTGTGCGCGAAACGATCGCGATTGAGCGCTGGCTGGAAGGCAAGCTCGCCCGCTACAAGATGCCCAAGCGCTTCGTGTGGTGGGAGACGATGCCCAAATCGGCCTATGGCAAGATCGCCAAGAAGTTGATTCGCGAAGAGCTGGAGCGCCGCGGCGAGTTGGGACCGTCCGAGCCGAAGCTCTCGGCATGAGGAGCAGGCGATGAACAGCAGCCACCAAAGCCGCGCCGTGGCGATCACCGGCGGCGCATCGGGCATCGGCCTTGAGACGGCGCGCTTGCTGACCGAGCGCGGCTTCGAGGTCTTCCTCCTCGACCTCGCCACCCCAGCGCTGGGTTCGGCCTGCACGGATCTCGGCCTCAGCGAGGAACGCGGCATTGTCTGCAACGTCGTCGACGAAGCGGCTGTCGACGAGGCCATCGGCCGGATCACCGCCGCGCACAGCCTCGCCGCGGTCGTGAACTGCGCCGGCATAGCGATGGACCGGCCGTCGGTCGAGACCAGCGTCGAGGATTTCCGCCGCATTGTCGACGTGAACCTCACCGGAACGTTCATCGTCTCGCGGGCTGCGGCGCGCTACTGGCTTGAACGGAAGCTGCCGGGAGCGATTGTCAATATCAGCTCTGTTTCTGGTCTTTGCGGCAACAAGGGCCGCAGCGCCTACGGCGCATCGAAGGGCGGCCAGAATCTGCTCACGCTCGTCATGGCCAATGAGCTCGGCGTCGATGGCATCCGCGTCAATGCCGTCGCACCCGGGCCGATCGAAACGCCGTTGACGCAGGCCGTCCACACCGAGGATGTCCGCCGGCAGTGGTTGGAGCGCGTGCCGCAGCGCCGCTACGGCACGCCGCGCGAGATCGCGGGAGCGGTGGCTTTCCTGATTTCCGACGCGGCCAGCTACATCAACGGCCAGATTCTCGCCGTCGATGGCGGCTTCATCCATGCCGGCCTTGTCGCCTGAGATGGCTCCGATGCGCAGCATCCGCCATCCCGGTCCGATCGCCTCGGAACGTTTCGCAGCGATGCCCTGCGCCGCAGAGCCGCTGACGCTGCGGCTTGAAGCCGGCAGCTCGATCAATGACGCCGTGGCGCAGGCCCTCGCGGTCGCCGGGTTCAGCAGCGGATATATCCGCCTGCGCAACGCGCGGGTTGACCCAATGCGCTACGTCGTCCCCGCCGCCTCTCCCGATGGCACGCACGCCGCGTGGTACAGCGATATATCAGCACCGGAAGGCATAACGGTCATCGAGGATGCGGGCCTCGTCGCCGGCCGGCGCGACGAGCGGGCATTTTTTCATTGCCATGGCATCTGGCGCACCCCCGACGGCGTGCGCCGCATGGGCCATCTCCTGCCGCTCGACTCGCGCTTGGCGGAGCCGGTTGAGGTCACCGCCTGGGGTATCGAGGGCGCGCTGTTCGACGTGCGTGACGACGCCGAGACGAATTTTCGCCTTTTCGCGCCGATCAGGGCTCAGCTCCTGGGTGAGCGCCGCGGCCGCCGCGCCGCCATCTGCACGGTAAGGCCCAACGAGGATATCGGCCAGGCGATCGAAGCCCTTTGCCGACGGCACGGCTTTGACCACGCTTCGATCCAGGGCATCGGCAGCCTGGTCGGCGCGGATTTCGACGACGGCTCGGCGGTCTCCTCCTATGCGACGGAAGTTCTCGTCACGGACGGCGCCGTGCGCTCCGGTCGTTGCACGCTCGACATCGCGCTGGTCGGCATGGACGGTGTGATATCAGCAGGTCGCCTTCGCCGCGACGCTAACCCCGTCTGCGTGACGTTCGAACTGCTGGTTGTCGCATCCGATGAGAAACCTGCCTAGTTGAGGATGCTGACCACGCTGTGTGCCGTGTCGCTGCGGCCCCACTTGGTCGACCGTGGATCAGGATCATCCGAAATTTAGGTTTCACGACCCGGTCAGAGCGGTTTTCGGATCCATTTTGCCAGGACCCCAACGATGCCTTCCCGGAACGACAGCACCGCGACAACGAAGATGATGCCCTGGCCGATCGTGACCCAGTCGCCGAATGTGGCGAGGTAGTTCTGCATCGTGACGATGACTGCCGCGCCGACGATCGGTCCGAACACCGTGCCCATGCCGCCCAACAGCGTCATCAGCACGACTTCGCCGGACATCGTCCAGTAGACGTCGGTAAGCGACGCCAACTGGAACACGATGGCCTTGGTTGCGCCGGCGACGCCGGCGAGCGTGGCCGACAGCACGAATACGGCGAGCTTGTAGCGGTTGACCCGATAGCCCAGCGAGATCGCGCGCGGCTCGTTCTCGCGGATCGCCTTCAACACCTGGCCAAACGGCGAATGGATGATCCGATAGATCAGCAATATGCCGGCGAAGAAGATGGCGAGCACGAAGAAATAGAGAACTTCGCTCGAACGCAGGTCGATCAGCCCGAACAGATGGCCGCGCGGCACGGCCTGGATGCCGTCCTCGCCGCCGGTAAACGCCGCCTGCAGCGAGAAGAAATAGATCATCTGCGCAAAAGCCAGCGTCACCATGGCGAAATAGATGCCGTGGCGGCGAATGGCGAGCGAGCCGATGGCGAGACCGAGCACGGCTGCCACCAGCGTGCCCGCGATAATGGCAAGCTCAGGCGTCAGGCCCCACACCTTTGCTGCATGGGCCGAGACGTAGCTCGCCATGCCGAAATAGGCTGCGTGGCCGAAGGACAGGAGACCGCCGAAGCCGAGCAACAGGTTGAAGGCGCAGGCAAACAGCGCGAAGCACAGCACCTTCATGACAAAGATCGGATAGAGCAGAAATGGAGCGGCGACGAGGAAGACGAACAGCGCGGCGAAGATCGCAAGGTGATGACGGGGCATGCCCGCAGCGCCGACGGACGTTATGGCCGCCATAGCGATCGGGTTGGTGTCGGTTGTCATCACACACTCCGTCCAAACAGACCCGCGGGCTTGACCAACAGCACGAGCGCCATGATGACAAAGATCACCACCGCCGAGCCTTCCGGATAGAATACGCGGGTCAGCCCCTCGATCAGCCCGAGCCCGAAGCCGGTGAGGATCGAGCCCAGGATCGAGCCCATGCCGCCGATGACGACGACGGCGAAGACGACAATGATCAGGTCTGCCCCCATGTTCGGATTGACTGCGTATATCGGCGCGGCGAGCACGCCGGCGAAACCCGCGAGTGCGACGCCGAAACCATAGGTGAGCGTGACCAGCAGCGGCACGTTGATGCCGAACGCGCCGACCATGGTCGGGTTCTCGGTCGCAGCCCTGAGATAGGCGCCAAGCCGGGTCTTTTCGATGATGAACCAGGTCGCAAGGCACACGATGAGGGAAGCCACGATCACCCAGGCGCGCGAATTCGGCAGGTACATGAAGCCGAGATTGTACCCGCCGTTCAGAAGCGGCGGCGGCGGGTACGGCAGGCCGGATACGCCGAAAAACTGGCGGAAGAAGCCGACGATGATCAGCGCCAGGCCGAATGTGAGAAGCAGCCCGTAGAGATGGTCGAGGTGATAGAGCCGTCGGATCAGGACGCGCTCAAGCACGATGCCGGTGACGCCGACAATCGGCGGGACGATGAACACAGCCCACCAGTAACCGACGCCAAGATAGTTGAGCAGCATCCAGGCGCCGAAGGCGCCCAGCATGTACTGGGCGCCATGCGTGAAATTGATGATGTTCAGGAGACCGAAGATGACCGCCAGCCCGAGGCTCAGAACCGCATAGAAGGAGCCATTGATCAGCCCGAGCAGCAATTGCCCGAACAGGACCTGAGGCGGAATTCCAAGCAGTTCGAACATGGTCGCTCCAGCTGACTTGTCGACAAAACAACGCGCCGAGCTGTTCGGCGCATCGTTGGCGAGGCTCGCTTACTTGACGAGCGAACAGCCGCCTTCGGCGAGCGGGCGGAACGCTTTATCGGCCGGAATGGTGGCCACCGTCTCGAAATAGTCCCATGGAGCCTTCGATTGGTCCGGCTTCTTGACGCGGAACAGATACATATCGTGCAGCTTGCGCCCGTCGGCGCGGATGGTGCCCTTGCCGAATAGCGGATCCTCGGTCGGCATTTCCTTCATTTTGGCCATCACCTTGGCCGCATCCTTGTCGCCGACGGCCTCGACGGCCTTAAGGTAATGCAGGACAGAAGCGTAGACTCCGGCCTCGATCATCGAAGGCTTTTGTCCGGCATTCCGCTCCTGGAAACGGGCAGAGAACTCCCGCGTTTGATCGTTCCTGTCCCAGTAGAACGCGCTGGTGAGCACGAGGCCTTGCGCCACTTCGAGGCCAAGCGCATGCACGTCATTGATGAACATCAGCAGGGCGGCGAGCGCCTGGCCACCCTGGGTGATGCCAAATTCCGACGCCTGCTTGACCGCGTTGATCGTGTCGCCGCCGGCATTGGCGAGGCCGACGACCTTGGCGCCCGACCCTTGCGCCTGCAGCAGGAAGGACGAAAAATCCTGGCCGGGGAAAGGATGACGGACGGCGCCGAGAACCTTGCCGCCCGATGCTTCGACGACCGCCGTCGTATCGCGCTCGAGCGCGTGGCCGAAGGCGTAGTCGGCTGTGACGAAGAACCAGCTGTCGCCGCCCTGTGCGACCATGGCCGAGCCCGTGCCGTTGGCAAGCGCCCAGGTGTCGTAGGTCCAGTGGACGGTGTTGGGCGAACAGGCTTTGCCGGTGAGGTCGGACGAGGCCGGACCCGAGGCGAGGAAGATCTTGTTCTTCTCCTTGGTGATCTCGTTGACGGCGAGCGCCACCGACGAGGTTGGCACATCGGCGATTACATCGACGTTTTCGGTGTCGTACCACTGGCGGGCGATGTTCGAGCCGACGTCCGGCTTGTTCTGGTGGTCGGCGGAGACGATCGACACATTGATGCCCTTGTCCGTCGCCTTGAAGTCTTCGACCGCCATCTGGGCCGCGATGACCGAGCCTTCGCCAGCGATGTCTGCATAGATGCCGGAACGGTCATTCAGAACGCCGATCTTGACATCTGTGGCGTAGGCCGCGCCGGCAATCAGCAGGCTCGCCGTCGAAGCCAGGACAAATCCCATTTTTTTCATCGCTACTTCCCTCCGATTGCGGCGCAACGCGCCGTTGATGATGTCTAGACGCCGAGATAGGCGTGCAGCTTGTCGATGTTGGCGTCGAGTTCGTGGTTGGGGATGGTGTCGATCACGCGCCCCTGTTCCACAACATAGTGACGGTCCGCGACCAACGCGGCGAAATGAAAATTCTGTTCGACGAGCACGATCGTGAATCCCTCGTTCTTGAGCCGGGCAATGGTGCGGCCGATCTGCTGCACGATGACCGGCGCAAGCCCTTCGGTCGGCTCGTCGAGCAGCAAGAGCTCGGCGCCCGTCCGCAAGATCCGGCCGATGGCGAGCATCTGCTGTTCGCCGCCCGATAGCTTGGTGCCTTGGCTCGAAAGCCGTTCCTTCAGGTTCGGGAAGAGCTCGAAAATCTGCTCGACGGTGAGCCCACCGGGCCGCACCTGCGGCGGCAGCATCAAATTCTCCTCGACAGAGAGGCTGGAAAAGATCGCCCGTTCCTCGGGGCAGTAGGCGATGCCCATCTGTGCGATCAACCGCGACGGCAGCTTGATCGTTTCCCGACCTTCATAGGTGACCGAGCCCGAGCGCCTGGAAAGAATTCCCATGATCGCCTTCAGCGTCGTCGTCTTGCCGGCGCCATTGCGGCCGAGCAGCGTCACCACTTCACCTTCGCCAACCTCGAAACTGACGCCGTGAAGCACATGGCTCTCGCCGTACCAGCCCTGCAGGCCATCGACGCGAAGCAGGGGTCTCGTCGAGGGGCCAGCAGCCGGCCTGCTTGCAAGTTCAACTTCAGGCATGTCCGGCCCCGATATAGGCTTCGATAACGCGCGGATCCTTGGAAACCGCAGCATAGTCGCCTTCGGCGAGGACTTTGCCGCGAGCGAGCACAGTGATGCGGTTCGACAGCGAGGCGACGACCGACAGATTGTGCTCAACCATCAAAATGGTGCGGTTCTTGGAGATGCGCCGGATCAGCGCCGAGATGCGCTCGATGTCTTCCTGCGCCATGCCGGCCATGGGCTCGTCGAGAAGCAGCATTTCAGGGTTCAGCGCCAGCGTCGTCGCGATTTCAAGCGCGCGCTTGCGGCCGTAGGACAGATCGCTGGCGCGGATGTCTGAAAACGCGGTCAGGCCGACGTCGGCGAGAAGCGCCGCACCCTCGCCATCGAACTTGGAGAGCACTTTTTCGGAGCGCCAGAAATCGAAACTGTCGCCGCGCCGGCGCTGCAGCGCGATGCGGACATTCTCGAGTGCCGTCATGTGCGGAAACACCGCCGATATCTGAAAGGAGCGCACAAGGCCCAGCCGCGCGATGTCGGCCGGCTGCATCCTGGTGATGTCGCGGCCTTGGTAGCGGATCGCGCCGCGCGTTGGCTGGAGGAATTTGGTCAGCAGGTTGAAGAGGGTCGTCTTGCCTGCGCCGTTGGGGCCGATCAGCGCGTGGACCGATCCTCGCTCCACCGTCAGGTTGACATTGTTGACAGCGACAAAGCCCCCAAATTCCTTAGTCAATCCCGCTGCTTCGAGGATCGCTCCGGAACTCATGCGCGAAAGCCTTCGCCCATCATCGGCGTGAAAACGTGGAAACGGCTGCGAGGCTGCCCGCCCCCAGGGTGACTTCCATGGTTCCTCCCGTGGCTTTCCCGCCCCGCAACAAACGACCTAATGCACATCGCGTCAAGGCGGCAATTTTTCAGATGCGTCGGTTCGACAAACTTTTGAAGAGCGGTTCACGGTCGAGCGCATGTGCAGCGACTGCTTGGCGATCTATCGTTCGCTCTCGGAGGGCATAACGAAAGCACTTGGCTCTCGAAACAGGCGCGCTAAAAACACCGCAATAATGACTATATCTAGCTAACGGAGCAGGGAGATGGCTCGGCTGCCTGGCGTTAGCCGGCAGGGATCAGCGCCTGAGCCACTTGGCCACTTCTGAACAGGAGAGGTTGACCATGACCAGTCAACTGGAAGACCGCAAGCTTGATCCAGCCGTGGCGCTCCCGGCGATCGACGAGATGGCGCCGCGCGAGCCGCATCGGCAATTTGCGCTGAAGCACGAGGACTGCTTCGTCGTCTCAGACAGCTACGGCGACATACGCGGCACCGGCGACGGGCTTTTCCGCGACGACACGCGTGTGCTGTCGCGCTTCCGTCTGTTCATCGGCGGCCGGATGCCGTCGCTGCTCGGCGCCTCGCTGTCGCAAGACAACATCCTGTTTACCGCCAATCTCACCAATCTGGCCACTATCGGGCCGAATGGCAGCGAAGCGTTGCCGGGCGTCGTCCACATCGACCGGACGCGGTTCGTCTGGCAGGACCGCATGTTCGAACGCATCAAGTTCACCAACTACTCCGCGCGCGAGGTGGTCCTGCCGGTTCGGCTCGACTTCGACGCCGATTTCCGTGACATGTTCGAGGTGCGCGGCACCACGCGCAGCCGCCGTGGGCGCGCGCATGACGCGCTGGTCGGCGCGGCGAGCGTCACCTTCCGCTATGAAGGCCTCGACAATGTGGCCCGTCAATCGGTCATCGCATTCTCGTTCAAGCCCGATCAGCTGCATCCCAACCAGGCCGATTTCCTCATTCGCGTGGCAAGGCGTGACAGCAGGGCACTGTACCTGGAGGTCGCTCACAGCGAAGCTGTCCCCTCCAGTGATCGCTTCCGCGCGGCCGCCGCGCGCGCCCGCTTTGCCATGCGCTCAAAGCGCCGGCAGGGCGCCACCGTGTTCAGCTCCGGCCGCGTGTTCAATGACTGGCTGACACGCACGCGCGCCGACATCGCGCTGCTGACGACGGATCTGGAGACGGGGCCATACCCCTATGCCGGCATCCCGTGGTTTTCGACGGCTTTCGGCCGCGATGGCGTTATTTCCGCCTTGCAGATGCTCTGGCTCAATCCCGAGCTTGCCCGTGGGGTACTGGCCTATCTTGCCCACTATCAGTCGACCGACACCTCTGTGTTCGATGATGCCGAACCCGGCAAGATCATGCATGAGACCCGCAAGGGGGAGATGGCGGTGCTGCGTGAGCTGCCGTTCGGCCGCTACTATGGCGGCGTCGACACCACGCCACTCTATGTCTATCTGGCTTCGTCCTACGCCGAACGCACCGGAGACGAGGCGTTTGTCGATCGCATGTGGGACTCGCTGGGCGCTGCCACTGCCTGGATGGAAGAGGTCGGAGCCCGCAACGGGGAAGGCTTTGTCACCTACAACAGGGCGGCCGACACGGGTCTGTTCAACCAAGGCTGGAAGGACAGTTCCGATGCCGTCTTCCATGCCGACGGCACCATCCCCAAAGGGCCGATCGCATTGGTCGAGGTGCAAGGTTATGCCTTCGCCGCATATCGAGGGATGGCAGCGCTGGCCGCCAGGCGCGGCGACGACGCCAGGGCGGCGCACTGGAGCGCCCTGGCAGAGAGGATCCGCCAGGCGGTCGAGACGCATTTCTGGATGCCGGACCGGGATTTCTATGCTTTGGCGATCGACGGAGAAGGCAAGCAATGCGCGGTCCGCACGTCCAACGCCGGTCACCTGCTTTATGTCGGGCTGCCGTCGGCGGAACGGGCGCAGGCACTTGCCAGCCAGTTGCTCTCTGCTCATCTTCATAGTGGCTGGGGCGTTCGCACACTGGCCGACGACGAGATCCCATTCAACCCGATGTCATATCATAATGGCTCGATCTGGCCGCACGACACCGCGCTCTGCGCCTCCGGGCTCGCCCGCTATCACGAACGCGACAGCGTCGTGAAGCTGATGAGCGGTATGTTCGAGGCGGCGGTCCGTTTCAACATGCGGCTGCCAGAGCTGTTCTGCGGCTTTACGCGTGCGGCCAGCGATTCACCTGTGGCCTACCCGGTCGCCTGCCTGCCGCAAGCCTGGTCGGCTGGCTCCGCTTTCATGATGCTGCAGGCTTGCCTGGGCATTCGGGTTGACGGCTGGAAACGCGAGATCACAGTCGAACGCCCGCGGCTGCCGATCGGCATCGACAACATCGTTATCCGCCACCTGGCCATCGGCGAGGCGAAAGTCGATCTCATCTTCGAGCGCATTGGCGACCGTATTGCATGTTATCTCGACCACCGCCATGAGGGTCTGGTGCCTCTGGTGGTGCGCTCATAACGCAGGCCGGCTCCCCATGCGCTCCGTGATGGACACTGCCATCAATGACTACGGCGCAACTGGTACCTGCGCCGATCGCCAGCGCACCGACTGTAGGGTGGTACCTGCGGCATCTGCAGCTGGATTGAGTCGCGCCTGGGTGAGCCTCAACCCAGGGTAAGCCGCAATCTGAAGGAATGGCATACACAGCCAGCCCAGCGCAAAACCTGTACGGAGACTCCGCCTGAAGCTCCTTCGGAGCTTTGGCTTTTCGAGCGCATTGATTGGTCGTGAGTTTAGTTGGTCTTCAACTGGCCGACGCGGTTTTCGGCAATCCAGCGGGCGGCAAGCACCAATGCGCCCATACTGAAATCCTTGCCGTGTTTGGCCACCATTTCTTCCGACAGCTTGGCGAGCCGTTCGAAGAATTCGTCCTTGCTCTCGTCCTCGGGGGTGGGTTCGGTTTGCATTTTGTGCTCCTTTTGCATGCGGCCTGCCTTTGCTATTTGAACATCTGTGCGGGAAAGGTGACGATCGCGGCGGTGCCGTCGGCTGAGCCCACTGCCAGGTGGCGTCCGTCGCCGGACCAGGCAAGCGCGGTCACCGCGCTGCCCAGCGGCCTGACGAGGAGTTCGTCTCGCGCGCCGATCTGGGCGATGGTGATCCGGCCGTTGGCATAGCCGGCCGCAATCAGTTTTTTCTCCGGGTGCGCAGCCACTGTCTCGACCGGAACCAGCCCGGCTCGGCCAGTCTCCAGCGCGCCCGAGGTGTCGCCGTCAAGTGGCGGAGCGGTCATCGACCAGCCGGCGATCCGGAAGGCGCCCGACGCAAACAGCGCATCCTCCGGCCGGCTCCAGCACAGCGTCCTGACCGGCGAAGGAAATCCCGCGACGATGCCGTAGCGATCATCGGTCATGCTGACCAGGGCAAAGCCGCCTGTTTCGAGCCCACAGGCCAGCCATGTACCATCGCCACTCCAGCGGATCGACACCGGGCGCACCGAAAAAGACACCTCGCGTATCGGGGTAGCGTCGCCGTCGACCGCCCAGATCGATAGTCCATCATCCCGGCCGCAGGCTAGGCGCCTTCCGCCTGGCGAAAAGGCAAGCGCATCCGTGGACGGTGTCGCATCGTGTCGCAGTCGTACCGCATCGCCTTGGCCGCGTGCCAGGAAGACATCCTGGCCGTTGCTGACGGCTGTGATGGCCGTCCGGGGGTTGTGGTCGACGGCGACGACCGGCCCGTCGATCTTGGCCAGCGTCTCCATCACATTGCCGTCCGCGGCCAGATGCACCGCTTCGCCAGCCGCCGTTCCAACGAGGAAGCCGAAGGAAAAATAGCTGGCGAGCGGGACGTCTCCATCCCCCAACGCAGCGGTGGCGATCAATGGTGCCGGTGGCTTCTCCCGCGGGCGGATCGTCGTCTGGCCGAGATCGCCGCTCACCCTGATCCGCGATTCCGGCGGCTCCTGATCCGCGACTGCGGCTATGGCGACCGTTCCGTCGACGCTGGTGTATGCGACAGCCGAGCCATCGGCGCTGAAGCGCAGGTCGGCGATCGCCGACGGGCGACGCCAGCTTCGCGCCAGCAGGTCGAACAAGGTCAGGTTCTGTATCGCGTGCTGGTTCATGACCATTCCCTTCGTCAATTACCCACCTTCCGTCAATTACCCACCTTCGCCGCGAGGCTGCGGTCGACGTCCTCGACATCGGCTTCCGCGGCGGCGATGCGTTGCTCGCACCTCGCGCCTTCCTGCATGACCGCCGCGGCTCTCTCCTCCGCCTCATGCAAATCCTGCACCAGTTGCGCGCTGGCGCCGCTCCTGCCGATTTCGAGTTCCAGGCGCAGCACATCCATCTCGATACCGGCGCGTATCTGATTGAGCCGCAGCGCCTCGGCAGTCAGCGCGGAGACGTTGGCGACAAGATCGAGCCGGCGGGCGAGCAACATGTCACGCCTGGTAGTTTGCCCCATCGGATCCTCCATCATTTTTCGGTCCCAGCCGTCGGTCCGGGTGGTTTTTCGAAAGCCGACAGCAATTTGGGCAATGTGCCGGCCTGCGACTGGAACTGTTTTTCGGCCGTTTCGATGTGGCTCTTGAGCTGATCCCAGATGTCGACGCGGATCATCGATGTCGTATCGCCGGTAAGGCGCTCGATCTCCTCGACGCGGAACTGCCGCGACAGCGAAACGCCGGAAAACACGAAGTCGCGCAACAGGATCGCATGGTTCTCGATGAACAGATGGATCATCGGATGCGTTTCCGTGGTGACGCCGCCGGCGGCAAGCTCGGCCCGGATGAAGTCCTGGAAGTGGCTCTGGAGGCGATGTTGGCTCTCGCCCATGAAGCGCATGACAAAGACCAGGTCACTGGGCATCAGCCTGACAAGATCGCCGGTGACGCCGTCAGCCTGGCTGGACATTGGCTCGGGCTGCCTCCGGCTGTCTTTGTCGTTCGCCACGGTTTTTCTCCAGTGCGAGGCCCGTCCGTGAGCCATCGCCCTCAAATAGTAGAGAAAGGAGAAGAATAAAATAGATGATGTGTGTTTTTCAAATTTGCTGCGAATGCTAACTTGATATATCGCAATTGCGAATAGATATTTAATATTACATGCGTACGTTACAACTGTAAAAGAACGTTACAGTTGCCGTCCTCTTCATGTGCCGAAAGGGCGGCGATTTGTTTTTAGCGTCAGGCACGGGCGCCATTTTCAAATTGGCACGGCGCTTGCTTTATACATTTCCACAAGAAGCCCATCGCGCTTTTGACGCGGTGCCAAAAGAACGAAGGAACGGAGGAAGCAGGTCACGTCCGCTTCGATACGCCCATCGCATATGCGGTTGGCGCCGCGGTCCCTGTCAGACTCTAACACCTTTGCCGCGATCCACTTGAATGGCCGGACTATGAGTCGCGCCTGAATGCGCAACCCTTTGTCGTGCCGTTCGCACTCTCACTTGCGGCGCTGTGCGCCGCTTCATGCCGGGGTCAAGGGACCTGCGGCTCAAACCTGGTGGAGGCTTATGACCATGACGTCTCTGACGCTCAACAAGATTACCTCGCAACGCGGAATTTCCGTCGGCGAGGCAACCAAGAAGATTGCCGATCTCGGCTGGAATCCTTCCTACGTCCAGGAAGCGATGACGTTTCCGACGGACTACAAGATCAACAAGACGCCGCGCGACCCGATGAAGCAGGTTTTGCGGTCGTACTTTCCGATGCAGGAAGAGAAGGACAACCGAGTTTACGGCGCGCTGGATGCGGCATTGCGCGGCGACATGTTCCGCAATGTGGAACCGCGCTGGGTCGAGTGGATGAAACTCTTTCTGGCGATCATTCCCTTCCCGGAAATCTCGGCTGCCCGCTCGATGGCGATGGTCGCCCGTATCGCTCCTGGCGAGGAACTCAGGACCGGCTTCACGATGCAGATGATCGACGAGTTCCGGCATTCGACGATCCAGATGAACCTGAAGAAATGGTACATGGAGAACTACATCGATCCGGCTGGCTTCGACATCACCGAGGAAGCCTTCGGAAAATGCTACGCCACGACCATCGGCCGGCAGTTCGCTGAAGGCTTCATAACCGGCGACACCATGACTGCCGCCTGCATGTACCTGACCGTGGTGGCCGAAACCGCCTTTACCAACACGCTCTTTGTCGCCATGCCTTCGGAAGCCGCCCGCAACGGCGACTATGCGCTGCCGACCGTCTTCCTGTCGGTGCAGTCCGACGAGAGCCGGCATATCGGTAATGGCCACTCACTGCTGATGGCGGCGCTCAAGGAGCCGGAAAATCACCTCTTGCTCGAGCGCGACCTGCGCTATGCCTTCTGGCAGAACCACGCGATCGTCGATGCGGCCATCGGCACCTTCATCGAATACGGCACCACCAACCGCGACAAGAACAAGGAGTCTTACGCGGAAATGTGGCACCGCTGGATCTATGAGGATTACTACCGCACCTACATGCTGCCGCTCGAGAAATACGGCATCAAGGTCCATCACGACGACGTCCAGGCGGCCTGGGAACGCATCACCAAGAAGAACTATGTCCACAAGGTCGGACAGTTCTTCGCGGTCGGCTGGCCGGTCAACTTCTGGCGCATCGAAGCCCAGACCGACAAGGACTTCGAGTGGTTCGAGCACAAATATCCGGGCTGGTACGCCGAATTCGGCGACTTCTGGAAATGGTACGCCAAGCTCAGCCACAAGGGCGAGAAGGTGCTGCTGTTCAACAGCGACGTCGGCTACGTCTACCCGCACCGCTGCTGGTCCTGTCTCGTACCCTGCCTGATCCGCGAGGATATGGTGGTCGGCGAGATCGACGGCCAGTTGCACACCTTCGCCCACGAACTCGACAAGTGGACCGCCACCGTGGCGTTCGCCGACGAATATCAGGGCCGTCCGACACCCGCGATGGGCCGCTTCAGCGGCAAGCGCGAATGGGAGACGCTCTATGACGGCTGGGATCTGGCCGATGCCATCAAGGACCTGAACTTCGTCCGCTCCGACGGCAAGACGCTGGTCCCGCAGCCGCATATGCGTTTCGCCGACAAGGAGATGTGGACGCTGGACGACGTGCGCGGCAACAAGCTCGGGTCGCCGCTCAACGCGCTGCGTGCCATGTCACCCGCGGACCGTGAGAAGCACCTGACGGAATACCGGGCCGGCTTCACGATCACCCCCTGCAACTGATCAGGCCAAAGGGGGGCGGGTTCGTCCCGCCCCTTCCTTTCACTGGAGGTCCGTATGTCGGAAACCCACACGGTCAGGCTCAGCCCGGTCGGCGTCGAATTCGACGTCGAGCATGGCGAAACGGTGCTCAACGCCGCTTTCCGCCAGGGCATCGCCCTGCCGCACGGCTGCAAGGAAGGGCAATGCTCGGCCTGCAAGAGCGTGTTGCTCGAAGGCGAAGTCGACATGCTGAAATACTCGACTTTCGCGCTGAACGACATGGAGAAGGAGAGCGGCCACGTCCTTTTGTGCCGCTGCATCGCCTACTCCGATCTGGAAGTCGAGCTTCTCAACTACGACGAGGAGATTTTGGCGAAAGCGATCGCCGTGAAGACGTTCAACGGCCGGATTGCTCTGATCGAGCACCTGACCCACGACATTCGCGGCATCGAGATCGAACTCGGCTCGCCGATAAAGTTCTGGGCGGGGCAATATGTCGACATCACGGTTACCACGCAAAAAGGGGAGACGATTACGCGCTCGTTCTCCATGGCAAATACGCCGGACCAAACCGAAAAACTCTGCTTCATCATCAAGAAATACCCTGAGGGAAAGTTCTCTGGAGAACTCGATTCCGGAGGAATCAAGGTTGGAGCCGAAGTCACCGTCGTCGGACCCTACGGAACCTGTTTCCGACGCGACGAACGGCAAGGACCCCTAGTCCTGGTCGGCGCCGGCTCGGGCATGTCGCCGATCTGGTCGATCCTCAACGACCATCTGAAGAGCGGCGAGAAACGTCCGGTCTATTTCTTCTACGGTGCCAGGACCCGCAACGACCTGTTCTATCTCGACAGGATCGCCGAGCTGATCGGCCAGCATTCGGATGTCACTTTCATTCCCGTGCTGTCGCACGCGACTGATGACGCCGAATGGCAAGGCGAACGCGGTTTCGTACACCAGAGTGTCGACGCCAAGCTCAAGCAACTTGCGGTCGACGGGCAGGGCGATGTCCATGCCTGTGGCCCGCCACCGATGATTGATGCGCTTCAGCCGGTTCTATTCATGAACGGGTTCGAGACTGAGCGGATCTTCTTCGACAAGTTCACCACATCGACAGGTGCTACGCCGACCCACTGAGGGGACGGCCACGCAACTGCAACCACAACTGCAACAAGGGAGTGAAGACTATGCCAGCTATCTCGAGTTCAGTCGGATCCGGAGCCGCCGGCGCGGCGATCTTTGCCGATTCCGACAGCCGGAAGTACCGGTATTTCGACCCGAAGGGCCAGCGCGCCACGCACTACGAAGACATGACGGTCGACGTACAGCCTGACCCGGAGCGTTACCTGATCCAGGACTGGATCATCTCCTTTGCCGACGGCAAGGGCGCTTATGTCAAGCAGAACACTGCTGCGCAGAGCTCCAACTGGCATGCCTTTCGCGCCCCCGATCAGGAGTGGGAACGCACGCACTACCAGCGCCAGTCGAAAATCGAGACGATGGTGCAGAGCGTCATCAACAACGCCCGCAAGTCGGGGGCGCCCAAGACCTTCGACAAGGCCTGGGTCAAGATCCTGCAGACGCAGCTCGGCGCCTGGAAGCACTCCGAATTCGGGCTCGGCACCTCGCTGATGCAGGCGCAGCGTTACGGCTACACCCAGATGATCAACAACGCGACGCTGACCAACTCGTCCTACAAGCTGCGGCTTGCCCAGGACATCACGCTCTACCTTGCCGAGATCGGCATGGACCTTCCCGGCTGGGACGACGAACTCGGCAAGAAGGCCTGGCTCGAGGACAACAACTGGCAAGGTACCCGCGAGGCGGTCGAAACCATCATGGGCGCGACCGACTATCTCGAACAGTATTTCGCCATCAACATCGTCTTCGAGCCGCTGGTCGGGGAAGCATTCCGCTCAGGCTTCCTGATGCAGATCGCCGCCGCCAACCACGACTTCATAACGCCTGCGGTGATCTCGGCAGCCGAGGCCGACTACGAACGCAACCTCGCCAACACGATCGACCTCATGCACATGCTCGCCAACGACGAGAAGCACGGCGCGGCGAACAAGAAGCTCTTCCAGGGCTGGGTCGAGAAACACGGCGCGCTCGCCGACAAAGCAGCCACCGGCCTGCAGCCGATCTGGTCGATGCCGCATTCCAAGCCGGTCGCCTTTGCGGATGTCCGTGCCAAATCCGAGGAACGGATTGGCCAGATACTCCGCGAACTTGGCCTCAAGCGCTGACACAGGGAGAAACCGTCATGTCAACTGCAGCACGCGACGCATCACAATCCAACATCTTCAGGGCGATGAAGGACATCACCTTCGAACAGACGATTTCGCATCAGTGCGGCGTCACCATGAACGACTCGGTGGAAGCCAGGGCCATCGCTGAATTCATGGGCCTGAAGCCGAACGTGACCGTAACCTACCAACCGGCGATGATCCGGATCGACGGCAGCGGCAAGCTGATCTTCAAGATGGATGAAATCAGCGAATATCTCGGCCGCGAGATGACGGCGGAAACCTTCGAGGTCAACAGCTCGACCCACTACGGGCGGATGGTGCGCATCGACGACAACACCGTGATCCTGTTCGGCAACATGGACGAGATGTTCGAATACATCGAATAGCCGGCAAAAAATCAGGCGTGCCGCCTGATTGCGGCACGCCGAACCGATCAACACGCATCTTGCGGAGGAAAGAATGTTTAGGACACCGGAAGGCAAGGACATTTTCGTGGTCGACGGCCACACCCATTTCTGGGACGGCAGCCAGGAGAACCAGAAGAATATTCACGGCAAGCAGTTCATCGATTGCTTCTACGCCTATCACACGGGGATGAGCCCCAAGGACCAGCTGTGGGAGAAGAGCAAGTTCGAGAAATACAGTGCCGACGATCTCTATCGCGACCTGTTCATCGACGGTC
This sequence comes from Mesorhizobium sp. WSM4829, assembly GCF_055811475.1. Taxonomy (NCBI): domain Bacteria; kingdom Pseudomonadati; phylum Pseudomonadota; class Alphaproteobacteria; order Hyphomicrobiales; family Phyllobacteriaceae; genus Mesorhizobium; species Mesorhizobium sp. WSM4829. The sequence continues at coordinate 129,847 of NZ_JBVVQJ010000011.1, read as the reverse complement.
CAGACGATATGGCGATCGTCCAGTCGACCTATCTCAAGGACTTCTACAAGAACGGCTTCAACACGATCGAACGCAACGCCGAGGTGGCCAAGCGTTATCCGGAGCGTTTCATCGTCAACGGCGCCTTCGATCCGCGCGACGGTGAGAAGGCGCTTGAGTACATCCATTTCCTCAAGGAGACCTACGACGTCAAGGGCGTGAAGATGTACACGGCCGAATGGAACGGCGCCTCCAAGGGCTGGAAGCTCACCGATCCCGATGCCTACAAATGCTTCGAACTCTGCGACAAGCTCGGCATCAGGAACATCCACGTCCACAAGGGCCCGACGATCCTGCCGCTTAGCAAGGATGCGTTCGACGTGCATGACGTCGATCATGCGGCGACGGATTTCCAGGGCCTCAACTGGATCATCGAGCATTGCGGCCTGCCGCGCCTCGACGATTTCTGCTGGATCGCGACGCAGGAAACCAACGTCTATGGCGGGCTTGCGGTGGCGCTGCCCTTCATCCATGCCCGCCCGCGCTATTTCGGCGAAGTCATCGCCGAACTGCTGTTCTGGATCGGGCCGGAGAAAATCCTGTTCGGTTCCGACTACGCGATCTGGACGCCACGCTGGCTGGTCGAGAAATTCTGGGCCTACCAGATCCCTGACGACATCGCCGCAGAACGCGGCGTGCAGCTGACCGACGAGATCAAGGAGAAGATACTCGGTCTTAATGCCGCGCGTCTCTACAACATCGACATCGCAGCCAAGAAGAAGGCGCTCGCCAGTTCGCCCTTCAGCATCGCGGCGGAGTAGGGGCCATGGCAACCGCCGCCAGCGTTTCCGGCAACCGCGAGAAGGAGCTCTGGCGGTGCCTTGGTGAGGTCAATGACCCCGAACTCGACGAACCGATTACCGAGATGGGCTTCGTCGAGCGAGCCGTGATGACGGGCGATGGCAGCGTGGAGATAGATTTCCGCCTGCCGACCTACTGGTGCTCGCCCAACTTCGCGTTCCTGATGCTGGACGGCGTCCGCAAGGCGCTCGACCAACTCTCATGGTCGCCGGCCTATCGCGTCAAGCTACACGACCACATGTTCGCGGAAGAGGTCAATCGCGGCATGGCAGCCGGCAAGACATTCGGGGATATTTTCGCTGAACTTTCCGAGGATCAGGATCTCGGCGCCTTGCGCGAAACGTTCAGGATGAAGGCATTCAAGCGACGCCAGGAGGCGGTTTTGCGGGGCCTTCGGCAGCATGGTCTGACGGATCGGGAAATCCTCGGCATGGACCTGCCGGCATACGACGTCGCGCGGCTCGAGGCGGGCGAAGCGGCCAAACAGAAGCCGAGATACCGGGCGGCTCTGATCGAGCGTTTTCCCGGCCGCCGGGCGGATGATCCTGTCTTCGTGACCTGGGAAGGGCAACGCATACAGACTGCCGCACTCGGCGCCCATCTCGCTGAACTGCGCGGTGTGCGCGTCAATATGGAGTTCAACGGCGCGCTTTGCCGTGGGCTCAAGCAGACCAGATACAAGGAACTGGATGTGGTCGACGGCGAACCGACACTGGTCGATTTCATCATGGATCGCGTGCCGGCACGAGCCGCGCCGACCGCCTGAAGCAGAGCCGAAAACAACGGCCTCCCTCGCACGAGGCCCCTAACCAACAACCCGCCCGTAAGGCGGAAGGAGGAATCATGCCCAAAATAATGCTTCACAACTCCGACGCCCGCCGCGCTCTCGCCCGTGGCGTCTTTCGGCTGGCCGCTGCCGTCGAGCCGACGCTCGGCCCCAAAGGCATGAACGCCATGATCGACCGGCCGATCGGCACGCCGATGGTGACCCGTGACGGCGTCAGCATCGCCTCCGAGATCGAATTGCACGACCGTTTCGAAAACATGGGCGCGCAGGTCGTTCGCGAAGTGTCGATGCAAACCAACGAGGTCGCCGGCGACGGTACCACGACTGCCATCGTGCTCGCCAACGCTCTCATCCAGGGCGGTGTGGAGGCGAATGAACGCGGCGTGAAATCCGTCGATCTGTGCAAGGGCATCGACCTTGCCGTGACAGCGGTGGTGGCGGCGCTCAAGGCTTCGGCCAAACCGGCTAAGGGCAACGGCATTCTCGCCTCGGTCGCCAACATTGCGGCGACCAATGCCAAGCTTGGCGCACTGGTGGCGGAAGCCCACCAGCGGGTGGGGGCCGAAGGCGTCATCACCACGGACTTCAGCGTCACCACCGAGACCACGCTCGATGTGGTCGAGGGCATGTCCTTCGACCGCGGCTATCTCTCTCATCACATGGTGACTGACCAGGAGAAGATGGAGGCTGTTCTCGAACGGCCGTACATCCTGATGACCGATCTCAAGATCAAGCAGCCCGAGGCGCTGGATGCGGCTCGCCGCATTGCCGCCGAGGATGGTCGGCCGCTGCTGATCGTGTCCGAGGAAATGTCGCCGGAAGTTGTGGTGACGCTGCTCGGCAAGCAAGGACCTGGAAAATACCTCGTTGTCCATCCGCCGGAATATGGCCATTGGCGCAAGGCGATGATGGAGGATCTGGCGATCATCACCGGCGGCAAGGTGATCGCGCGCGACCTCGGCGGTCGGCTGGAGGACATCACCGCCGACGATCTCGGAACGGCTGACCGGGTGAAGACCAGTTCGTCCTACACCTCGATCATCCGCGGCGGCGGCGACCACGCGGCAATCGCGTCGCGTCGCGCTCAGGTGCAGCGGCAGTATGAAGCTTCGCCGCCGAATATCGATCAGGACAAGCTGCGCGAACGCCTGGCCAAGCTTTCTGGCGGCACCGCGATTCTCTATGCCGGCGGTGTCACGCCGGTCGAGCAGAAGCGAACCATTCAGCTCATCGAGGATTCGCTGAATGCGGTGCGCGCCGCATCCGAAGAGGGCGTGGTCGCCGGAGGTGGCTCGGCGCTTGCCCAGATCGCGCCGCTGCTCGACAGGGTGGCGGCAGACGTCGACGGCGATGTCGCCGAAGGCGTGCGCCTGGTGCGATCGGTGCTGTCGCGGCCGCTCTGGCGCATAGCCGTCAATGCCGGCGCCGATCCCGAGGCAGTCGTGGCGGAAGTCACGCGCATCAACGGCGGCTACGGCTACAACGCGTCTGCCGGCAGCTACCAGAACATGTTCGAGGCAGGGATCATTGATCCGGTACGCGTCACCTACACAGCACTCGCCAACGCAGCTTCGGTGGCGACGCTGATCCTGACCACCGAAACGCTGATCGGCCATCTCGCCGAGGACGAGGACCCGACGGCCGGACCGGCTCGCGGTGGCGGCTCTGAAAAGCTCGGCCGCGCCTGAAGCAATCCGAACAATCTCGACGTTGAAAGGATACGACGATGAAAGCTGCCAGACTGTACGAATACGACCCGCATATGAACGTCCAGCTCAGGGTCGAGGAGGTCAAGGCGCCGACCATTACCGCTCCCGACGAGGTCATCGTGCGGGTAGGTGCCGCCGGCCTCTGCCGCACCGACCTCCACATCATCGAGGGTGTGTGGAAGCCGACCATGGATCCAGAGGGGACGCTGCTGCCTTACATCATGGGCCATGAAAATGCAGGCTGGGTCGAGGAGGTCGGCAGCGGCGTCAGGTCGGTCAAGCGCGGTGACGCCGTGATCTGCCACCCCTTCCGCTCGTGCGGCATCTGCCTCAACTGCCGCCACGGCGAGGATATGTACTGCGATAACGGCCAATTTCCGGGCCTCGGCATGAATGGCGGTTTCGCGGAGTATTTCATCACCAGCGAGCGTTCGTTGATCAAGCTGAACGCCAACGTCACGCCGATCGAGGTGGCGCCGCTTGCCGACGCCGGCATCACCGCTTATCGCGCCGCCAAGCGCGCCGCCAAACTGCTGCGACCAGGGAGCTATTGTGTGCTGCTCGGCATAGGCGGGCTCGGCCACATCGCCCTGCAATCGCTGCACGCGATCTCGGGCTGCCGCATCATCGCCGTCGATCGCGAGCCGGCAGCACAGGTGCTGGCCAAGGATCTGGGCGCCGACTTCGTCCTCGATGGAGGACCGAACGTCATCGAGGAGGTCAGCCAGATCACCGGCGGAGGCGCCCATGTGGTCATCGATTTCGTCGGCGAGCTCGGCGTCGAAAACATCTGCTGGAAGATGGTGCGCAAGGGCGGGCAACTGTTCGTCGTCGGCTATGGCGGCAATATCAATGTGCCGACCGCCCATCTCGTCATTGAGGAGATCAACATCGGCGGCAGCCTGGTCGGCAATTTCACCGAGCTTGTCGAACTGATGGAGCTCAACGCCGACGGCAAGGTGAAGATGCACTACACCGAATACAACCTTGCCAGCATCAACACCGCGCTCGACGATTTCAAGAACCGTCGGTTCACCGGCCGCGGCGTCATCGTGCCCTGAAACATATGGACCGGATTTCGCGCGGACGGGTGCGGTGTCCGGTCACATCTAGACGGAGAGAAAGGGTCCAAGCGTCATAACCAAGATCGGCGCTGCTGTGGTGATTTCGCTGACCATTGGCATGACTTTCCCCAGCCAGTGGCGCGAATGCCGCGCGGCGCTTTTGTGCCGGTGACGGGTTCTGATCCTAGAGGAAACCGCGGCGGATGCCGTATTGGTCGAGTTTGCGATAGAGCGTCGGCCGGGAAATACCGAGCCGCCGCGCGACCCGACTGAGATTGCCGCCCTCGGCTGCCAATGCGTTCTTCATCGCCTGGCGTTCCGCCTCGACGAGTGTGCCTCCAGGCGACTCGGCCGACAGGGTCTTGCCATCATCGGGCGTGGCGCTGGGCGCCGCGATTTCACCGGGGAGATCGTGGAGCCCGATATCTCGGCCCCGCGCCAGGACATGCAACCGCCCGATGAGGTTCTTCAGTTCGCGTACATTGCCCGGCCATTGATAGGCGAGCAGCGCATCGAGCGCTTCTCGCGAAAATTCCAGCGGGTCCTCGCCCGCTGCGGTGGCGATCTGCCGGTTGAAATGTTCGACCAGCAGCAGCGCATCCTCGCCGCGCTCGCGCAGCGGTGGAACAGTGATCGAAACCGCGCCAATTCGATAGTAGAGATCGCGGCGGAATCGGCCTGCGTCAATTTCGTGCTTGAGATCGCGATTGGTCGAGGCGACCAGGCGCACATCCACCGGGCGGCCCCGGCTGTCGCCAATGCGGTTGACCACGCGCTCTTCCAGGACACGCAGCAGAAACGGCTGGATCTCGAGCGGCAATTCGCCGATCTCGTCGAGACTGAGGACGCCGCCATGGGCGAGCTCGAAAACCCCCGGTTTGCCTTCACGCGAGGCGCCGGTAAAGGCGCCGGCGACATGGCCGAACAACTCGCTGCCGAACAGGTCCCTGGTGATCGCCCCGCAATTCATGGCGATGAACGGATCGTTCGCCGTGCGCCGGCTGCCGGCATGGACAAGCCGCGCAAACAGCTCTTTCCCGACCCCTGTTTCACCTTCGACCAACAGCGATGTTACGCTGCTCGACCGGGCGACGCGGCAGGCGACGTCGATGGCGGCATGCAGCGCTTCGCTTTCGCCGACGATCATGGCGACAGCATCCTGAAGATGCTTGTTCACTTCCCGCTGGACCACCGCCGCACTGGAGACTGCCGGCACAGAGGGGAACACCAGCGCCGCGCCGCGGAGGTCGCCATCGAGCTTGAGCGGGGTGATATGGCAGGATCGCAGGTGGGCCGGCAGCGCCCTGGCAAGGTCGGCTTCGGAGCCGGAGGACGGAAGGTTCATCAGCCAGCGGCCACGGCCTGGCTCCATCGGGCCGTCCATCATCTCAGTGGCCTCGCCATCAGGCACATTGTTGCAGAAGATGGCACGACCGCGGTGGTCGACGATTACCAGCCCGTCCTTTCGGCGGTAGCCGGGAGCCGATGAAATGAAAGCTTCGAGCAGGCGCGTGCGCTGTTCCTGCTGCTGTTCGGCCAATGCCTTTTCGATCTGCCGGGCTGTCGCGGCGACGAGCGCGGTGTTGTGCGGCCTGAAGATCGGCGAATAGCCTGACAGGTCGACCACACCGATGATCTTGCCGTCCAGCGGGTCACGAATCGGTGCGCCAGCGCAGGTCCAGGATTTGATGCCGGCGCAGAAATGCTCGGCCGCATGCACGAAAGTCGGCTCGCCGGTCCACAGCGCCGTACCGATGCCGTTCGTCCCGACGGCATCCTCGTTCCATTTGCCGCCGATGGCAAGGTGGATATCCATGCCGTCATGCAGCGTCTTCTTGTCGCCGATGGCGTCGATCAGCACGCCGTCGCTGTCGGCCAGAACCAGCATCGCGCCGGTCCCGTCCAGTAACTGGCCAAGCGATGCGAACGACCGCCGCGCCGCCGAAAGCAGTTCTGCATTGGCCCGGGTAAGATATTCGATTTCGTCGCGATCACTGCTCAGCGGCGCTTCAATGCCTTGAGCGTTGATGCCGCCGGTGGCACTGCGGTACCAGGAATCGTGAATGAGGGAGCGGACGTGGCTTGGGTGGACTGGATCGCCGGCGCATTTGGGCTCGTCAGCCAGGAAACTTTCCCAGGCGCGCATGGTGGCACGCTCGTCATAATCGATGTTGCTCAGAGCCATTTGGCCGGTGGCCAGCGACCTACGCGCCGGAAGGGCATCGATCTTCATCTGATTGGGGGCTATCTCACGTTTCATTCAGTCATCACAGAACCTTTGAGGTATGCCATTTCTGTATGCTGTCGCGTTCGTAGAAGCACGCCCATGCCTGTCGCTCAGTCGATGCCGAGTTTCGCGCCGATGTCGGCGGCAAGCTGCTCTTCGGTGTAGGTGGTGGCGAGGCGGGATCCGTCCAACTCGGCAAGCGCCTCGGCAACGATTTCGTCGACCGGCGAGAAGAAGCCATTCTGCTTCGTCGCCAGCACGAAGATCTGGTCGCCGCCGCGGTTTCGGATATCGCCGATGTGATGAAGTTGGCGGCCGGTGTTCCGATCCTTCGAAATGACGCGGCCGTTCATGGTGACTTGGATGGACGCCTTGGCCTCGGCAACCGGTGCCGCGCCGCCGCCAACATGGATGATCAGGCCTTCTGCCTTTGGTTGCTGTCGTGGCTTCCTGGAAGCTGAATAGCCGCCACCGCTGATCTGGTCGGCAAGGCGGACGATGGTCGAGCGGTTCTGCTCGATCAGTCTTTTGACTTGTGCGTCCTCGCGCCGCGGGCCATCCCGCTTGGAGATAATCTCAACCATGAATCCTCCCAGATTCGCTCCGCGTCGCCGTTTCTACGGCTCAATTCTTCTTTTGCGGTGAACCCTACACCGCCTCGGCGAAGTTCGCCATTCATATCAAGATAGCGCCAAAATTTGCTTTGCTGGTAGCAGGTGGCTGCTACACGGGATTTCCGATAATCGGAACGCCCGCCTGCTCAGATGCACGCCCGCTGCCATGCCGGCCTCGGCATGCGGCTTGGCTTCATTGAGGCGGCGGTGAAAGGCGAGAGGCTAGACTTGCGACGGACTATCTGCTCGCCAGCGTCGCTACAAGATCGCTGAAACGCTCGCCCTGGATGCTGACATGCTGGCGCAGGAGCGTGCGCGCCTGCTCCTCGTCGCCGGCGAGGATTGCTTCCACGATCGCGCCATGCTCGGCGAACGACGTGGCAACGCGGTTGCGCACGCGCAGTTGGAGGCGCCTGTAGGGCTGCAGGCGGCGGTGCAGTGCGACGCACTGCTCGGCCAGAAAACCGCTGTGGCTGGCAGCGTAGATAGCTTTGTGAAAGCGCTCGTTATCGTAATAATAGGCGTCGCTGTCGCCGGCCGAAGACGAACGCTCGCAATCTGCATGCGCGGCCAGGATGGTTGTGCGATCGGCATCGGTGAACCGTCGCGCGGCCAACGAACCGGCCAAGCCTTCAAGTTCCGCCATCACCTCGAACATTTCGAAAATGCGGTGCGGTCCCGGATCGATCACCACGGCACCCCGGCGCGGCCGGATCTCCACCAGCCCGATTGCGTTCAACTGCATCAGCGCCTCGCGCACCGGCGTTCTCGACACGCCGAAGCGTGTTGCCAATTGCACCTCGTCCAGTCGTGCACCGGGGGCGAAGTCGTTCGAGATTATGCCGTTTTCAATCTCGTCACGTAGGCGCTGAACGACATTCTCCGACATTTTTTGGGCCTTCCAATGCAGCATGATAAATCTTGTATGCAAGAACGTTGACTTTGCGCACAAGAGCGTTTAAGAACAATACCACAAAAGGCAAGTCGCACACAAATGGGTGGAAGCATCCGAGCACCGGCACGCGTCGAGGCCGCGCGGCGGGTCTGCTTGCGCCGATTTCGATTTTTTTGCCAGGAGGGACTCCGACATGGCAGGCATCTCGTTCTTTAGCGATATGGTGCAAAGCATTACCGATCGCGGCCGCAGGCTGGTTGCGGCAGGGGCGCGTAGCGAACCGGTCCAAGCCGAGACGAATATCGAAACACTCTGCGACATGCTGTTGTCGAGCCGGGGCGAGGCCTCGGGCATGGCATTGGCCGCCGAGGTCCTTCAGCGCTGGGCCCAACTGGACGCGGCCGGTCAGCAAGACTTCGTGCGTATGCTGCACGAACAGTTCGGCCCAGACATCGCCAAGCTTGACAAAGCCATCGAGCGCTACCGCCGCGACAGGAGCTCGGACGCCGTCATCGAACTGCACCAGGCCGCCGAGCCGCGTCGCCAGGAACTGGTGCGCAGACTGAACCTGGCCCCCAAAGGCACGGCGAGGCTGGTGGAGATGCGCGAGCGCCTATTGGCCATGAAGGATGCGACGGAACCGTTTCGCGCCGTCGATGCCGACTTCGCCCACCTGTTCGGCTCATGGTTCAACCGCGGTTTTCTGACGCTGCGTCCGATCGACTGGTCGACGCCGGCCGACATCCTGGAGAAGATCATCAGATACGAGGCGGTGCATGAAATCGCCGGCTGGGAGGAGCTGCGGCGGAGGCTAGCTCCAGCCGACCGCAGATGCTTTGCGTTCTTCCACCCGCGTCTCGCAGACGATCCGCTGATCTTCGTCGAGGTTGCGCTGACCAGGGCGATTCCCTCTGCCATCGCTGATGTGCTCGATGTAAACCGTTCGCCGATCACGGCCCAGGACGCCACCACCGCTGTCTTCTATTCTATCTCCAACTGCCAGGACGGACTGCGTGGCATCTCTTTCGGGAATTTTCTGATCAAGCAGGTGGTGGAGGATTTGCGCCGCGACCTGCCCGGCTTGAAGACCTTCGTGACGCTGTCGCCGGTTCCTGGTTTCGCTGGCTGGCTGGCAAGACTGCGCAAGGCGGCCGATGCCAGCCTCGATGATCGGACCCTCAAGACGCTCGAGCTACTGGACGATCCGAACTGGGCGGACAATCCGCAGAAGGCACAGGCCGTTGAAGCGGTGCTTCTCCCGCTCGCCGCACGCTATTTCATTAGGGAACGGGCCACCGGCAGACGGCCGGTCGATCCTGTGGCGCGTTTTCATTTGGGCAACGGCGCTCGCCTTGAACGGCTGAACTTCCTCGCCGATCGCTCCGCCAAGGCGATGCGGCAGTCCCACGGCTTGATGGTCAACTACTTTTACAAGTTGGACGACATCGAGGCGAACCACGAAGCCTTGGCGCAGCATGGCGAAATAGCCGCTTCGCCGGAGGTGAGAAAACTGGCGGCAACCGCTTCGACCGACACCGATATCGCGGCCCCGGTTCGTCGACGCCGCACCGAAATGCAGAAAACCTAATAAGCAGATTGGGAGGAGTTCAATGAGCAATCATCTGTTCGACGCCATGCGAGCATCCGCCAAGTCAGGCGAGTCGATTTTCATCGAGACCATTGATGGTCAGCGTTGGACCTATGCAGATGCGCTGCGGCTCTCCGGACAGATCGCCAGCGCAATTGATGTGCTCGGCGTTCGCCCGGGCGACCGCGTCGCGGTCCAGGTGGACAAGAGCCCGCAGGCTCTGATGCTCTATCTCGCATGCGTGCGCTGCGGGGCGATCTATCTGCCGCTGAATACCGCCTATACGCTGACTGAACTCGACTACTTTATCGGTGACGCCGAACCGCGGCTCGTCATCGTCTCCTCGAAGTCGCGAACTGATGTCGAGACGATCGCGCACGGCTACGGCGCGATTGTCGAAACGCTCGATGCGGACGGCGCCGGGTCGCTCATGGAGTTGGCCCGGGACGAGTCTGACGATTTTCTCGACGCGGCGCGCGCGCCTGACGATCTCGCCGCGATCCTGTACACATCTGGAACCACCGGCCGTTCCAAGGGCGCAATGCTGACGCACGACAACCTTTTGTCCAATGCAATAGCACTGCGCGAATGCTGGCAGGTGACGGCAGCCGACCGGCTGATCCACGCGCTGCCGATTTTTCACACGCATGGGCTCTTCGTGGCGACCAATGTCACGCTCATCGCCGGCGCCTCGATGTTTCTGCTGCCAAAGTTCGATCCGGAGGAAATCCTTTCTCTGATGCCGCGGGCGACGCTGATGATGGGCGTGCCGACCTTCTATGTCCGGTTGCTGCAGCATGAGGGCCTGAACCGGGAGACGGTCGCCAACATCAGGCTGTTCATCTCCGGCTCGGCGCCGTTGCTCGCTGAAACCCACGCCGCATTCAAGCAGCGCACCGGTCACGCCATTCTCGAACGCTACGGCATGACCGAAACCAACATGAACACCTCAAACCCCTATGACGGCGAGCGAAGGGCAGGGACAGTAGGTTTCCCACTCCCGGGCGTGTCGGTGAGGGTAACCGATCCGGCCACCGGCGAGACGCTCGGACCAGGCAAAACCGGCATGATCGAGATCAAGGGCCCGAACGTTTTCCGGGGTTATTGGCGGATGCCTGAAAAGACCGCGGCGGAGTTCACCAAGGACGGCCATTTCATCAGCGGCGATCTCGGCAAGATCGATGAGGCAGGCTATCTCCACATCGTCGGCCGCGACAAGGACCTGGTGATCTCCGGCGGCTACAACATCTACCCGAAGGAGGTCGAGGGTGAGATCGATCAACTCGACGGTGTCGCCGAGAGTGCGGTCATCGGCATTGCACATCCGGATTTCGGCGAGGGGGTGACGGCCATCGTGGTGCTCAAGCCCGGTGCCACAATGGACGAAAAGGCCGTGCTGAACGCGCTGCGCGACCGCCTTGCGCGCTACAAGCAGCCGAAACGGGTGATCTTCGCCGAGGACCTTCCGCGCAACACCATGGGAAAGGTGCAGAAGAACCTTCTGCGCGACCGGTTCAGCAACCTTTACATGCCCGCCTCCTAGAGCATGATGCCGAAAAGTGTGAAGCGGTTTTCGGTCGACATCATGCTCTATCTCTTTGATTTAGAGCCGGATTCAGATTTCAGGTTTGACCTGAAATCATCCGGCTCTAGGAGGCGCTGACGATCCTGCGTTGGTGCTTGGGAGCGAGACCAACGCAGGCTGATCTACATCAGATGGAAATGAGAACGGGCGCCTGAAGGCGTTTCCCGAGGGAGGAAGCTATGAACATCCAGATTCTGTCGATTGCGCTGCTGGTCGGCATGTTCGTGATCGCCACCATGCAGCCGATCAATATGGGCGCGCTCGCCTTCGCATGCGCCTTTCTGGTCGGCTCGCTCGTCATGGCGATGAAGCCGGCGGAAATATTTGCTGGCTTCCCGAGCGACCTCTTCCTGACATTGGTCGGCATTACCTACCTGTTCGCCATCGCCCAGATCAACGGCACTATCGATTGGCTGGTCGAGGGCGCGGTCAAACTGGTGCGCGGACATGTGGCGTGGATTCCCTGGGTCATGTTCCTGGTCGCGGCCGTCATCACCGGCTTCGGTGCGCTCGGACCTGCGGCGGTCGCCATCCTGGCCCCGGTGGCGCTGGGTTTTGCGTTCCAGTACCGCATCAATCCGGTCATGATGGGATTGATGGTTATTCACGGTGCACAGGCGGGCGGCTTTTCGCCGATCAGCGTCTATGGCGGCATCACCAACCAGATCGTCGAAAAGGCGGGATTGCCGTTCGCGCCGACATCACTGTTTCTCTCCAGCTTCTTCTTCAACCTGGCCATCGCCGTCCTCGTATTCTTCGTCTTCGGCGGCCCGAAGGTGCTGCGTAAGTATTCGGTCGCGTCGGGACCGCTGCCTGATCTCCACCCCGAAGGCGTCACGCAGTCAATCGTCGGCCACGGCGGCACGCCAGCTACTCCGATCAGCCATCACGTCTTTGAGGAGCAGACAAAAAACGTGTCGGCGCTTTCCGGCCTGACGACGGAAAGGCTGACGACATTAGTCGGCCTGACCGCGCTCGCGGTCGGCGCACTTGTCTTCAAGTTCAATGTCGGCCTGGTGGCGATCACCGTCGCGGTCGCGCTCGCGCTCCTCTCGCCGAAGACCCAAAAGGCAGCGATCGACAAGGTCAGCTGGTCGACGGTGCTCCTGATCGCCGGCATCATCACCTATGTCGGCGTCATGGAGAAGATCGGCACGATCGACTACGTCGCCCAAGGCATTTCAAGCCTGGGCATGCCGCTGCTGGTTGCACTCCTCCTCTGCTTCACCGGCGCCATTGTATCGGCATTCGCCTCGTCCACGGCATTGCTGGGAGCCATCATTCCACTGGCCGTGCCCTTCCTCCTGCAGGGACAGATCAGTGCCATAGGTGTGGTTGCGGCGATCGCGATCTCCACCACCATCGTCGACACCAGCCCGTTTTCGACCAACGGTGCGCTGGTCGTCGCCAATGCCCGGGAAGCAGAGCGCGAGGGCGTGCTGAAGACGTTGCTGATCTACAGCGCGCTTATCGCCATCATCGGCCCTGTCATCGCCTGGCTGGTTTTCGTGGTCCCCGGTTTGGTTTGAACGGTCGGCCAATCAGTCTGGCCGCTCCGGTGCAATTTGACCGGCGGCCAGGCTTGACCCGAAATGATCTGATCGGCGTTAACAAGAAAAACGGCGGCGCAGGCGGAGCTGATTGCCTATCAAGGCAGCCGTTTGGCCGATAGCGCCGCCCGCCCTGCCTGGCGGGCTGTCGCTGCTCATGCGGCGGGTGAGGGCGCGTAGCGGCTGCCCAGCGAATAGCGGCTGCCGACATAGGTGAGCTTGTTGACGGTGGCGACCGCCGCGCCCGACCAGGTCCGCCGATGCAGGAGCAGGCAGGGGTCGCCGGGTCGGATCTTCAAATGGCGGGCCGCCATCTCTTCTGCGGCGACGGCCGAGATCACATGCTCCACTTCCGTCAGCGGCGTCGCCCGCTGGAGGTAGTCGTAAGTGGTGGTCGCCACGAAATCTTGCCGATGGTAGTCCGGTGCGAGCGCCGGATTGACAAAGCGTTCCTCGAGCTGGACGGGCACATCGTCTTCGAAATGCACGATGATCGAATGGGCGACCGGTCTGCGGCGCGTGAACTCGAAGGCGACGACGAGGTCCAGCGCCGGGTTGCGGATCTTCTCGAGGACGATGACCTCGGCCCTGTGGCGTGCGCCGCGCGCGGCGATCTCGCCGGCGATGTTCCTGATTTCGATGAGGGCCGATTGCGGTTTCGGCGGCGCCACAAAGGTGCCTACGCCCTGGATGCGCAGCAGGTGACCTTCCGAGGTCAGTTCCCTCAGCGCCCGGTGCACCGTCATCCTCGAGACGCCGAGCGTGCTGACCAGCTCGTTTTCGGAAGGCAGCCTGCGGTCCTTCGGCCAGTTGCCGCTGCCGATATTGCCGAGCACGTAGTCCTTGACCTTTTCGTAGAGCGGCCCGGCGGTTTCGGTAAGCCTGATCATCGTCCGCTCTCCATCCGGACGATGGTCTTCAACCCGCCGCTCACGCCGGCGATCAGGCGCTGGTAGGCGGCGGGAATTTCGCCGATCGCGATCTCGTCGGACACGAAGCGCGACAGCGCGGGCGCGAGATCGCCAAGCATCGAGACGGCCGGCGCAAGCTCGTCGGCGAAGGCGTGGCAGCCTACAAGCGCGATCTCGCGCTCGACCAGCAAGTTGGGGTCGAGGTCGAGGCGGCCATGCGAAATGCCGACCAGCGCCAGCGTGCCGCCACCGGCCAAGACATCGAGCAGCCGCGCCATCACCGCCACGCTGCCCGTCGCGTCGATGGCATGGCGTAGATCGGGGGCATGGCCCAGATTGGGATCACAGGTCAGGGCGTCCAGGTCGACGACGGTCGCGCCGCTCACCCTGGCCACAAGCTCCGCACGCGCTGCATTGCGGTCGGCGACGAGGACCTGTCTCTCGCCCGGTCGCGACAGGAGCAGCGCCGCCAGCCCGCCGATCGGGCCGCAACCGGCAATAAGCACCGGCGCCCTGGCCGGCGCCGACAGCCGCCGCACTGCGTGCAGGGCGACCGCCAGCGGCTCCGCCATGGCGGCGATCGCGGGATCGAGCGCCGGGTCGTGGCGCACAAGCAGCCGCGCCGGCAGCTGCGTCTCTTCCGCGAAGCCGCCGTCGCAGACCTCGCCTACAAAGCCCAGTGTGGCACAGACATTATGCCGGCCGGCGCGGCAGGCAGGACACTCGCCGCACCAGAAGCGCGAATCGGCCACAACCCGGTCTCCGAGCGCAAACTGGGACACGCCGGCCCCCACGGCGATCACCTCGCCGGCGAACTCATGCCCGGCGACGCTCGGCGCGCGGCTGATCCACTGACCGGTGCGGAAGTTGTGGAGGTCGGAGCCGCAAATGCCGGCGGCCGTCACCTTGAGCCGCACCCAGCCAGCCGCTGGCTCGCCGGGAGATGGCACGTCCTCAACCCGCAAATCGCCCGCCGCATGGAGTCTGGCCGCCTTCATCATCCGCTACCGCGCCAGATATCGGTCGCGCACGCTGGAGACGGCGTGTTCATGCGAGGAGAAGCCTTCATAGCGGGCAAGTGTGCGGGCATGGCGCGCGAATTCCGGATAGGCCGCGGCCGTCACGTAGCCGATCGAAGAGCGCTTGACGAAATCCGTGACCGAGAGCGGTCCACAAGTACGCGCCCAGCGACTGGTCGGCAGCACGGCGTTGGGGCCCAGCCCGAAATTGCCGATCGAGACCGGCGTGTGCGGTCCCATCAGGATCTCGGCAGCTTCGGTGATGTGGCCAAGGTGCGCGAAGGGGTCGGTGGAGAGGATCTCCAGGTGCTCCGGTGCGTAGTCGTTGATGAAGCGGTAGCTCTCCTCGATCGAGGCCGTCAGCACGATGCCGCCACAGGCGCCGGTCAGGACCGCGGTGGAGAACGCGACCCGTTGCTCGGTCATGCGCGCCCAGTGCTCCGGCAGCGCGGCCAGTGCCTCCTCCGCCACGCGGCGGCTGTGGGTCACCAGATAGGCAGACGAGTCCGGTCCGTGCTCCGCCTCGATGAGGAGGTCGAGCGCGGCCAGCCCGCCATGCACGCTGTCGTCGGCGAGGATGATCGCTTCGGACGGGCCGGCGGGAAGGCCGGGATCGATGACGCCGGCAAGCAGCCGCTTGGCCGCAACCACCCAGGGGCTGCCCGGACCGACGATCTTGAGCGCGGCCTTGACCGTCTCTGTGCCGTAGGCGACTGCGGCCACCGCCTGCGCGCCGCCGCATTTGTAGACCGTTTCGACGCCGGCGAGGCGCGCCGCAACCAGCGTCGCTGCGTCCACCGAACCATCGGGCGCCGGCGGCGTGACGATGGCAAGCTCCGGGACGCCCGCCACCACTGCGGGCACTGCGGTCATCATTGTCACCGAAGGGAACGCCCCTTTGCCGCGCGGGACATAGAGCGCCACCGAACGGATCGGCGTGAAGCGGTCGCCGGCAAAGGCGCCGGGCCGCATTTCCTTGAGCCACATCGCTTCCGGTTTCTGCTCTTCGTGGAAATGCCGGATGTTGTCGATGCCGAAGCGAATGGCGGCGGTCACGTTCTCATCGACCATGCCGAAGGCGGCGTCGAACTCGGTGGGGCTGACCTTCAGCCGCGCGGCATCGAGATCTGCCTTGTCAAAGTCGCGGGCGAAGCGAACGAGCGCGGCGTCGCCTTCTGTTCGGACCGCCTCGATGATCGGTGCGGCCTTCTCCATAAAGCCAGAGAGATCGGTCTCTGAGCGCCGCATCAATGCCGAACGAGCGGCGGCGTCGAGTTGGCTCAAATCGTGGAATGATACGTTTGGCATAGGATTTCCTTTGCGGCCCGACGAGCCGGCTTTCCTCATTTCGATTTCAGGAAGATGTCGAGCCCGACCAGCCTGTCGAGCAGGAAAACGGCGACAGCCGAGCAGGCGATGAAGACCACGGAGATCGCGGCGAGATCCGGCGTGATGATCGAGCGGATGGAGTTGTAGATCAGCACCGGCAGCGTCACGATGCGCGCATCGACGAGCAGCAGGCTGACCAGGAATTCGTTGAGCGCAAGAATGAACATCAGCAGCGAGCCGGTGATCACCCCCGGCATGACCGCCGGCAAGGTGACGGAGAAGAACACCTGGAGCGGCGGCGCGCCGCAATTGGCGGCGGCCAGTTCAAGGTCCGGGTCAAGCCCGGTGGCGCTCGCCGTCACCGCCCAGATCATGAAGGGCAGGTTGATGACGCAGCAGGCGATGCCGACCGGCCAGAGCTGGCCGAGAATGCCGGCGTTGCCGAAGATCAGCATGAGGCCGATGCCCGATCCGATCAGCGGGATGGTGAATGGCAGCAGCAGATAGATCTGGATCGTCTTCTCAAAACGCACCGCATATTTCGCCAGCGCGATGCCGGCCAGCGTGCCCACTGGAATGGCAACGATCGTGCAGACCGTCGCGACCTGGAGCGTGCGCATGAAAGCATTGCGCAGGTCGGAGGCCTGCGAAATACGCGCGTACCACCGCAGCGACAGTCCATCCGGCGGAAAAATGATGATGTTGCCGTCGGTAAAGGAAGCGCCGAGCACCACGATGGTCGGCGCCGAAAGGGTCACCAGGGCGATCGTCACCAGGGTCCACAGGACAATCGATTTGCTGCGCGAGCCGATCACGTCCGCGACCTCCCCATGGCGAGCGTTCCGGCTCCAAACAGCGCGAACACCAAGCCGACAAGGATTGACCCGAGCGCGACCAGCATAAGCGCCAGCATCGCGCCGAGACCCTGGTCGGAGGTGCGGAAGAACTGGTCGTAGATGGCGTTGGCGATGAAATCCTGCGAGCCGCCGCCAAGGATCGCAGGGACTGCGAAATCGGTGAGCGAAAGCGTCAGCACCACCACGCCGGCGCCGACGAAGCCTGGACGAGCGAGTGGCAGCACGACGTGGATGAACGTGCGAACCCAATTCGCGCCGAGCGATCCAGCGGCTGCCTCCAGCTCTTCGGGAATGGCGGTGAGCGCCGGCGCCAGCATCAGTACGGCAAACGGCAGCATGTACTGGACGAGGCCGAACAGCACGGCGGGGTAGTTATAGATGAGCCGCATCGGGGCCACCCCGACAAGGCCGAGCGCCTCGTTCACCATGCCCTGGTTGCCGAGGATGATCAGCCAGCCATAGGCACGCACCACCTGGCCGATGAAGAACGGCAGGAACAGCGCGATCAGCAGGAATTTGCGCAATCCTGGCGAACGCGTGCGCACCATCAGATAGGCGTAGGGAAAGGCGAAGACGAGCGTCACCGCGGTGACGATCAGGGCGGCAACGAGGCTGCGCTGCGCGACGACCAGGAACAGCGGCTCGGTCAGCGCGCGGCGGAAATTGGCGATGGAATAGTCGTCGGAGAACTGGAAGGTGGTGGTGTCGAGCGTGCGCAGGCTGGCATCTGCGATCTGGATGAGACCAAGCACGAGCAGCCCGACAAGCAGCACCGCCGGAAGCAGCATCAGATAGGGCGTAGCGCGCCTGAACCGCGCCGGCCAGATAGCGGCGGCAACGCCTTCCAGCGCATCCATGATGCGCCATGTCAGGGGATAGGCTGTCCTGGCTGCCCGCATGAAAATCCGTATCCGACGTCGTCAAGGAGCCGGTGCCGCGCTAGAGCAACTCCAGGAAAAGTGTATAGCGGTTTTCCGTCCGGAATTGCGTAAAAACAAAGAGTTAGCGCAGCACCGGCCGACCGGCGTCAGCCCTGCATGATCGCCTTGAACTTGGAAAACCACTCGCTCTCGTTCTCGACCTGGATCTTCGACGAGATGCGGATAAGGCGCTGGAAATCCGCTTCAGTGGTCGGATAGGACGGATCGCCCACCAGATCCTTGGGCGGCGTGAGGCCCGGCACCACGCCCGGCAAGCCAAGCCCGTCCAGCCAGATCTGCTGGGCTTCCTTGGTCAAGGCGTGATTGATGTACTGCTTGGCCCAGTAGAGTTCGTTTTCCGGCAGGCCCTTGGGGATCCACAGACCGTCAGTGTCGAATTTTGCACCCTCTTCCGGCACCACCCATTCGATTTTGACGCCGTTCTTGCGCGCCTCCCGGGCGTTGGTCGAGATGGTGCAGGCGGCGTCGATCTCGCCGTTCTGGAACCAGGTGGTGAAGTCGGGATCCTCGCCGAGCAGCGGCTGCTGTGCCTTCATCTTGGTGATGAAATCCCACGCCGGCTGCATGTTGCCGGGAATGTCCTCCAGCTTGCCACCACCGGCGACCTGGGCGGGGAAATGGAGGCCGATGCCGTCATTGTAGAAGGCAAGCCGACCCTTGAACTTCGGGTCGAGCAGATCTTTCCAGGACTTGGGCGGTCCATCCGGGAATGCCGCAGGCCGATAGGCAAGCACATAGACATAACCGTAGGTATTGACGATCGGGAAGCCTTCCAGGCCGGCCGGCTTGGCAAGGTCCGTCACATTGGCGAGGTTCGGCAGGTCGGAGAGGTCTTCCGTCACGCCGCGCAGTGCCGATTTCGTGGCATTGGTGGTGGTGTCCCAGTTGATATGGATCGGCGGGACGCGTTTCTGCGCCACGGCCGCCCAGACCTTGGGCTGAATCTCGTTGTCTTCGGTCAGGTCGTGACGGACAGCAATCCCCGTCATCTTGGTGAAGCTGTCGGACACCCCGGCCTTCAGGCTATCCACCCAGCTGCCGCCCCAGGCGCGCACGATGATCTCCGCCGGCTTTTCCGGTTCCTGCGCATAGGCGCCGCGCAGGCCGAGCGCCGAGGCGCCGCCAAGCGCGGCGGTGGCCTGAAGGAAGGTTCTGCGGGAAAGATGGGATATCTTCGGCTTGAAGCGCTTCATCTGCATTCTCCTCTGGGTTTGACCGGTCTCCGGTTCTATCGAAAAACAAGCATGTCCCTGGCATTCCACCCCAGGAACACGCTTTCGCCTATGTCGAACTGCGTGTGCGCGGCGGGATCATGGTCGAAAACGCGAATGACCTCGTCGCAAATTGCGGCGCAGGCGACCTCGTAGACCATGCGCTCGCCTTCGAAGATGGTGTCGGTCACAGTCCCGGCCAGCACGCAATCAAGCTTCGACAGCTGCGCAGCATCGCCGGCGAGACGGATCTGTTCGGCGCGGATCGCTCCCGATGCCTTGTCGCCCTCGGCAGGCGGATTGACCGGATCGCCGACCTTTCCGGCAAGCATCAGATCACCCCGAACGATGGAAACATCGCCCATTTCCGATACGGCCCGTACCGTGCCGGCAATGAAATTGGTGACGCCGATGAAATTGGCGACGAAGGCGTTGCGTGGCTGGCGGTAGGTGTGGATCGGCCGTGCCTTCTGCTGGATCTCGCCCTGATCCATGACGACGATATCGTCGGAAACTACCAGCGCCTCGCGCTGGTCGTGGGTGACATTGATCGTGGTGACGCCGAGCTCACGCTGGATGCGGCGGAATTCGAGCTGCATTTCCTCGCGCAGCTTGCGGTCGAGTGCGGCGAGCGGCTCGTCGAGGAGCAGCAGGTCGGGCTCAAACACCAGCGCGCGCGCAATCGCGACGCGCTGCTGCTGCCCGCCGGACAGTTCGTGAATGCGCCTGCCGCCATAGCCTCCGAGCCGCACCAGCGCGAGATATCGCTCGACGCGGTCGGGAATGGTACGTGCGTCGCGCCGACGCATCTTCAGCGGGAAGGCGACATTCTCGGCCGCCGTCATATGAGGAAACAAGGCAAGTCTCTGAAAGACCATGCCGATCGACCGCTTGTGCGGTGGCACCGCGCTCACCGCTTCACCGTTGATGAAGATCTCGCCGCTGCTCGGGGTCTGGAACCCGGCGATCATGCGCAGGAGGGTTGTCTTGCCGGACCCAGACGGCCCGAGAATGGTGAGAAACCGCCCCTTCGGCAGATCGAAGGACGCATTCTTGACGGCTTGAACCCCATCGAAGTCCATCCCGACGTTGCGGACCGTGACGGCGATTTCCCTGTCGCCTTCCGCTTCGTGCGAAGCTGCGGCCCGAAAACGCTCCTGCATTGTGGTTCCCCTTTTGTCGCCGGTCGCATGCAAGAACGTCCAGCGTGTCAGGTGGTATATACAACCATATACAAGCTCGGTCTACACAGTCCTCGTTGCGCCGCATCTCAGTCGCTCAGATGGATGCGAGATAGCCGCCGTCGACCGGGAGGCAATGCCCGGTGACATAGGCGGATGCCCCGCTCGCCAAAAACACGACGGCGCCGGCCAGATCCTGCATCGTGCCGAAGCGCCGCTGCGGGATCTTGGCCAGCATCGCCGTCTGCCAGTCGGGATCCTGGTAGAAGGCGTCCGTCATCGCCGTATGGAAATACCCCGGAGCGATGGCGTTGACCCGGATGCCGAGCGATGCCCATTCCGCGGCGAGTGCGCGGGTCATGCCCAGAAGCCCGGACTTGGACGAGCCGTAGGGTACCGCGGTCGGAATGCCGACATAGGAGGTCAGCGAGCAAAGATTGATGATCGCGCCACCGCTGTTGTCGTCAGCCATCCGCCGCGCCGCAGCCTGCGCGCAGAAGAAGGCGCCCTTCAGATTGGTCGACACGATGCGGTCCCATACCGCCTCGTCGACGTCGAGCGAGGGTTGGACTTTTTCGTAGCCGGCGTTGTTGACCAGAATGTCGAGCCGACCAAAGGCATCCGCCACCTCGTCGACCACCACGCGGATGCGATCGGTGTCGAGCACGTCGAGAGACCGGCAAAGCGACCTTCGCCCATGTGCGCTAATTCGGTCCGCCGTTTCACGAAGGGAATTTTCGTCGCGGGCGGTCACCGCCACATCGGCGCCGGCAGCCGAAAGCGCCTCCGCCATGGCCTGGCCGATGCCGCGGCTGGCGCCCGTCACCAGCGCCTTTTTTCCGGTCAGGTCGAACAGGCGAGCGGCGTCCATGGCGGTTTCCTGCATTCCCGAAAAAACCATGCGGTCGGATTGGAAACGAACACCAGTTGCGGCCGGTTGTCTATATATGTTGCGCTATTGCGGGGGTGCCACCAAACGGCGCGGCGCCGGTTTGCGGCGATCGCTTGAACGACGGCATCCCGGATGGCCCCCATCAGAACGCCATCAACTGGCGTCTCGCTGGCAAAGCCATTAAGCTCTATCAACGGCAAAGGGAGTCCCACATGGTCGAACCGCGGCTTTCCGTGCGCAGCGCAAAGGCGCGTGATCTTGCGCACCGGCTGGCTCGGCGCGAGAACCGCTCGATCGCCGACGTGGTTGAGCGCGCGCTGGAGTCCTATGAGGTTCGGCAAGCCGGTCGTGGGCCGGCGTCGACGTTCTACGCGCGTATCGCTAGCGCTTATGGCGTCGAAATCGACCTTGAAGCGGCGATCCGGGGCGCTCGGCAGGTTGATTCGGGACCTGAGCTTTGATCTTCCCCTGCTGCCAGGGTCATTTCCGAGACGCTGAAGAAGTCGCCAGAGCCTGCCTTGTCGCATGGTTGTTCGCCATGGCGCCTCGACACGCTCGCCTGAGACATTGAATTCACCCCATCGGCGCGATTTTCCCGGGCGCCCTTGTCCAACCACCCCCGCTGAATGCGGGGTGATTGGACAATTTTGCATGGGAGGAAAAGTTCAGCGCATCAACGGCTGCCCGCCCATGGCGCACGACCCCTAAGGACCTTGCCGGGCTGTGGCTGTTCTTCTTGCGGAGCGACCACCGGTTGAGGCAAGGAAGCCGTGTGACTGGTATCCAGGGTCATTCCGCTGTTGTCGACGCCAGTAGCGAAGCCGCGGGTCGGGTCGCGGTCCGGGTTTTGATTGGCAGCGAGCGAGACTCCTGTCGACAGGGCGAGGAGGGCGATAGCGGTTACAAGTTTGTTCATCGTACTGTTCCTTTCAATAATGAGCAGACCCGCCGACGGCGGCTCGCGCGGAATTGACTCCTGCTTTGCGAAATCCCGTCGGCTCTCTGCCTCGCCATCATGACGAGGCTTCCTGCTCACGGATGAAACTACGCTGGGCCTGTCGCAGAGGTTTGCCCGAGTGCTATCGAAGTGTATCCGAATGTATGAGAATCCATGCGAGGTCCCGCAGCCCTTGGACTTCGACAAATTTGGCTACAATTTTTTTTGGCCGCCTGTCGGCGTTTGCGCGGCCAGATACCTGTCGGGCGCCGGTCATCAGGTCCAGGTAAGCGGAGCTGCCGAAGAACGCCGATGACGTAAAAGCGGGACAATTCCCCTGATCGGGTGAACGCATAATTTGCTGATCGGGCGACCGCGCGGCGCCCACCATCAGGTGGTTCGCGACCGTCGCTTTAAATTGTGCGGCGGCTGTGTTGATGCGCTTATGAAAAGATGGTAACGCGGTATTAAAGATTGTTTCGGGTTGTTACCTCTGGGGCGGGGCGAATGGGATTGGTGGTACCGCGGGCATGGCTGTGTGCCGGCCTACTGATAGGCTTGATGATGTCCGCGACGCCGATGGAGAAGGCTTCGGCCGACGTCGTGCCTGGCGCCATGGCCACCGGGCAGCCAACCTCCGTCCCTGTCGGCTACATCGAATTCTGCAGACGGCGGGCCGCGGAGTGCGCAATACGATCAGGCAAGAGCGCCCCAGTCCTTCTGTCCGCGGGCATGGAAGGCAAGCTCGCCTCCGTCAACAGGCTGGTGAACAGATCGATCAGGCCGGCGAGCGATCTGGACGTTCACGGCATGATGGAGTTCTGGTCCTATCCTGACGGCGCGCTCGGCGACTGCGAGGATTATGTCCTGCTCAAGCGCCAGTTGCTCAGGCAGCAGGGCATATTGCTGTCGAACCTTCTGATCACCGTCGTCAGGAAGCCGGACGGCGAGGGGCACGCGGTGCTGACCGTCAAGACCGACAAAGGCGACTATGTGCTCGACAACCTCAATGACGATGTGAAGCCTTGGTCGGTAACTGGATATCGATTTATAAAAAGGCAGTCGTCTACGCATACCGGGCGCTGGGTCGCGATAATCGAACACCCCGATGTACTGGTCGGGGCAGTCGACTGAACCTCCCGAATTAGCGGATCGACAATGCCTGGCGCTGGCGCTCATGCCGGAGAACGGCCAGGGATGCCCGGCTGCGCGCCTGTTCCGCACCGGCCCAGGCACATGACCCGTGATCTTGAGTCGCACTGCATGGGAGTTCCATTCCAGGCATAGGCTTATTACGAGCACCGGGAAGCGCTTCCTTGCGGCGCTCGATAAGCTAATGTCCCTCAGCCGGAACTCGATTTCATTCCGCGCCTGATGCCGGTAGAGCTTTCTCTTCTGCCCGAGTTAGGGACATGTCGAATGCTGGAGGATACAGGATGAAATTGAGAGACGCGGCACTTGCTGTCATTTCGAAAAAACGCAGAGGCGTGGCCTGGTACAAGGTCTCTCAGAAGAAGGCCGACAAATACGGCTTCTATGTTTATTCCAGTCATATGGTCTGGAAAGACCAGCCGTTTTTCCGAAAGGCGCTGCAGCGGGTCAAAAACATCCGTGGGATTCCAGATCCCCGGGCTTTCGTCCTGCAAAGCTGCTTGCGATCGATCGAGCGTATCGACGGCGATGTGGCCGAATGCGGCGTAAGGCAAGGCCGGTCGACGATATTCATGCTGATGAGCGATCTTCGGCCACGGCACTACCACCTTTTTGACTCGTTCGCTGGCCTCTCGGAACCGACCGCAGAGGACCGCAAGCCAAACGGCCGAACGCCATGGAAGTCCGGCGATCTCAGCACCGACGAGAAGATAGCCAGAGAGAATATTTCCGACTTCAGCAACACCACTTTTCATGTCGGATGGATACCGGAAACTCTTTCCAACGTATCTGACCGGCGTTTCGCCCTGGTCCATATTGACGTCGATCTTTACGAGCCGACACGTGACGCGCTCGCCTTCTTCTACGATCGGGTGTGCCCGAATGGCATGATCATATGTGACGACTACGGCTCTGCCCTCTGTCCTGGAGCCCGAAAGGCCTTTGATCAATTTTTCGAAAACCGCCCGGAAGGCGTCATCGAACTTCCAACGGGGCAGGCGATTGTCGTAAAGGCAAGCTAGTGCGCGGCATTCCGCGCCAACCAGCCGCAGGTTCGCGATCGGACCTCGCGGTCACGGTCGACATAGGGACGGTCAGTCTGTGGCGAAATATCGGGCGCCAAAGCGCAAGGTGTCGCTGCGCGACAAGGCGGGACTGAACGCAACAAGCCCTAGTGGCGATGATAAGCCTGAACCGTGCAACCGCGCGGCGACTGGTGGCGATGAGATAAGCTGAATCCAGCGCCCTCGATTAAAGACTGAAGACGAGTATCTTTTTCTTTTGGAACCCGCGCCACAACGGTCTGTGCGCGGTTGACGATGTCGGCAAAGATGCGATCAGCCTTATCCTGGCCCAATCCCCTGCGGACATGCTGGTAAACAGCGAGGAGCAGAACGACATCATAGCTGTCCTTGAGAACGGATGGAAGCTTTCGGCTCCCCAAGTTCATGGCATCAAATCGGCTTTCGACGCCAGATCCCAGAAAGATCGAGCGAGCCACGCCGATATGCGGTTTCAGGATGTCGATGCCGTGGATGTAAGCCGGCCTATGCTTGGCGATTTCATAAGCGACGATGCCCATATTGCAGCCGACGTCGAGGATCGTCTTGCCGGCGTAGTCTACCCCGCACGAAAACAGCCCGTCGAGGCGATCCTCCCACGTTCCTGCGAATTTCTTGCGGGTGTTCCAAAACAGCATCAATTAGCCTCTCGTGGCTGGATAGGTCGGCGGCGTTATATCGGTCAGGAGCGTGCTGCGCTAGTCTAGTGGCTGCGGCTACTCTCCATCGACACGAAGAGACGATGTCACGGCGGCAAGGCACGGGGTGTCTGTACGATGACGCCTACGACGGAGCAAAGTACGCGTTGAAGAACTGTTCAACGATGTCGTCGACGACCGATCTCTTTACGTGCCGTAAGTCCTCTTCGTAGCTACGAGTGAGGCCTCCATAGGTGACAAGCTCGAATGAGGGAAGGTAATGGACATTGTCCCGTTCCCGGCAGACTTGACCAAGCACAGCCCGAAGAACGGATTTGCCTTCAGTGTTCGCCGTGACGACATCCGCGTCTTGAAACGTCCGAGCCAATGCAACCGGTGAGACTGTGAGAATTATCGGTGCATCGGGTTTGTGTTGACGGACCATGTCCACGGTAGCCATCACGTTGGCATAATTTTCCTGAAAGCTGCTGACGTGAAGCGTTGTTTCCTGCATTCCGCCTCCGCCACGATAAAGCGGTTTCTGTGCTGCTACCTTGCCACTGGCCCTGTTGATGAAGACCTCAGTCATTCCGAAGGTAAATATGAATGCCGTGGCCGAATCGAAGCCAACCCGCATCTCCCTGTTCATGCTCTCGATCACCTCTTTGAGAACTTCCGGAGATTTGGCGAGGATGAGACGGCGGTAGGGGTCCTGAAAGCAGATCGGACCCCAAGGCGCAGGTTTTTTGATCTGCCACCAGTCGTCATTGGCTTGATCCCACAAGCCGAGCATTTGCTCAATCTGAAGGCGAACAGTGAAGGTGTTATAGAAGTTCATATGCTCTCGCCCGGGCAGCTCATCTACAATGGCTTGCGCTGGGTCGAAACTGATATTTCTGTAAGACGGAACGCAGGCGACCTGCTTGCTTGTTAACGCAAGACGAATTTCCTCCGCAAAGCAACTTCCCATCGTGAAGAATATATCGTTTCGAGTGAATACTGCGTTTTTACGGATTGTAATGACGCCTGAACTGGAAAAATCGCCATACTTGTTATTCAGTTTGTCCGCAGCCGCCAAATGGATAGGTTGATTGTACCCGAGTCGCTTGCGGAGCCGAAGATACTTTCGTCGAACTCGCTCTAGCAATGTCACATCGCTCCATGATCGTCATACTTGGCCGCTGACAGCAATGCCGACATTTAGCCCGCTTCCCCGCTGGCCGCAATCCGGCCGGCACGCCGCCAAAGCTCGCAATCACTGCCGTCATGCGGAAGCCCATTATCGTCGCAAACGCTCTCTTCAAAGCCAACCGAAAATAGGCCCCAAACCCCGATCATTAAGCGACTACTCTAAAGGCACGCCAAGAATCGCGGCGACCCTGTTGCAGAGCAGCACCAAAATTGGCATAGAACGTCTCCCTCTCATCTGGATTTTGCGCATAGAGGATTTTGGTGCCGACGTTCAGTGGAGTCGACAGGATCTTTTTGTGTGACTATGAACGTTAAATTGCTAAAATATCACGCTTACAGCCGTTGGTTCGGGCGTCCCTCATGGAATGCTTCGTATCTGTTCGGACGGGCCTGCCGGCGGCTGAAGCCAGGCGATATTGTCATAGATGCCGGCGCGAATCTGGGTGAGATCACCTCGGCCTTGGCTAAGACGGGCTCGACGGTTCATGCCTTCGAGCCAGACCCCTACACCTTCGAACGGCTGCGCAAGAACGTTGGAGCATTCAAAAATGTCCATCTCTATCAGCAGGCGCTAGCTGACCAATCCGGGACTGCGAAGCTCTACCGGTCACGTAAATTCAGTTCTGACCCAGACTTTTGGTCGCAATCCTCTTCCTTGTATGCAGACAAATCTAACATCTCGAAAGACGACTACACTGAGGTTGAGCAGTTAAGCATAGTTGATTTCGTTAGAGGGCTTGGATCTCCAGTGCGGATACTGAAGATTGATGTAGAGGGCGCGGAAGTGCCAATGCTCGAATCGATATTATCCTGCGGATTGATGAACAAGATCGATATGATCTTTGCTGAAACCCACGAGAAAAAAATCCCACAGCTTGCAGAACGTACGCGCGCGCTCCGCGAAGCAATCAAACGAGATTGGGCCAATAAAATCAACTTGGACTGGCACTAGTCATCTCCACTGGATGTTGACGAGTTGGATCGCGCCTTCATAACCACCTTTGCCATCACCTATAACAAGTCGAGTGATGAGCGACGTTCGAAAAAAACATGGCGATCCGAACATGGCCGCTGCGACCTTGTGCGGACAGCCCCTTGAAATTTGTGAGCTCAAATGAAGAAAAGAAGCCAGTTTCATATTTTCCGTAGATCGATTGCCGACACAATTCAGTATAGATTTCGCAATGCGCTGAGGAAAGACGATTTAGAAGCGCGTGGAAATCTATCGCCAGTTTCTCAAAAAGAGATCTTGCTTGTGGCAGTCGTCAGGAACGAATACCCTGAGATAATTCCATTCCTTGATCACTATCGATCGATCGGCGTTTCCAGATTTGCCATTGTCGATGACCGTTCTGAGGACGGGACACGGGAATTTCTGTTGAGCCAGCCAGATGTGGACGTATTCATCTCACGAAAGACCTATGGAGAAGCAGGGCGCGGAACTTTCTGGCGACAGGATATAATCCGCAGATACGGGTTCAACCGGTGGTACGTGATCGTGGATGCGGATGAATACCTGGTTTATGATGGCATGGATCGCCACGATCTGCATGACCTCGCCGGTTGGATCCAAAAAAGAGGCATGAAGCACCTGCTGGCGCCGATGATCGACATGTATCCGGCAGGAGACTTAAGGGACTTTCCGTTTGACCCAAAACGCGCTCCTTGGGAGATAGCCGATCATTTCGATGCTTCAGGATACGATTACTCGACGAGCCCGCAAAATATCAAAATCCGAGGTGGCCCGAGAAGCCGGGCGTTTGGTACGCACACCCTAACCAAATATCCGTTCGTATACGGAGATAGATTGACGATCTTAAATTCAATTCACGCTCCGCTACCCTATTGGCGTAACCACGTGGAGAGTTATGGCGCTCTTCTTCACTTTAAGTTTTTCTCTAATTTCACGACGAAGGCTCAGGTCGCGGTCGATGAAGGCCAATATTGGAACGGTGCGTCAAAATACAAGGAATACCTTTCCGCGACTATCGGCAAGCCGGACTTCAATGTGATGAGCGAAATTTCGCAAAAGTATTCGGGTATTCAGGATATAATCGGTGCGGGCCTGACCCAAGCTATTTCTTGGAATGATTAGATCGACAACCCCGGTCCTTGGCTGCTCACCAATTCTCGCGGTTGGGAGCCCGATTTTGCTAGAGGCTCTATTCCAAAGCCAGGCGATCATTCCTCTTGGACCCGTCGGAGAGTTGTGTATGCTCCCATAGTCGCCGATCCCGTCAACGCGGGCTGGCATCCGGATTCGGCATTGACTGCGGGTCCGAACAAAGTCACAGACAAGCAATCCGACATAGATTTATAGCAGATGTGCGAGCGGTGTCGCGAAAGTCGCATGGATCGGCAAAGGCCAACTGACACCGACGACACATCGCAGCAGGAAAACGAATGAGCGCAAAGAGACGAATTTCAGCGGCCTTGGCGTACCCGCTGGTCAAGCGCCTGATCCTCGAGAACCTGCCGCCGCACATAAAGCTGTATCTCGCCGGTTTGCTGTGCACGATTGCCGGTGCGGCGGCGACGTCCGGATTTGCCTGGATCATGCGTGACATGATCAACAGCATCTATATCGACAGGAACGCCGCCGCCGTTTGGGGTATCAGCGCGGCAATCATCGGACTTTCCGCTGTCAAGGGCATCGCGGCATACGGTCAAACCATTACGACCGGAAACGTCCGCAGGGCCATCGTGTCGGACCTCCAACACCGGCAGTTTTCCCGGCTGATGCGCCTCGACATTGGCCATTTCGTCAATCAGCATCCGGCCAAATTCATTTCCAAGATAATGTTCAATGCACGCGCCGGTGCGTCCGTCATCATCACGCTGACGAGCAACACGGCCTCTGACGTTTTGACCCTGGTCGGACTGGCAAGTGTCATGGTCGTGCAGGACCCGACCATGTCGCTTATATCGGCGGCGGCTTTGCCGGTGATCTTCCTCTCGGTGAGCACGATCACGCGAAAGATCAAGTCGCTGGCAAGGGGCGAAACAGAGCTGGCGGCACAGGTTCAGTCGATCGGCACGGAAGCCATAGACGGCATTCGCACCATCAAATCGTTCCAGCTCGAGGACAAGGCGATCGCCAGTTTCGCTAAGGCTGTCCGCAAGATGGAAAGGCGCGGCGTCCAGATCAACCGGACGTCGGCGTTGATGAGTCCATTGATGGAGACGGGCGGCGGCTTCATCATCGGCCTTTTCCTCATTTATGCCAGTTGGCAGACCCTCGGAAACGGCAAGACACCAGGCGAATTCATGGCCTTCATAACCGCCTTTCTGCTTGCCTATGAGCCCGCCAAACGGCTGGCCCGGGTCAATGTCGATATCCAGAAGCTAATGGTTGCCGTCGAGCAGATGTATGATTTGATCGACACGCCCGAACAGCGACAACTCGCAACCGCAGGCGAGCGACTGACCGGCGTCGAGGGCGGTATCCGTTTTGAAGATGTAGCCTTCTCCTATGGAGGCAACAGCCCGGCGCTGCACGGTGTTTCCTTCGAGGTCCGACCTCGTGAGAAGCTGGCGGTCGTTGGCCGCTCCGGCGCTGGCAAGACCACCATCGTCAATCTGATCTTGCGCCTGATGGAGCCGGACAGGGGCAGGATCTTCATCGACGACAAGGACATTGCCAAGATCAGCCTGGCCGACGTTCGCGACAATATCGCACTGGTGTCACAGGATATCTTCCTGTTCGAAGGTTCTATCCGTGACAATATTCGCGACGGACGCCCGAACGCCACGGATCAAGAAATCGATTCCGCGGCGGAACTCGCCCGGGTCACAAGTTTTGCATCGAACCTTGAAAACGGGCTCGACACGCTTGTCGGGCCGGGCGGTGCCAACCTGTCGGGCGGGCAGAAACAACGCGTTGCCATCGCGCGCGCCCTGCTCAAAAACGCTCCGGTGATTGTCTACGATGAAGCAACATCCGCGCTCGACGGCGAAAACGAACGGGCGGTCATGGAGGCTGCCTTCGACGATGCATTTCACCGCACTGTGATCTGCATTGCGCACAGGCTTTCAACCATCAAGGCGGCCGATCGCATTCTCGTGTTCGACGCTGGCATCCTCGCGGACTCCGGGACTCATGAAGAGCTTGCCAGGCGCAGCGAAATCTATCGCTCGATCTTCCATCTGGAGACGTCCGCTCCGCTCGTCGAAAGCGGCAAAAAGCTGCGGCAGAGCGTATTGCGCTGAAGGCCGATGACCAGTTTTTACCACGGTTCCTACATCCGGTATGTGATTGGTGGATTGGGCCTGCGGTTGCGCAAATACACAAAGGCCGTGCGGACGCTGTTTACCGGCTCCAGGTCTCGTTCCGTTCTTGAGCAGCAGGCCAAGGTCGACGCGCTGATCGCGCGCAGGGACTGGACAGGGCTTGAAGCAAGTACCAATGAAATGGCCATCATGGCCGATCGTGCCCGCGACCCTGAGATGATGCAGAAGGCAGGCCAGGCGTTCGAACGGCTGGGCAACTTCGCGCGGGCGGCCGAGCTTCGGCTTTCCGCTCGCCGGCAACGAAAAGGGAAAGGTGCCAATGAGTGGACTGGAGAAGACCTCGGTTCGGATAGGCTGCTGATCGATCTTGTGGAGGATGACCCTCGCAGTCTTGGCCGGGTTATCCGCCATGCGCGACTGGCCGGCGCCGCCGCTGCATGTGCGCAAAGTGCGACGATTCGGGTCGAGCCGCGCCTGGTATCGCTTGTGCAGCGGACGTTCCCCAACGCGACCGTGGTCCCAGCGCAGCAGAATGTCGTTGGTGACAAATTTGCGACCTTCGAAAATCTCGCCTGGATTTTCGGCCGCGATGCCGAAAGACTAGCCGCCGACTTCGTGCCGCTGCGGGCAGATCCTGAGCTCGTCGAGATCTTCCGCAAACGCTATCGCTCGATGACGGATCAACCATTGGTCGGGCTCTCCTGGGGCAGCAAATCCCATAGCAAGGACGTGCCTGATTTCCCCGAATGGGCACGGTTCATCGCCCGGACACAGGCGACGTTCGTTTCCCTCCAATACGGACAGATCAAGCCGGCGCTGCGGCGCCTGCGCAACGGCAATGACGCACGGCTTATCTATGACGACAGTGTCGACCAGATGCTTGACATGGACCGTTTCGCCGCGCAGATCGCCGCGCTCGATGCCGTGGTGACGATCAGCAATACGGCGGCCCATCTGTCCGGAGCACTCGGCGTGCCGACCGTTTTCCTGATCGATGACAAGTTTCAAACAGCGTGGCCGGTAACTGGCAATCGAACGCCCTGGTATCCGAACGGCGTCGTCATGCGCAAGGAAGGTCGTCCGTGGCCGGTGGTACTCGACGACGTCGGCCGGCGGCTCTCGTCGATTCTGACGGCGCGTTCGACGCTGTCTAGCGATAGTTGAGGGTCGCTGTGCCGAGCAGACGGTCCATCCTTGAAAAGGCAAAAGCCGCCGACCTGCGCCCGCAAGGTGTTGACGGCAAGCGGCTGCAGAAGGTTCTCGATCGGGCAAAGAAGTTTTTTAAGCGCCCCTCGCGCCATGCTGACGAAAGCGTCAAACGGCATGCGAGCCTGATGGCGCAGAGTGTCGAACGGCGTGACTGGCAGGCGGCCCGGGAACATGCGCTGGCACTCGGCCTGCTCGGTGAGCAGCTTGGCGATCGCGGGCTTGTCAAAAAAGCCGGGCGTGGACTGAGACGCCTCCGCGGCGGCAATCGTGCCTGGCAGTTGATTGCGTCGAGCAAGCAAGTGCCCGGCCGGCCCGAATGGGATGGCAGTGATCTTGCGGGTCGCAGGCTTGCCGTCGAGCGGCGCGAAGGCGATCTCGCAATCTTCCTCCAGTTCGCGTCGCTGCTTGGCCCGGTGGTCGCGGCCGCCGACCGGTGCACCGTCCTGATCGAGCCGCGACTGGCGCCACTTTATCGCAGAACATATCCCGCGCTCGATGTCAGACCAGAGGCGGAAGCGGCGGCGGTCGACGCCGATGTCTTCGCCTGCTTCGAGACACTGGCGAGGCACTTTTGGCCGGATGAGCCGACAGCGCGTGCGCCCTTCGTTCCGTTGGAGCCGGACCGCCGGCTTGTCGCCGAGTTGCGCGGCGCCTATCTCGATCATGGCCCGGGGCCCCTGATCGGCTTTGCCTGGGGAAGTCTGAACAAAAGCAAGGACCTGCCGGTTCTGGATGACTGGCGGGCGCTGCTCGGCGGTCTGCCGGGCCATTTCGTCAGCATGCAATATGGCGATGTCGGGCCGGCGCTCTCCGAATTCGAGCGGTGGGCGCCGGGACGCATCATCCATGACGCGTCCGTGGACCAATTGTCGGATATGGACCGCTTCGCCGCGCAAATCGCCGCCCTCGACGCGGTGGTGACGATCAGCAATACCGGTGCCAATCTGGCGGGAGCGCTCGGCGTGCCGACCGTCGTCCTGCTCGACGATGGGTTTCGGCTGTCGTGGCCTGCCTTCGGCGAGACCGTCGCCACATATCCAAGCGTTCGACTGGTGCGAAAGGGCGGCCGGGCGTGGGCGTCCGCGATGCGGGAAGCAGGTGGACGGGTTGCGCAAATCATCGGTGGAGTTGGTGATGGAAGCTAGTCAACTGCTTCGCCGGGTTCGCCGCTTTGTCGCGCTCGCAGGCTACAATTACAAGGTCTGGTTCCGTCGTCACCGGCGGCAGCTTTTCCTGCGCTGGCGCGATGGCGACATTGCCGATCAGATGGCGGATTATAGGCGAAGCATCGACGCGCGCGACTGGTCGGCGGCGCTGCCGAAAGCCCTGGCGCTGGGATCGATCGCGAAGTCGAGGCGCGAGGTCCACCTGCTGGACGAACTCAGCAAGGCGCTGATGCGCATGGGCGCCTACGGCCCGGCGGCCGAACTCAAGATCGCCCGGCGCCACATCGTCGAGGGCCGCGCCGACGGCGAATGGCTGGGCCAGGATATCTCGGGCCAGGTCCTGCTCGTCGATCTGATGGAAACCGAAAAGCAGGGTCTGGCCACCGCGATCCACCATGCGAGTTCCGTCGGCCGCGCGCTCGCCCGGGCCGCTCGTCTGATCGTCCTGGTCGAGCACCGCTTGGTGCCGCTGTTTCAGCGGACATTTCCCGCCGCCGATGTGCGGGCCGTCGGTCAGGGGACCAAGGCAGCCTATGGCGAGGCCCAGCTCTTTGCCGGCGTCCAGCATCTGACCGCCATGTTCGAGACGGATGAGACCACGATCCGGGAGCATTTCGTCCCGCTGAAGCCGGATCCGGCGCGGGTCGCTGAACTTCGCGCCCGCTATCGGAAGGACGGCCGGCCGCTGGTTGGCGTCGCATGGGGCAGCTCCAATCCTGGCAAGGACCTGCCGCCACTCACGGCATGGCGCGGCCTGCTCGGTCGACAGGACCTGCAGTTCGTTTCGCTGCAATATGGCCGGATCGAGCCCGACCTGAAAATCCTGACCGATGGTGATCCCGCGCGCATCTTGCACGACGTCTTGGTGGATCAACTCGTCGACATGGATCTTTTCGCCGCGCAGGTCGCGGCGATGGACGCCGTCGTAACCATCAGCAACACCGGGGCGCATCTGGCCGGCGCACTCGGCATCCCTTCGGTCTTCATCCTTGGTGACGGCTTCAAACGTTCCTGGCCGGTCGAGGGCGACCGCACGCCTTACTATCCTTCCGCCGTGCTGGTCTCGAAGCGGGAACGACCCTGGGCTGCGGTGATGGAAGACGCACAAAACCACATGGGCTCACTCATCAGCACTGTTTGAATCCACCACCCCAAGGCATCGCGAGTGTCCCAGGCAGGTTACAACCAGCGGGCAGTCAAGCGCCTTCTTGACGGCGAGACCAGTGTAAACTAACCGGCGGGCGGCCGTTCTAAATTTCACGGGCAAGAGGCGATGCATATCTTTGGGTAGTAGTTTGGGAAACAAGGCGTCTTCTCCTGTCAGCGATGGCTTTGTGCAGCGGCTCCTCGCGGCGTACCGGCTTGTGCATCCAGGAAATCTGTTCAAGCGCGGGCGTATCTACGCTCGCGGCAGGGCAGCGACGAGGACGGTCTACTTCGTCCCACACAACCGCAACAATGTTCGGCTGCTGGCTGACGCGGCAGAAATTCTGGGTGACCGCGGCATCCGCTGCGTGTTCGCGCATCTCGATGGATTGAAACGCGGCGGCGTAGCGCGACCTGAACTCAACGCCCGAGGAATATCGCATATCGGCTTTGCTGACCTCGAGCGGATGATCAGGCCCGGTGACATGCTGGTGACTGGAAGTGACTTTGCGCCGCAATTTTTTAGGCGATTCATCGACTCTATCAACTTCGGCATGGTCCGTGTGGTCGGCCTCATCGGAGGTGCGCGAGAGCTGCGGCCGCATCGATTTGTGAGAGCTGACTACATCCTGTCGATGGGACCAGCGGCGCTGCAGCAAAGGCGACAGCCGACATATGTTGTCGGCTCCCCGGTCATTGAGCGTGCCGCCGCAAGCGCTGGTGCCAGGCACGACGAAGGGCTTTTTGTGCTGGTGAACTTCAAGGGGAATATCGAGGACCCCGCAGATCGCCAGGCGATTGAAGCCGTGGCAGCCGCATGTGCGAAACTCGGCCTTGCCCATGTCGTTAGCGTCCACCCCACGATGTTCGCAAAAGTCGATATGCCGAACAAATCGCCGCTGGATTTCGCACAGCTGCTCCCGGACGCTCTGGCGCTCGTAACGCGCCCAAGCACCACTGTTTACGAAGCAATCGCCTGCGGCATTCCGGTGGTGCTGTTTCCGCCGGTTTCGCCCATGGTCGAGTTCGACAGGCCCATGGGCGCCTTCAAACCAACATTGTCGGAGCATGACCTCGTCGAGGATATCCGCGCTGCGGTCAGGTCAAGACCGACCTATTTTGAGCAAAGCCGGGATTTCCTCAATGCCAATCTGTCGATTGATCCAAAGGTGCCGGCTTCGCAACGGATCGCCGAAGCCTTAATCGATATTTACAATCGCTGATCCTCTCGGAGTAGTGCTTGACGATCTGGGCGTGGCCGAACAGAAAAGCCCGAGGGACATTGCGCAAATCGACCAAACAAATCTCGCTGCAAACGGCTCCTAGCGCGACACTGCGGTGTCTGATATTTCAGGCGCAAGTCACGTGCGAAAGATTGCGCTTCTGCGCTATGAAGATATGCGGCGGGATACAAATGATGCTTGCCCGGCTCGATTACTGGAAATGGCTCGATGAAGCCTTTCAGCGGCATGGCAGATCTCATGCCGACGACAGGGCAGGTGTGAATTGATCCGATGCAAAGGCTTTGTCTGCGGCTGCGGGCATAGCGGCACCACGCTGATAGCGACGATTCTTGCTTCGCATGCCGATGTCTTTTTGCCATTCGAAGAAACCAACGTGTTTTTCAAATGGACCCCACTTGCGCTGTATCGCTACTCGAAGCTGAAACAGGCGGCCATTGGGGCGGGCAAGTCGGTGCTGCTTGAAAAGACACCGCGTCATATCAGGCGTGTCGACCGGATACGACGTCTGGTGCCGGGCGCGAAGTTCGTGATGCCGGTACGCGATGGGCGCGATACCGTTGCTTCGCTGACCAAGCGGCTTGGCGATGCGACCGAGAGCCTGGATCGCTGGATTTCGGACAACACAATGGTGCTTGCCGAGCGCGGCAGCACGGACGTCCTGATTTACCGCTACGAAGATCTTGTCAATGACCCGGAAGCGACCATCGAAAAGATCTGCACCTTCCTGGGATTGTCGTTCGACCAGAGTTTGCTCGACTATCATCGGAACCCGCAACGATGGTTCACACTTGATGCGCAACCCCAACATGCCGCGCTCCGCAACCAGCAGGTCAACAAGCCAATTTATGATGGCCGCGGCCGCTGGAAGACCGAACTGGGTCAAATGGAATTGAAGGAGCTTACCGAGGGACGCGGCAAACCGCTGATGCAGGCGTTCGGGTATGTTTGAGGGTTCCGTCGCGCGGATTGTTCACTCTGGAAGCGCGCGCGGATAGCCAAACTGATCGAAGTCGCGCTCATAGGCGCGGTAGATCGTATCGGCCAGTTCTGGCGTGAAATAGTCGGCAAGCCTGCGGCGCGAGGAGGTGTGCAGAGGTGGCATCGCCGCGCGTCGCATTTCCTCGCTTGCACCGACATGATCGAGTACCCGTTCGAAATCTCGTGCAAAAGTCTCGGTTTTGCCGATGAGGTCGAACACAACGCCTGGAAGGTCGACGATGTCGCTTTGCCTCTGCCAATGCTTGTCGATGCGCCATGTCGAAGTCGTGCAGGCAAAGGCGACGAAATCAGCAAACGACAGGCTCTTGTCAGCACCGACAGGCAGCGACGGATCCGCCCTTTCGCGATGGGCCAGATAGACCTCCACCCTGCCATAGCCAGGCACAAGGGGGCGGTCGCGATATTGGTCGGCCCAGCACGACAACAGCCTTGTATAGGGATTGCGAACGAAGGTGAACCGCAAGGCTTCGGGACTTGTGGCCATGCGATGGAACTGCACGATGCCATGGCGAGGCGCCTGCAAGCTCGACGCCTTTCGGTTGTGCACCTTCCAGTTCTGGTCGCTGCGCCACTCCGACACGGTGTCATTGCCGATCATGGCTGCAAGGTTGCTGCGAATGCGGCTGCTTGCCGCCTTCGGCGTGGCGAGATACAGGATCTTGAGTTGCGGGACGACGTCGATCAGGTCGTCCGGCAGATAAGCGGTTTGCATCGCTCTGCGGTAGAAAGCCAGAGCTTCCGGATGCGCCCAGGCTAGAAACGGCTCCTTGACCAGACCGCGGAGATTTCGCAGCCCCGGTCGCAACGAGCGCTCCAGGCGGCGGACCACGCCGACTTTGCGTTTGCCCGAGACGGTCTTGTCGGCGGGCGAGACATGGCTGGTGGTCATCGGCAAAAACCCTCGCCTTGAAAGCAGTCTACCGTCGTGGCATAGCCGCAACCACGCGGAACTATACGCCAGCGCCCCTATCCAGGACCGGCTTGCCACGCTTAATAGACTGCGAGCAAAGTCCCGCCAAGTTCGAAAGCTTGATCGGGTGCAAAAGGGCGTAGCGAGGTCGCATGGATTTGTCACGGCATGATCAACGGGATCAAGCTGACCCGAAGAAGCCTATCCTGTTCGTGCGCCAGCGTTACGCGCCCTTTGGCGGAGGCGAGATCATGCTGGAAAACATCATGGCGGCGTTCGCCGCGCGTCAACGGCCGGTGGCCGTGCTGTCAGGCGACTGGCCGCGACACGAAGGCATCGAGTTCATCCACTGCGCCGGCCGCCGCTTTCCCCGCTCCCTGCGGGCGACGTCCTTTGCTCGAGCCGCCTGCCGCAAGATCGCCGAAATGCCGCCGGCCCTGGTGCAGAGCAACGATCGCCTTCCGTGCTGCGACGTCTTCCGGGCCGGGGAAGGCGTTCATGCCGCCTATCTTGCCGAGCGACGGCGTTTCGAGACGCGGCTTGGCACGGCAGCGATGGCGCTGAGCCCGTTTCACCGCCAGACGCTGCGCCTCGAGCGCGCGACCTATGGCAGCCCACGGCTTCAAGCGGTGATTGCCATTTCGAAAATGGTGGCGGAGGACATTGTCCGTCACTACGACTATCCGGCCGAACGCGTGCACCATATTCCCAACGGGGTCGACCTGGATCGCTTCAATCCTAAGTTGCGCCAACAGCATCGGGCCGTGGTCCGCTCACGGCTTGGCGTCAACGATGACAGACCGGTCGTTCTCTTCGTTGGCTCGGGTTTTGCGCGAAAAGGACTTCTTGCCTTGATGAAGTCTGTCGCAATGCTCGATGGTGAGCCGGAGTTATGGGTCATTGGCCACGATTCGCGCGCCGATACCTTCCAGCGGGCCGGTGACAGGCTTGGTCTTGGTGCAAGGCTCCGCATGCTGGGGCCGCAAAAAGATACGCTGCCATGGTACGGCGTCGCCGACATTGCCGTGCTGCCTTCCATCTATGATCCATTCGGCACAGTGGTGATCGAAGCCATGGCCAGCGGCTTGCCCGCCGTCGTCAGCACCGGGTGTGGGGCGCGCGAGCTTGTCGATCGCTTCGAGCCGACGCTTGTTTGCGACGCAGCCAGCGCAAACGACCTCGCCGCCGGGCTTGCCCGCGCCTTGCTGCTGTCGTCACGGCCCGAGACTGCGGCTAGGGTCAGGGCGGCAGCCGAACACTACGATTTCAACGTCATGATCAGGAGAATGATAGCGCTGTACGAAAATCTCGACCTGAAATAATTTTCGACATATTTTTTGAATCCGTTAGGATCACCGGAGTGCCAACCGGCCGGGGGACAGTTTCATTTGAACAACAGTCGCAGTTTTGATGCCGGAACCGTCTGACCGTGCCGGCGCTCTCAGTCGTCATAATCAGCCGCAATGAGGAAGCGTGCATTGCACGTTGCCTTCGCTCGGTACTTTTTGCCGACGAAATCGTCGTCCTCGACAATAACAGTACTGATCAGACCAGGGACATCGCCAGCGGGCTCGGGGCCAAGGTGCTGATCACCCTGGATTGGCCGGGTTTCGGCGCGCAAAAAAACCGCGCCCTCGCCGCGGCGACAGGCGATTGGGTCCTTTCGCTTGATGCCGACGAATGGGTCGAGCCGCCGCTGGCCGCGGAAATCAGGGCCGCAATCGCCAACCCGAAAGGCTGTGACGGCTTCGAAATACCAAGACGATCGCGTTTTTGTGGGCGCATTGTCCGCCATGGCGGCTGGTCGCCCGATCTGGTGCTTAGGCTTTTCCGTCGCCAGTCCGGCCGCTTCAGCAACGACACCGTGCATGAGAAGGTGGTGGTGAATGGCAAGGTCTCGCGATTGTCCCATCCCATGGAGCATGACTCCATCGCCGACCTGGCGGACGCGCATGACAAGATCGGCAGATACGCGCAAGCGTCCGCCGCGCGGATGCTTGCCGAGGGGAAAAAAAGCTCGATCAGCAAGGCGGTTTTGCGCTCGGTCTGGGCTTATATGAACAGCTATGTCTTCAGGCTGGGGTTTCTGGACGGTTCGACCGGTGCGATGGTCGCCGCTTATTCGGCCGGTTACACCTATCAGAAATGGGCGCTTGTCGCGTTGGGTGGCAAGTCGAGGTGCGCCGAGGAAAGCCGGGCCGGGGTGAACGGCAAATCCGCGGGTTTCAGAAATCGCCCTGGCTAATTTCCGCGCCATTGTTGCCGAGTTGTTGCCAGACAGTTAGTGTGTGCCCGTTTTGAAATTGGAGCCAAGGTACTGAATATGACTGATGCGTTTAGGGTATTCGTTGGATGGGACAGCCGTGAGCCGATCGCCTACGACGTGGCGCGGCACTCTTTGCTCAAAAACGCTTCGGTGCCTGTCTCCGTCATTCCAATCAAGCAGGACGAGCTGCGTGCCCGTGAACTGTATTGGAGGGAGAAAGATCCGCTCGCGTCAACAGAGTTCACTTATACGCGGTTTCTCACGCCTTTTCTCGCCGACTATACGGGCTGGGCCTTGTTCTGCGATTGCGACTTCCTGTGGCTCGGTGACGTCGCAGGTCTGCTGGAATACACGAAGTCGAACAAGGCGGTCTATTGTGTCCAGCACGACTACACGCCGAAGGCCACCACCAAGATGGATGGCGTTGTCCAGACATCCTACCCTCGAAAAAACTGGTCCTCGCTGATGCTGTTCAATTGCGCGCATCCTGCGGTTAAATCGCTTACGCCGGAGGTCGTGAACCGCGAAAGCGGCGCCTACCTCCACCGAATGCAGTGGGTCGCCGATGAGGATCTGGGCTCGCTGCCGGTCGAGTGGAACTGGCTTGAAGGTTGGAACGAAAAGCCGGCGCATGGCACACCCAAGGCGGTCCACTATACAAGTGGCGGTCCGTGGTTTGCCGAGTGGCAGAATGTCGACTATGCGGATCTGTGGATAGCCGAACGCGACGAATTCCTGAGCAGTGCCGATCAAGCAGAGGCTGCTCTTTCGCGCTCGGCGAGCCGGTAGCCAATCCAACCGATCGGCTCGACGCGGTTGGTGCAGGTATGTGAACTGACCGCGCGTGCTTGCCAGGCTGGCTAACACGCCGCGCTGACGGTCGGTCTTCGCTATTTCGAGGCCGCGCTGTTCTGCGGCATGGCCTCGCCGAACACCGGGTTGGGCGCGCTCTTCGCGGGCGCCGGGACGGCCCGTGGCGTTTCGACCAGGTTCGGGCGCCTGCTTCGCCCCGGCACAAGCGCTCTCTACACCTGCCCGTCCAGCCATTCCCGCAGATCGCGGTCCTGCTTGTTTTCGGCAACGGGCAGCGAGGGCCGCCTCCAGACATACCAGATGGCGGCAAGCACCCCGGCAGCCCACGTGCCGGCGAAAACATTCGCAATGAGGTCGATTGGAACCTCCCAAGCCGGCTAGAATATTAGCACGGCATCATTTAGGAAGGCGACATCAATTAGGAGTAGAGCGGGTGGAGTAGTAGGAGCGTCACCGTCATCCACCGTCTCAACCAGCTATCCCTTGCGAGGTCGCGGCCAAGACGGCGATGAGCAACAGCCATGCGGTCACCTTGAAGACGGCGCGTAGCATTCTTCGTCAATGGCAACGATCGGACGCAACGCTGCTCAACATGTCAAGGCGCCGAGCAATCCAGTGCGGTTGAAGCGGCCGCTCGCAGCGTCAGACATACCCCCTCTTCAGAGTACTTGGCGAGTGGTCTCTTCGCAGGTGCGAGGCAAGCGGGGGGCGAAGCTACGCGAATGGAGTATACCTCGCGCCTGTGTCGCGGCTGAACCCGGAGACAATTTGGCAATCGACCTGTTCCGGTCCTGGAACTGCAGCGAAGGTTACTCATCGAGTCGCCGAACCTGTGAACGAACGCTCTTGTCCGTTCAAACCTCGTCACCGCAATGAGGAAATCTCGAACCGGGCCCAGCGCGACCTGCCGGTTTTGTGACGCATCTGGCCTGCGGCGGTTGCACTTGAGTGACCCGGTGTTGCTCGATCTGGCGGAATCCCGAGGTGCAATCTGCGAGTGAAATCAGAACGTTGCATGGATGGGGTAGCGGCACGTTCCGCCCGATGTTGAACGACCGCCGGTTCGCCCCCGACAACGTCAGCGCGACCGCAAGTCAGCAGCAATGCCTGGCATTGCTGTCGGTAGGCGAGCCAGTCACGCCGAAAGCCGTAAGCGATCCGGAAGGGTGGCGTGTTCGAAAGTTGCACGGTGCCACCAATCGCATCGGACCGCCGGAGGCCATGCCATTCGAATGGATGGTGCAGAAAGTCGGTCGAAT
Source organism: Mesorhizobium sp. WSM4829 (assembly GCF_055811475.1). NCBI lineage: Bacteria > Pseudomonadati > Pseudomonadota > Alphaproteobacteria > Hyphomicrobiales > Phyllobacteriaceae > Mesorhizobium > Mesorhizobium sp. WSM4829. Next base: position 88,426 of record NZ_JBVVQJ010000011.1, on the reverse strand, counting down.
TCTATGATGAATTCGGGTCGTACTGCGCTCGACCAGGCGTGATCCTTGCTTTTTTGTGAGAGTGCAGTGCAACATCACCCAATGGTTGTAGCCCGTGCAGGGTACTCAACACGTCAAAGCTGGAGTACGTTTTTGCCCAGGGAGGTATCTAGGGGAGGATTGGCGGGGTTTCGAATGACGTATGCTACAAGCCTTTCATTGAGTGAGAATGAAAACCGTCCGACGTCAGTCGCAGTCAAAAGCGACGATAAGGCGTATATCAAGGCGCTGGGCTTCGTGCCGAAGCGATATGCGGCGGAAACCGCTATCGTCAATCAGGGTGAGGACGGCGATCGCGTCTTCATAGTCGAGTCTGGCTGGGGTTGCATTTCTCATGACCTTGCCGGTGGACAGCGACAGATTTTGGACTTTGCCCTGAAGGGCGACATTGTCCTGCCACAGACCTACACGGGCGCTGCTCTTCAGACATTTGTGGCTCAAACCGACCTTGCGGTGCTGGAAGCCTCGGCCAAGACGCTTGCTCTTGGAGCAGCGAAGTCGCCACACATAGCCTCGCTTTTTCTTGAAACGCTCGCGCGCCAGCGAGCGCTTGTTGCCCAACACCTCACCAATATAGGCCGACGCAGCGCCCTGGCGCGTACAGCGCACTTGCTGCTCGAACTGAGAGCGCGCTTGGAGCGCGTCGGCGCTGCCAGCCGCACTGGCTTTGCATGCCCTCTCACCCAGTACGACCTCGCGGACGCGCTCGGCCTGACGCCGGTCCATGTCAATCGAATGCTGCGGGAATTACGGGAACGCGGTTTTTTGGAGTTCCGCCAAGGTCATGTCCGCGTGCTGGATCGGCTGGGCGTAACGAAGTTTGCCGAGTTCGACGACAGGTATATCGATGGTTGACACTTGTTTTGGCGCACGATGCAAACGCGGCGGGACGCGCCTTGAAGCCGCACTGCCATCGGCGACGACGGCTGTCTTTACCGACGGGCTACCCGCGCCTGGTAAACAACGCGCGGTCCAGATCGCGGTCGGTGTGTTCTCTGGCTAACCCCCCCTAGACCAAATTACTACGGCCAAGTGAAGGGGTAAAAATTTTTTACGTTTTGTTAACCTAAATTAGTGAAGGCACAGCTTTTAGGCTATAAACATTAGTGACGGGGTAGTGCTGTCCAAGGTGGGGCTTTGGGAAATCCCGCAGTTATAGTGAAGGCGACGCGAACAGAACATTGTTCGCGAGAAATAGTATTTGCCTGAAGTATATCTCGTACTGGATCTCGAAACGTTGGGTAGAGTTTGGGGAGTAAGTTCATGGTTCCGACAATTCAACTGGATAACAAATCACCCGGTGCACTGGAATTCGTATCGCGCAAGGCCGGGAATGGAATACATCTTCATAGACATGGCTTGACCGAATCCTGCCTGGCTCTGCTGGACGAGCGAGTGCTTGACCGACAATGTCTTGCGCAATGCCTGACCGCCTATGGCATCGGGAAGGAAATCCTGTCGTTCGGTTCGATCGAAGAGTGGCGGCATCAAGAGAATGCACTGTCGATATCGGCCATTCTGCTGAACGTGGGCAGCCGAAAGGTGACAGATGCAAGGACCGGCAGCGAAATTGCCGATCTTGTGAATGAGGCCCACCCGGTTCCGGTGGTGATTTTGGCCGATACCGACGATCTGGAGCAGATTCTGAAGGCGTTGAATTATGGCGCAAAAGCCTACATCCCTTCATCGATCCGGTTCGAGATCTGTGTTGAAGCCGTAAATCTTGTCCTTGCCGGTGGCACATTTGTCCCTGCAAGCAGCGTGCTTGCCCAGCACAAGGCAATCGACACGTCAGTCGAAATGACAAGGCCCATGGCGAGTGTGTTCACGGAGCGGCAAGAAGAGGTCGTCCAGGCTCTCAGGCGTGGGAAGGCGAACAAGATAATCGCTCATGAGCTCAACCTCCGCGAGAGCACGGTCAAGGTCCATATCCGCAACATCATGAAGAAGCTGAAGGCGACGAACAGGACGGAGGTCGTCTACAAGCTCAATGAGATGTTTCCTGGCGCCCACCTGTTGGGCCGATCGAGCTAAACGGTTGTCATCAAAACAGTGGCGCGGTTGCATGCTCGAACCGGGACCCATCGGTGGCGATGCTGCTCGACCGTTGCAGTTCGCCGCTCTTTTTGTTGCAGATATGGATTGAAGCCATGCTAGACCGGCCGTCGGCGGCAATTGCTCACAAGCCATGGCTCGGGGCGGACGCACCGCAGGACTTTATCAGCCTCGCTGACGTCGTCTCGTTTGCTCGGCAGTATCTTTTCTCGATTCTGGCGTTCGTCGTCGCCGGAATCGTTTTCGCCACGTTCTACTTTGCAACCTCGGATCCGATTTATTCGGCGCGCACCCAGATCCTGATCGAACCGAAGATACCCAAAAACCTTCAGCAGCAACCCGCCGAAGTGAACCTGTCGCTCGATACCGCTCAGGTCGAGAGCCAACTTGCAGTTCTGCGCTCCCAGAAGATCGCGATGATGGTGATCGATGACCTTGGACTCATGGACAATCCAACTTTCGGAGATCTGGACGGTCCGACCATAGGCGAGAGGTTTCGCAGAGCCTGGACGAGCATCGTCGATGCCGGCGGGCTCCATGCCGGCAATGCTGCGCTGACGGATTTCTTCCATCGCATGCTTCCCTGGCCGGATCGAATGGAGGCGAACAGCCCGCAGCTGGAATCCGAGCGTCGGCGTCAGGCGGTGGAGATGTTCAGCGATGGCCTGGATATCCAGCGTGTCGGTGTCTCCTATGCAATGGACATCACATTCCAGTCTCAGGATCCGGCATTGGCGGCACGCATCGCGAACGCCACGGCGGAAGCGTTCGTGCGCGAGCAAGTGCAAACGACAACGGCAACGGCTAGCGAAGGCATCGCATGGTTGGAAAGGCGGATGCGGGAGGTCGGTGATCAGATGAACCGGGCGACCCGGGTCGCCCAGCAGTTTCGCGCAAAACACGACTACAGCATCGGTCAGGACGAGACGTCCGTCGCCGGACAGGACCTCGCACACAGCGAAGGACAGCCAACACACCAGATTACGCTGGAGCAGTTGGAGGTTACCGCCGACACCTATCGAAAGATGTATGAGAGCCTGCTCGCGGCGTATACAAACTCGGTCGACCAACAGCCTTATCTGATCGCCAATGCTCGCGTCATCACGTCCGCGACGAGCCCCAAGACGGCAAGTCGGCCGCGCAAGACGCTGATCCTCGCCTTTGGCGCACTTGCCGGGATGGTAGCTGGCATCGGGTTCGCCGTGGCGCGACGCGGGCTCGATCGGAACGTGAGGACCCCGCGTCAGATCCGTCGCGAACTGGGCCTCGCCTGTATTGGAGAATTGCCGCCGGTCAGCTTCAGGCGGGGTGGTTTTGGCCGGCTTGACGAGGTGCTCAGGAACCCGGACTCTTCATTCAGCGGCAGCCTCAGGAGCGTCAAGGCGATCATGGGCCTGGCCGGGGCCAACCCTTCAAGGCGTCGCATCGGAATTACATCCGTGTCCCCCGGCGACGGAAAGAGCACCATTGTAAGCAATCTGGCGGCGCTGTGTGGGAGAGCGGGCACAGCGACCCTCGTGATCAACGCCGACGATAAGTCGGCACTGGCTAACGAACGTCTCTTTTCCGCCGATTTCAATATGATCGATCGGGATTCCGGCAGCCCCAAAGACATCGGCAAGCAAATCCGATACATTGAAAAGACATCGTTTTATTACTTGAAGAACGATGCGTCGAATTCGGCGAATTTGCTTGTTCCCGATAATATGGAGAAATTGCTGAACGAAGTTGGTAGTTACAGTATCGTCATTGTTGAACTCCCACCGTTTAGTTCAGGAGCCGAAGGCCTTGCTCTCTGCCCGCTTCTTGATGGCGTGATTGTGGTGGCGCAGTGGGGCGTGACGTCGCTTGATCAACTGGAAGACCTGACGCAGACACTCAAAAGCACCAATTCTTCCGTCCTTGGCGTGTTGATGACACGTGTTCGTACTGTTTCGGCTCGGCGTTACCGGAAGCGCGCAGGTCAGGCGCCGCGCTGACATCCTGTCCTCCTCGCGGTGGCGTCGAGCTAATGCATGTCGCGCAAAAGCATGCCCTCCGGCTCGAACCGAGGGTGCGCAGCGGTTTTGCGATGACGCATGCATTCAGAACTTGAAGCGCGTCGCAGGAATCCGTTCAAAATGCGACGCGCTTTAGAGCCCAGCGGCAAGTCTCGACACCACCGCCCCGTCAATCCGGCACCTGTCAAAGTGAATCCGCGCCCCTTCAGGGCGTCGCGAGCCGAACAATTGATTCCGAAATCGTGCCAGGCATTGGACGGAGCAGCCATTCGTCCGTACCCGGCCTAGCAACTAAGGGGTAGGCCGCGCTGCCAAACACCCCCGATCTACCACCTTTTCCCTGCTTGCCGGAGATCAACCGTCGTCGCCAAAATGCAAACGAAAAGTTGAAATCGAGCGCAAGCGGAAAATGTCCAACGTGATCGAAAGTAACCTGCGGCAGTGCGAAGACCTGGCTATTGAAGGCTGGGTTCTACTGGTCGGAGCCAGGCCTGCCGCGACTTCGCTTCTTCGGCATGAAAGCGATGCGGCCGCGAGATCGAATACGCCAGACCTGTCGTCGCCTCAAATCAACGCAAGCCATGACCATGGCGCCGTTCCGTTTGAGCCGGATGTGCGCACGGCAAGCATTGAGGACGATGCGCGGAGCGAAAGCCGACAGCCGCTCGGCGGTTGGGCCAAGAGGCTGCTGGATCTGATGGTAGCCTCGACAGCGCTCATCCTGGCCGGTCCGATCCTGGTTGTGATCCCGCTTCTGATCAAGGCGACCACAGGCGGTCCGGTGCTGTTCGTTCACCAGCGCATTGGATTCGATGGAAAGGCCTTCGACTGCTACAAGTTCCGCACCATGGTGCGGAATGCCGAGGAAGTGCTCGAACAGCATCTGAGTTGCAATCCACAAGCCGCCCAGGAGTGGGCGGCCAATCAGAAGCTGAGCTGCGATCCGCGTATCCTGTTTTTCGGAAGGATGCTTCGCAAATCGAGCCTGGATGAACTGCCGCAGTTGTTCAACATCTTGCGGGGCGACATGAGTTGCGTCGGCCCGCGTCCTGTCGTTGCCGACGAATTGCAACGCTATGGCGCAGCATCGCATGAATATATGAAGACGCGGCCAGGACTGACCGGCCTCTGGCAGATAAACGGGAGAAACACGACCGAGTATTCGCATCGCGTATTGCTGGACACGCAGTACGTTCGGACATGGTCTCTACGCCGCGATCTTTCGATCCTGATGCGGACGATACCGGCCATGATGAAGTTCGATCAGACCTCCTGACCTTGGCTATGTAAGGGGGGCTATGTCAGGGGACGCGGCAGAAACGGCCTCAAGCGATTGTCGCCCACAACGGATTGTCGCCCACTCTATTGTTGCTTTGGGCGATGCCGCAGCACGGCAATTGCAAGGCCGACCAGGTAGGCAATTTGGGTGACGACAACAAGGTAAAACGTCGAGCGGATGGTGTTTGGAACAGACAGGTGAAGAAAACTGCCTACAGCGACGCTGCCGACGATCACCACCAAGGTCGCCACGATCAGCGCCGGCGCGCGCAACGTAAACCCTATTGCCAGGGCAAGACCGGCAACGCCGACAATGGCAAGCAACACGGCGATCTCCTCCCAGGGTCAATCGACGCCGCGCAGACGAACCCTGTCCCAAGGAAATCAGAGTCGCTCGTTTTTGTGAAGCCCAAACCTTCTAGCTCAGCGGTTCCGGCGGCGCAGTCAGGGTCTGGACCATCGATGGTCAGTGTGTGAAATGCAGGTTTCCGTCGTCGTGGCATTGATTTGCACGGGAATCCTGGCCCTCGTCGTCTATAGGCGCTGGTCGATGATCACTGCGCTCATAGCCTCTCTGGCGTTTTGGTGCGACGGCAATCGGGACAATAGCCTCGCTATGCCGGTGGGGGGCGGGGTGGCCGCGGAGGTCGACGCGATCGCGTCGAGTGTCCGCGCTTGATCCGCAGCCCGACCCTCATCAGGCCAACGATCTGGCTTTTTTGGCGGGCAAACGCAGCCACTTCAGTCTGCTCTGTACGGAACCTCGTCGAACATGAAGCCGGCGAGTTTAATGATGCGTAGGGCTTCCATCACCTGACGATCATCTATCGTGCCTTCCCAACTGGAGAGTATGGTGTCGACTTCGAAGTCGAAGCCGTGCAATCCCATGACATCGGCCAGGTTCCTGCGGATTTCGGCCCTGATGGCCCCCTCCAAAGAAATGATGTTGTCCTTGCTCATCGCCGAACAACATTAGCGGATCTTAATATTTCCGGTACTTGACCGAAAGGGGGAACCCTTCATTAGCCAACTCACGAAGGAGCCGATCGCCTTCACCTCAACCACGGTTCCGGCTTTGCCAGGACCGCGCCCTCAAACGTGGTACACATACTCCCTTTGGGCCTCTAACGGCCGCCTAGCCTCACGTGCTTTGCTCGGGCGACTTGGAGGCCGGATCATTCTCGGAGAAACGGTGGCCAAAAGGCCTAGTCGAGGTTTTCCTATTCGAGCCGATGTCGTGAGCATTGAGGTCTTTCAGATGCTGTTGAGCACATTGGAACGGCGGAGACGGCACAGTGCCGCTTGGTGGACCTGCTTGCTGGCAATGGCCGTGATAGTGGGGTGCACGAAGCTCACGGCCAGCGAGCCGGTGTCGCTGTCGTCGGCTGCGCTGTGGGATGGCCTCGAATTTCGAATGCAAGTCGTCGACGATCGATCCGGCGACGTAAAGATGGTTGGTGACATTGACGGCGACGGCCTCTTCGACCTCGTGATCGGAGGCGAAGTCAAGGAAGCGTTGGTCTGGTATCGTGCACCGGGTTGGCGTCCAAATCTGATCGGACGGCCCAAAAACCAGTTTACGACCGACGGTGCGTTGGGCGACATCGACAGTGACGGCGATCTTGACATAGTCGTTCCCGATGGGCCGGAAGGTGCCAATCTAGTGGAGTTCCAGAATCCACTGCCAAGCGGAGACCCTACCGATGGCGCACAATGGCTCCGTCGCGAGATCGGAGAGATCGGAGGTTGGGGCAAGGATGTCAAACTCGCCGATTTCGATGGTGACCGACGTCTAGATATTGCAACGCGGTCGCAAGATAGCGTCATCATCTTTTTCCAGAATGCTGACGGATCATGGATGGGCCGCCCTTTGGCGAGCCGCGACTTTGGTCAGGAAGGGTTGGGTATAGGGGACATAGATGCTGACGGCATACAGGACATCGTCGTAAGTGGAGCCTGGTTAAAAAATCCAGGATATGCACAAGCACGAGTGGACAAATGGGAGAGTTATTCGATAGGGCCGGCACCTGAAAACTTCAAAACGGTCGTTGCGGATATCGATCAAGACGGCCAACCCGACGTCTTGTATTCATCCTCGGAGGACGTCGCAGACATCGTGTGGTACAAAGCCAAGGATGGAAATCCCCGAGGATATTGGAAAAGCAACAAAATATTGCCTCTCGTCGAGAAGGCGCACACCCTGGCCGTCGGCGATCTGGACGGAGATGGCGATCCAGACCTCATGGTGGGTCAGATGCATACCTCCAGCGACCGATTGATCGCCGCTGTCTACAATATCGACGGGCGTGGTGAGATGTGGAGGGTCCAGGTCATCGGTCAGGGTGGAGTCCACAATGGCGTTCTCGCTGATCTCGACGCTGATGGTGATCTTGATGTTTACGGCTCCAATTGGGTGACGAATCCGCCAGTTCACATCTGGGTCAATGCGCTCGATTTGCCCCGCGACCGGTTGCCTCTGGACCGATGGGAACTCGCGGCTTCAATAGACACAGGGCAGCAAACATGCACCCTCTCAACAGACGACGTCGATGGAGATGGTGTGACCGATGTGGCTTGCGGCGCATTGGCATGGCGCAACACTGGAGGCGATCTTGCAGGGGGCTGGCCACGAGCAGTCAACGCCAGGGTCAAAAACTCCGCAAACAATGAATCGAATGGGCCGCGGCTAGTGTCACCCGATCTTGCGCCTCTGTCGGCTGCCGACCTCAACAGCGACAATGCGCCGGATGTGATCGCGGCGGGTACTACTGGGTTGGGCGGCCTTTATATCCTCGCCGACCATGGCAACGGTCGTCGAGGCCTGCAGTATATTAGCTCCGGCAGTTTTGTGGCCGCGCGAGCCGTTGACCTCGATGTCGACGGCGATCTCGATATTGTCGCCCTCTCCAATGGCGAATTTCCGTCGCTTCGCATTCTGCGCAATCTCGCGATTTCTCGCGATCGTCGGGGCTAAGAGAGTGCCGTCCACAAAACGGCTGGAGGCACTTTTTGAACAGCCTGCCGCGAACTGCGGGTAGACATCGCAACAAAAAGAAAATGCCGGGATCCGGCGACAGCAAGGAGCGGTCGCGCTTCACCGTAGAATGCGGCCCGTGGCTCCGCCTGCGGCATGCGCGTCGGCTTCGACAGGTCGAAGCTGACGCAATAAATCAATGTCATATTTCGGTCGACCTGCCCCATGCTTCGGAGCTGCACTCAGGAGAATGTCCGCTTGCTTCGAAACTGCAAAGGATTAACAGGCGCCGTTCGGGCACGCGCAAGCCGCCCTTAATCATCGCGTAGTTCACCCTGTGCCGTCGGATCGTGAGCGGAGTAGCAGGTATACTTTGACCAAGGTCCGGTTTGTGTCGCGTGGCAATCAACGCCCTCAATATCCTCCATGACGGTATGATCATATACTGCCGAGAATCCGCGCTCGCGAATTCGCCTGATCTTGCCTTCGAGGTCAGACGGTATGGGGTCGGGAGAGGGCCCCGGAAAAATGCTCCAGATGAGACCACGTCCAGGCTTCTCACTGAGAAAGCTGATGAGATGCGGCCTCGGATCGGAGTATCCCTGATAATCGGGAACGAACTCCCGGACACTTACGTCGGCTCCGGCGCGGGAAAAATAAAAGCCGAACACTTTCGGATGCAAAAATTCGGGGTAGGGAGTTGGGAAGCCCTGATCGAGGATGAAAAGGACTTCCGAGACTCCAGCGTCCTTCAAGATCGCGCTTTCGTGCTCCCACGTCAGGTGTTTGTTAATTTCTGCAGAGCTTTGGACCCCCCAGATCAAGGCACCTGCAAAGAACACGGCAACTGTCGCGTAGCGTGCGCATAAGCGAGTGCTCGGCATTGCGTCGATGAACCATATCAAGCCGAGGAAAAGGCCAGGTGCAAAGGGGAACAGGAAGCGAGGCATGAAAGTAGGTCGAAGTACTGCGATGCCGAGAAAAAGGCATAACCCAAGGAAGCTTACCAAGGCGGTCAGGAATAGCGGGGATGATCGGATGGAGTTGCGCAGGCGCGCTATCCACAACAACGCGACGTTGGTCACGCGATAGCGGCGCAGCGTGCCTTCATCAGCCGCGTTTTTGGCATCGATGAGAAGCGCCGCACCAATAACGCAGACCAGGAGGAGGGCGACATAGATTTCGCCTGCCAGGAACTTCAACGCACGTCCGAGATCGAAGAGCGACAACGGCTTGAGCCAGAAGTTCTGGGAAGTGGTTATGTGCAAAATGGCTTCGTAGTGGCTCAGGAAGACCGCGGCAACTGGCGTGTAGGCAAAACCTGCAAAGGCAATCGCGAGGGGCCGCGTTCGCCAAAAAAGAAGAAGAAGCGACACCCCCTGGACTGCTGACATGACCAAGGTCGTGTAATGGTTCAGTCCGAGAAACAGCCCCGACAGCGCCCACCCGGTGATGTCCCCGGTCTCGCCTTTGCTCCGTAGCGCACGAAAGAAGAAAACGGTTTGCAACACGGAACCGAGCACCGTGAAGGCGTAGCTTCTCGCCTCTTCGGCGTAATACAAACTGGGGATCCACAGCGCGATGATGATCGTGAACAAGGCCCTTTGATGCAGTGGCATCCGTCCGCGCAACAGCATCCATGCCATTAATGGCGCAACGGCGGTGGCAATCATGCCAGGCGCACGAATTGCAACATTAGACACGCCGAAGAGTTGCCCCCACCCCCAGACAGTCAGGTAGTAGAGGGGTGCGTTTACATCGATCCCCAGAATCTCACGTGCCCCGCGCCAGTCCTGCAGTGCAATCGTCGCGGTCCACACCTCGTCATACCAAAACGCCTCGTCTGAGTTGACGAGCCAACGCAACATTGCCCCCATTGCAATGGCGGCAAAGACGCAAAATAGGGTGAACTTCCTGTCAATTCCGTCCTTGGGCTCTGAAGCGACACTGTTACCATCGATGGAATTGTTCTGAATGTAACTACCTGGCTCGACTTTGAGAACACTCACCATTGCCCCTGATCCCGCCATCGTTATTCAGGACGCATTTGTAATATTGGCAAGCATAGAGATTTATTGCCGTTATGGATGCAATTTTGAACGCGGTCTACACGTCTGGAGCTCCCGCGGTGCGCTACCAAGTTTTTGAACATCGCTGTGGCCAGTTCGAGACGAATTTCCATATGTGCCAAAGCTTTGTGCGGCCCAGCCGCCCCCGCTGCAACGCATCATAATTCGTCGAAACTCACACGATGGTGGTATCGTTTACTTCGTTTTGCGCGCTACGCTTCATCAATGAGCGCAAAACTCACACGATGGTGGTATCGTTTACTCCGTTTTGCGCACTACGCTTCGTCATGAGCGCGTGATCTGCTCAGCTCTGCAACCTGCAGAGTGGGCGAAGCGCAAATGGCGCAAGAATCGATACATGTCGAAGTTGCGGCGCCGCAGCCGGCTTGCCGTCGCCCGCTCGTTGTTGATATGGACGGGACACTGGTTCGTTCAGACCTGTTGATAGAAACCGCCCTGTCGGAGTTTGCACGCCGACCTCAATCTGCGGTCGACATGTTAAAAGCACTGAGGCTTGGCAAGGCTGCGTTAAAACAGTGCGCTGCTTCCTCGGTAGAGTTCGACGCGTCTGCGCTTCCATACGACGAAGCTGTGCTCAAAGAGATTGAGGCGGCGCAGAAGGACGGGCGGCAAGTCTACCTTGCATCCGCCGCTTCCGAACGCATCGTCAGAGCTGTTGCAGATCACTTGGGCGTTTTTGATGGGTACATCGGGTCGGATGCGACCACGAACTGCTCGGGCAAGACGAAAGCAGCCAAGCTGGTCGCAGTGTTCGGCGAGGGAAGGTTCGACTACATTGGCAACGATGCCGACGACCTGGCTGTCTGGTCAAAATGCGGAACGGCAATTGCAATCCGCACATCTGGACGGGTTTCCAGAAGGCTTGCGGCAATGCCTGTCGAAAAGGAATACCTGCCCCACCAGAAACCAAGCTGGCGGACATGGGCGCGCCTTTTGAGGGTGCACCAATACACGAAGAACCTTCTGCTGCTGGTTCCGTTGCTGGCTTCCCACCAGTTCACTGCCGAGAACCTGATCGAGCTCGGAATCGCATTCCTCAGCTTTTGCCTTTGCGCTTCGAGTGTCTACATTATCAACGACCTCGTTGATCTTCAGGCCGACAGGGCGCACCCGACCAAGCGGCATCGACCGCTGGCGGAGGGCAGAATCCAACTGATCCACGCGTTGCTCGCCGCGCCGCTGCTTTTAATCGCGTCATTCATCCTCGCTACTGGTGTGTCTCCTGCCTTCTTTGCCGTCCTCCTTGGGTACTTCGTCCTTACCACGGCCTATTCGTTCTACCTCAAGCGCAAGATGCTCATCGACGTCGTTACGCTCGCGATGCTCTACACGGTGCGCATCATTGCCGGGGCTATCGCGATCGGAGTGCACGTCTCTCCGTGGCTTCTGACCTTCGCCATCTTCATTTTCTTGGCGCTGGCCCTGGTCAAGAGATATGCCGAACTTGCCACACGCCTAGATCTCCAACTGTCCGAGCCTTCGAACCGGAACTACAAGTTCGAGGATCTCGGCGTGGTCGCCGCGTTTGCAGCGGCCGCGGGCTACAATTCCGTCACCGTGTTCGCGCTGTACATATCCTCGCCGGACGTGAACGTGCTCTACCAACGGCCGCAAATGCTCTGGTTCGTCTGCCCCGTGCTCATCTACTGGACCAGCCGTCTGGTGATGATTGCTCACAGGCGCAGCATGACCGAGGATCCGATTGTGTTTGCGATGACCGACCGCAACAGCCTGCTGTCATTCCTCATTGCCGGGCTAGCTGTCGTGGCGGCGGTCTAGGCAACGCGAAATGGTGTAAGGATATGCGTTCCCTTCAATTCACAACATACGCGACCCGTTATGCGGCTTTCGCAGTCATCGCGACGGCAGCCAACCTCCTATTGCAGGAGGCAACAGTTCGCGCCGCACCGTTTTTCACTCTCTTCGTTTCAATCACGGTCGGCACCGTCGGGGGATTTGTCGTCAAATATGTTCTCGACAAAAACTACATCTTCTTTGATCCGTTTGAAGGCAGGTACCAGGAAGCCCGCAAGGTAACGCTCTACGGGGTGTTCAGCGTACTAACGACGATTATCTCCTGGGCCTTCGAAATAGGATTCTGGCACATTTGGGGGACGTCTCTTGCCAAATATTCGGGCGCGATTCTCGGACTTGCCATCGGCTATGCAACCAAGTTCGCCCTCGACAGCAGATATACCTTCCGTTCCGGGAGGCCACAGTGGAGCTAAGCGGGTGGGGACGGTATCCGAGGCACAGCAGCAACGTCGTCAGCCCGGGATCTCCTCGCGAACTGGCGATGCTGCAGCGGCACATACCGACCTACGTGGCGCGAGGCAACGGACGCTCATATGGCGACGCCGGTATCGGTGCAGGAGTGACGCTCGATATGCGGCGCTTCGACCGAATGAAGGGTTTCGACGAAACCTCGGGCTTACTGACAGTCGAAGCTGGTGTGTTACTAGCTGACCTAATCGACAGGTTCCTGCCTCGAGGGTTTTTCCCTGCCGTGGTACCGGGCACGCGCTTTGTCACGATCGGCGGCATGATTGCTGCGGACGTTCACGGCAAAAACCATCATTGGGTCGGGGGCTTCGGCGATCATGTAGAAGCGCTGAAACTGATGTTTCCCTCGGGACAGACGGTCCGATGCTCCCGGGATGATAATTCTGACCTCTTCAAAGCTACCATTGGGGGGATGGGCCTGACTGGAACGATTGTCGAGGCTACGATCCGGTTGATCAAGGTCGAAACAGGATGGATGAGGCAGAACACTGTACGAGCCGAGAATATATTATCGGCCGTGCAGCTACTGACAGCTAATGAAGGCGCCAGCTATGCCGTAGCTTGGGTCGATTGCCTTTCCAGGGGAAACGCGCTTGGCCGCTCGCTGGTTTACCTCGGCGAACATGTCAGCCTTGACGCTCTCCAGGAAAGAAACCCGGGTGCACCGATCTACCCGAATACCCGTGGTCGCGGGATTGCTGTGCCATTGGATGCCCCGGGATTTCTTCTCAACAGGCACTCCATCCGAGCCTTTAATGCGCTCCGTTACGCCCGCGCCCGCACCAAGGATGAACTGGTGACGTGGCAATCCTATTTCTTCCCCCTGGACGGCCTTGACCAATGGAACCGGCTCTACGGCCGCCGCGGGTTCCTGCAATACCAATTCGTTCTCCCCCATCAGACAGCGTCACGCGTCTTGCCTGAAATCATGGGAGAAATTGCCACAACGAGGGACCCGTCGTTCCTTGCCGTCCTCAAGACGTTGGGCAAGGGTGGCGGCCAGCTTTCATTTCCGATGCCGGGAGTCACGCTGGCTCTCGATTTTCCCGTATCCGACAGCATCTTCTCACTTCTGGATAGATTGGACTGCTTGGTCGTCGAAGGGGGAGGGCGGCTCTATCTGGCCAAGGACGCCCGCCAGCGGCCCGAAACGTTCGAGGCGGGCTATCCGAATCTTTCTGTATTTCGTCAGCAGCGCCGCGCGATTGGGGCCGAAGGGCGGCTCGCATCGATGTTATCGAAAAGGATCGCAGTATGACGACACAACCGGGAACCGCCTTGATCATAGGCGGCACTTCGGACATAGGGAGGGCAACGGCCCTCGTCTATGCCGAGCATGGCTGGAAAGTGATCCTTACGGCCCGAAACGACGAAGAAGGCCTGCGGGAGGTCAACCACCTTCTCACCGCCTCGCAGGCCAAGGCCGAACTTTGCCGCCTCGACATCTTGGATACGGAGTCGTTCGGGCCGTTCATCAATTCACTCGGCACATTGCCCAATACAGTCGTCTGCGTGGTGGGAATGCTTCCAACCCAGTCGAGAGCGGTTGCCGACACGGCATACGCCTCATTGTCACTCCGTACGAATTTTGAGGGACCCGCAATTCTCCTTGGCATGCTGGCGGACCGATTCGAGAAGCGGGGCACCGGCACCATCGTTGGTGTCAGTTCGGTCGCCGGAAACCGCGGCCGCGCCTCCAACTATGTCTACGGCTCCGCCAAAGCCGGATTGACTGCTTTCCTGTCGGGGCTTCGAGGTAGATTGTGGCACTCAGGCGTGAGGGTGGTGACGGTCATGCCGGGTTTCGTCCGGACCCGAATGACAGACGGGATGAAACTGTCACCATTTTTAACGGCAGAACCTGATGAAGTAGCCGAAGCCATCTACGAGGCTGCGGAATCGCGGCACCGCGACATCATCTACGTGAGAAGAAGCTGGCGTCTTGTCATGGGGGTAATCGCCGCGATGCCTGAGGGCGTTTTTAAGCGGGTCAAGTTCTAGGGGCATGGTGCAGATGAAGCCATTGCGCGCCGCTGCTGGCGAGATAGCTTCGGCAAAAGGGTTCGAAGCCTGCAACGATATTGCCGCCCCAGCGCTCGAATTTTGTGTACAGACTATCTGGATTTCTTATCCTGAACGATGTCCCGCGTCGCTGCAATGTTCGTACTATCCAAACGCAAGTCAAAGCGATCGGTTCACGCCGCTGGGTTGGACCTAGCATCATGCAGGTCTCGTTCATCGGTCTCTTAGTTTGTACTGGAATATTGCTTCTAGGATGCTATTTCCGGGCTCCATTAATCATCGGGCTCATTGTGTCGCTGACATTCGGTGCAACTGCCGTTGTTACGCTAAGTTCGCTTGGGGGATCGTCGCCACTCATCTTCACGTTCTTCGCTGCGCTTCTGGTGACTGCCGTCGCCTTCAAGCGACGAATTTGGCGGCACCTCGGCGATGTATTCGGCGAAATCCGACCGATCTGGGCCCTCTGCGGGCTGATGCTCTATGCCATGGTCGGCGCCTGGTTGTTCCCGCGCTTCTTCGCGGGAGATACTATTGTCTTTGTACAATCGACAATGCGACGCGGAGTCGTGGAGGCTCCGCTTGCACCCGTGTCGGGCAATATCTCACAAACCGGATATTTCGTTTTGGGGGGGCTTACTGCTATCGCCCTGTGCGTTCTGCTTCTGCACAAGGATAGAATGGACCAAATTCGGCGCGCATTCCTTCTCTCATGCGGTCTCCACTGCGGGATGGGATTGATCGACCTAATCGGCAAGCTAGCAGGAGCAGGAGATGTCCTTCGGCCGATCCGCACAGCCAACTACGCGATGCTCTCAGAAGCTAAGACGGGTGGTTTTTGGCGCATTGCGGGTGCCGCCTCCGAGGCATCGGCCTTCGGCGGCGGATCACTCGCCTGCTTAGCATTCTGTTATGTTTACTGGCGCAAAACTAAGTCGCGGCTGGCGGGGGGGCTGGCAGTTCTGGTGCTTGTCCTTTTGGCCCTTTCCACGTCTTCGGTGGCCTATGTGGGACTAGCCATACTGAGCATTCCTGTTGCGATCTCTATCTTGCGCTCATTCCTTTCCGGCCGCTTCGACAAGACCGAAATCTTGATCCTCACCGTCGTTTCGCTTGGTGTTTGCATGGCCTTGGCGATCGGCCTTTATGATGAGGGTTTCTTCACTCCATACGTCCAACTACTTGATTCTATGGTTATAAATAAGGGAAATTCCTCCTCTGGCCAGGAGCGAGCCTACTGGAATGCTAAAAGTATGGAGGCGTTCTTCGAGACGAGCGGTCTCGGTGTAGGCTTGGGCAGTTCGCGTGCATCTAGCTGGCCGATCGCAGTTGCGTCACAGCTTGGCTTGGTCGGCGGCCTGATGATGGTAGTACTCTTGGTGGTGGTTTTTCGGGGCATGGGAAGCCTCAAACAGTATATCGATCCAGAAACCAACGCAGTGGTGTCAAGCGTACGAGCTTGTGCTCTGGCTTCCATTGTTGCCGGCTCTCTGGCCGGTGGGAGCGCCGATCCGGGTATCGGCTTTTTCATTGCTGTTGCGGTCATCTGCGCAACCAGGGTCCGTGCTCTAGGCGCAAGTACGCCCGTCACGCGGCTCCCGACGCAGGACTCCTAGGTTCGGCCCGCGACCGGCGGGTCGGATCGCCTGAAGGCTCCTGATACGGAGATACCTGTCAAACGGCGTTGAAGATTGACCCCTTATCGGCGTGCAATATTGACCCCTAAGGTCGGTGAGCTGATCCGATCCGTCGAGGCTGCTCGGGGTTGCGCACCTGGGCGGTCGTGTCTCACCACGCGAGGAGGTAAGAGATGTGCCGGTATCACCTGCTCCCGACCCACTGCCGGATCTCGTCAGCCAATTGCTCGAGAACGCCCATCGTCCCGTCGGGGAGCGGGTCCGGAAACCGTTGCTCGGGATACGCGAGCGTTCCCCCCAGATGGATCGGCTGGACGCAGGGCATCTCGTGCTGTTCGAAAAACTTGATCATGTTGTCCGCGCATAGGCGCACACTCGGATCGTCCGCGGGATCGGTGGCGCCGTTGACGATGACCGCTCCGAGTTTTCCTTTGAGCTGTTGTCCGTCGCGCCACAGGGGATCCGATCTGTCGAGCAAGACGACGCCCAGGGCCGGCGGCATTCCGAAGCAGGTGGGAGTAGCCATCAGAATCACGTCCGACTCTTTCATGAGTGACAGAACACGATCGATCCCGTCGCCGTGGTATCCGAACGTTTGATAACACTGCTCGCACCCGAGACAGTCGATACGCTCATCGGCCAGACGCACCTGTTCCACGACCTTCACCCGCCGATCTCTCTCGAGCGAGCGAAGAACCTCGCCGAGCATCCGCGCTGAGTTACTGGACGCGCGTGGGCTGCAGTCTATTCCAATGATGGTCGTCGCTTTGTCCATGTGAGGATCCCTAGTAAGGCGTGACAGCTCGATACCGAATGGCACGGGGCGAAGTTTTGAGTATCCCCACCGATGGCCTCAAAGTCGACGATACTCGCTCTTTACCTTTGAATTTTCCGGATCACAATATTGACCCCCTAAGGTCGGTGAGCTGATCCGATCCGTCGAGGCTGCTCGGGGTTGCGCACCTGGGCGGTTCAGCGGGTTGGGGTTCAGGCGCGGTTCTTGAAGCGCCAGCTCTCGTTGCCGGTCTCGACGTATCGCAGTGGTGAGTGAGCCGGTCGAGGAGCGCGGTGGTCATCTTGGCGTCACCGAAGACCAAGGGCCATTCCCCGAAGGTCAGGTTGGTGGTGACGATGACCGAGGTCTGCTCGTAGAGGCGGCTGACCAGGTGGAATAGCAGTTGGCCACCGGACTGGGCGAATGGCAGATAGCCAAGTTCATCGAGCACGACGAAGTCTTTGCGCCCGAGATAATCGGCCATGCGTCCCTGCCGGCCGGCTCGGGTTTCGGCCTCGAGCGAGCCCATCGGCAACATCCCGCCGGCCGAAGCCGAGGAACGCTACGACGCGATGTTGGATGAACCAGCCATAGCCGCGTGACTCAAACGAAACAGCCTCCGATCAACTCGGGGCGGTTCACATTTACGGGCGCCGGCCTTTGCAAAGGTGTTGCTCCCGCGCCGCGCTGGTAGAGTTGGCAAACAAAAGCGAGAGGAAAGCAAGAGCAATACGCACCGTTGTCATGTCGGCATCTCGGAAATTTGCCTGGTGGGAGATCGCAGATTGTGGATACCCAGGAAGCGGCGTTCGAAAAATCGGAATGAAAGTTCTGCGGCGACAATCGTCAGAAGGTATGCCAACAAGAACAACGCGATCCACGTATGGATTGGCCTCGGGTTCGCCGAAAAGTCCATTATCGGAGAGAGGGCCAACTTGGCCGCGACGACCGCAATCGCATGGTAAATGTATGCGCCATATGAAATCTCTCCAATATGTTGGAGAGATTTCAGTCTCAAAAGCCAGTGGACGGAACGGTGCTCCACAGCGGCAAGGCTTACAAGGCCGCCAGAGGCAGCGGCTAGCGCACTGTAAAGGAATACTTCGCGATACTGCCCCCACAGGATTCCGGAGAGGACGTTTTTTAGGATGTCGATGCCCCGCGCTTCCACGACATAGTAGTTAATGCTTGTGTAAAGTATTACATAGATGAAAAGTAAGCAGATTCCAACTATTGCAACAAATGGAGCTTTTCTTTGGAGTATTCCATATTTACTTAAAAAAGCTAGCAAACAGCCCGTCGCAAAGGCGTCGGTATGAAGAAATGATCCAGCGTAGACCGCGTACGCGCTGGTTTCGGCACCCCATCCGATTCTGGTTAGGCCAATCGATACGGCCAGGCGCAGCATAGGCGCCAAGATGAGCATAGAAAGTAGCAGCAAGACTACGGTGCGGCGGGACATCAGGAACAGCGCAAAGCCGTAGATGACGTAGAACTGCATCTCCACTGAGATAGTCCACAGGTGCCCGACGGGCCAAGAAGCAAGCTCACCTCGCCCAAGCGTCATGGCCAGATTGTTGATAAACCCCAGTAGCGAGCCAAGAGCGATCAGGTCGAGGCTACTCCCACTCACAAGGATGGTCACGACACCTGCGCAGATGTAGGCGAAATAGACAGGGACGATCCTAAGTGCGCGCCTGCGAAAAAACCCTACCAACCTCTCTAGCGCCGGTTGATCGCTTTCCCGGCTTATCACCGTAAGGGTAACAACGTATCCGGAGATCACGAAAAAGAGCCACACACCCGTCCATCCAAATGGTAACAATCCGCAATGCTGTGCCACGACCGCCGTCATGGCTAAGCCTCTCAATGCGTCAACTGGGCCAACTCGCTGGCTGTTTTTCGGCATGTACGGAGACATCATCGACTGCGTTGGCATGCTCATATTCCTTCGGTCCGAGCTTCTCCCTCCTGCTCAGGTGGCTGAAGGCGCTTTTGTGGCTTCTCCTCGTCGCCTCTCAAAGTCGTCTGCCTCATCCTGCCAAAAATCCGCCGGGAGGCTACGGAATGCCTACAGTGTCGCCGGCGGTCTCTGCCTTGAGTTCTATTCCCGGCGCCTCATGCCGCTCGGTCGATGTCAGGTCCAGCGCGCCCGTTTCATCCTCAGCCAGTGGTATTTCAACCTTGATCGTGTCTCCGGGCTCGACGGCACTCGTTTCGTCAGCTTGGATTTGCACTGTCGCACCGTCCGCCGACGGCCGGAAAATCGTGTAGATCGGCGCAGCCAGCTCCGCGTCGGCTCGGCGGGCAAGAAGGCTCGGGGCAGATACCGCGGACTCGTACAATAGCCGCCTTGTCGTCTCTGTCTTGCTTACGAGAGCATCGAGCTCAGCTTGCGTTTGACGCAGATCGACCGTTATCTCATTTTCGCGCCCATCCTGGAGCTCGAGAATTGATATGTCAGTTTTACTGATTTCCTGGCGCCCGCGCAGCAGACTGGTTTCCGCCGACAACCTCTCGCTCTGCGCCTGGGCAAGGGCCCGCTCCAGAGAAAACTCGCGCGGCGCCGCCGCAAGACCTTTGGCGACAAGCGCCGAAACCGCTGTCAATTCTTTCTGGATTGAGCCGATCTGCTTGTCGAGGAAAACGAGTTGCGCTTCCAGCGAGGCAAGTTCCTTCTGGAGGAACTCGCGGAGACCAAGAAGCGCCTTGACCTGAGTGTCCAATCCCTCGCTGCGCGCCTGGAAGATCAAGCGTTCCTGCTTCAAGAGCACGGCAAAGACGTCGTCCTGAATACGCGACGTCAACTGGGCCGGAAACTGAATGTCGCTGGCATGCGAGAGTTCCGCCTCGAGCCGTGCCTTGCGAGCGAGGAGACTGGCCTCGCTCAGTCTAAGCAGGCTCACATCCCCTTGGCCCTGGATCACTTCGCGCTCGAACCTGGCGTCCCTGTCCTCTCGAGTCCGCAATCCGCCCGCGATGCTCAATGCCTGCAAGACGGTCAGCCCGGGCCGGTATGCGAATTCTCCCGACTGCGTCACCTTGCCGACCACGTAGAACGGTCGGAACTGGACGATTTCAACAGCGGTGTTCGGTTTTCGCGAGAGGCCGACACTTTTCATGAGGCTGTCGCCGATCGAGTTCGCGATCTCACCGGTGGTGAGTCCGGCAGCCTTGATTTCGCCGACCAGCGGTAGCGAAACGGAGCCATTGGGACCGACTATGTATTCGTCATTGAGAGCATCCCAGCCAAAAATCTTGTCGCGTGACGCACGCCATTCGTAGACCTTGACGCGGAGCTTGTCCTGCGGGCCGAGCACATAGTCTGTGGGGTTTGCAGCCGAGGCACCCAACATGCAGGCCAGGGACATCCCCGCATACACCACGACGTGGAGAATGCGCCAACCGTCGCGCCGAGCCGACAGGTTGCCCAGGCGCCGAACTCGATGATTTGAACGAGCGCCGCTGTCGACGGAAAAAGGCAGTTCCTGGAGCATCTCTTACCTCTGCACTAGATCTTCAGATTCTACTCGGGCTCCACCCAGCCCCTTGCGACTGTGAAAGAAGCCGAGTCACTTGTTCCTTGCGACCAAACGTTGCGACGATCACGACCACTATCATCGACGATCAACTCTCCTCGCGGGCAATGGGTACAGATACGGCGCGCGACCACTGCTTGCGAAGTGAGCGCGCCATGATCCTAATCCGCCGGTCGCGCCGATACAGCCTGCGCATAAGGTTAGCGTTGATGCGTGCTTAGGCCCATCGAAGTAGGAGGCGTACCTCGTTGGAGTACATCGGGCCTCGGGAGGGTGCGGCGCTTAACCCGATAGGCAGCTTGTTTGGACGGGGCGGACGACACACAGTCGCTGAGCATCCGGGCGACAAAGAATTCCGGAAAAAGGTGCCAACATTCCGGGAGGGCAATGCATGCGCCATGTGCGACAGCCGAAAGCAACCACCATGGTGGGCCGGGATACCAAACATTTGCGATCGATCAGCAAGACGCCATTTGCCGGCATCGACCGCAACGCGCGCATCGCCGTCGTGCATGATTGGTGCCCGAACTTTCGGGGAGGGGAGCAGGTCCTTGCCCGGATCTGCAAGATTTTTCCGAGAGCCGAGGTTTTCACCCTGTTTGATTTTCTCCCGAAGGAGATCAAGGAAGAGTATTTTCCAGGCGTAATTTTCCACGTTTCCGGCATGAATCGACTTCCCTTCGTGGAAAAGTACTACAGGTCACTATTCTTTCTCTGCCCGTTTATGATCGAACAATTTGATGTCACGGGTTATGACGCGGTAATTTCCTCTTCGGCCGCATTCTCTCGAGGCGTTCTGACCCGCCCGGACCAACTACATTTGTGCTATGTGCACAGTCCGGTGCGATATGCGTGGGACGAGCAATTCTCCTATTTGCAGCAGGCCCGCTTGGGATTTGGGCCGAAGGGTCTCGTCTTTCGCTACATGCTTCACAGGCTGCGGACCTGGGACACGAGAACGGCGCACGGTCCTGACCTGATGCTGGCAAACTCGAATTATGTCCGCTCTCGAATCGAACGGATTTACGGCCGCGACGCGCGGGTCGTCCATCCGCCCGTCGCCACCGAGGATCTTAAACTCGTCGTCAACAAGGATGACTACTACGTCACGGCCGCGTTCCACGCCCCGTATAAACGAACGGATCTGATAATCGAGGCGTTCAGCAAAACGCCGTCGCGTCGCCTGGTTGTTGTCGGCGACGAAGTACAATCCAAACATCTGCGATCGCTTGCCGGCCCCAACATAGTCTTCACCGGCTATCTGCCGCGGCATGAATACATCGAAAAAATCGCCAAGGCTCGTGCGATGGTGTTCGCCGGATGCGAGGACTTCGGGATAACGCTTGCCGAGGCCCAGGCGTGCGGCACGCCATTGATCGCTTTCGGCCGCGGCGGCGCGCGCGACATTGTCCGGCCGCTTGGCGAGAGCGCCCATCCGACAGGTGTGCTCTTCGACCGTCAGGCCATCGATTCCGTAGCTGGGGCCATTGATCTATTCGAGAAAAATGCGCTGTCCATTACGCCGCACGCCTGTCGCGTGAACGCGACCCGGTTCTCCGAGGAAAGGTTCGACCTGGCGATACTCGACGCCCTTGGCCTGGCCCAGTCTGTCCAACTCGCTCGCGCGACCGAGTACAATGAACTCTTCGGAGCCGAGAGCTCGACGCGCGATATAACCGGTTCACTTGTCGAGCCAATTTTACAATGAATTCAGTTGACCTTCACATGGCAAGCAACAGAAAAGCGCTTCGACCGGCCGCGTGCCCTTGCTGCTCGGCGCCGGTCAGCCGGTCAATCTACCGGGTCGAATCCATCCCGGTGCATAGTTGTGTCCTGCTGAACTCGGCCCGAGAGGCCCACGCCTTTCCCCGCCGCGACCTTGACCTCGCATTCTGCGACGCATGCGGATTCATATTCAACAGGGCCTTTGACGAGACGATCATGGGTTACTCGACCAATTTCGAGGAATCCCAGCATTTTTCCAGCACCTTCAACAGTTTCGCGAAAGGACTTGCACGCGAGATTGCACAAAAATGTGCGATAGCCGGCAAGCACGTGTTGGAGATCGGCTGCGGCAAGGGTGAATTTCTCCGCGAACTTTGCATATCGGGCGGCTCCACCGGGCTCGGTATTGATCCAGCCTATCGAGCCGACAAAGGCCGCAATGATGAGTACGGCGACGTCAAGATCATCGTCGACTATTTCGGACCGGACTACCAGCATCTCCAGGCGGATACGGTCCTCTGTCGCCACACGCTCGAACACGTCAGCTCGGTGTCGAGTTTCGTGCGGCTGATCCGCAAGATGATCGGCAAAAGGACCCAGGATTGGGCGGTCTTCGAGACGCCTGATGCAAAACGTGTGCTCGTGGAGAGCGCGTTCTGGGACATTTACTATGAGCATTGCTCCTATTTCAGTCCTGGCGCGCACGCACGCCTGTTTCGCCAGGAAGGTTTCGACGTTACTGATCTGGAGCTCGTCTATGACAACCAGTACATCGTTCAGTACGCCCGGCCGTCAGCCGGCCGGACGATGCCGAGACTACCGCTCGAGCACGATCTGGAAGTGATGCACCGTTTGGCGGAAACCTTTCCCGCTCGCGTGCGTGCGGTTCAGGATTTCTGGCAGGAGCGCATCCGCGCCGCATACGCCGCCGGCCGGCGGGTCGTCCTGTGGGGCGGCGGCTCCAAGGCAGTGTCGTTCCTGACGACCTTGCAGCTTGGAGACGAAGTCTGGGCAGCAGTCGACATCAACCCCTACAAGCAAGGCAAGTTTACGCCCGGGACCGGTCATCCGGTCATCGCGCCAAGCGACCTCTTGGACACTCCGCCTGATCTCGTCATCGTCATGAACCCGATATACGTGAACGAAGTGGCGCAATCCTTGATTGCGCTGGACCTGCGACCGGAAGTCGTCGCGGTCTGACGTCCACCCAGAAGGAGCCTGGAAATGGAACATTCCAAGTCGCCAAAGGTATCCCTTGGTTTACCCGTCTACAACGGCGAGAATTTCCTGTCCGATGCGATTCAGTCGATCCTCGAGCAAGATTTCGGCGATTTCGAACTTGTCATCACCGATAATGCTTCGACGGACAGGACAGCGGATATATGCTTGGAATTTGCGCAGCGGGACAGGCGCATACGCTATGTCCGAAACGTTCGCAACCTGGGAGCCGGTGCCAATTTCAATCGAGCGTTCCAACTGAGCACAGGCGAATATTTCAAATGGTGCGCGCACGATGACCGCTTGAGCAGTGGTTTCTTGACAGACTGCGTGCGTGCGCTTGACGCGAATGCCCGCCACGTCATTGCCTACCCGCGACTGCTGGGGATCGACGAAACTGGGCAACTGACTTCCTATGTCGAAAGGGTGCTGCCGGACATGGGAGGATCGACGCCCGCATCCCGCTTCCGGTTGATGGTTGCTGCGCACGGTTGGGATGCTGCGATGTTCGGCCTCTGGCGCCGGGCGTCGTTAGCTAAAACGACACTGCACGAGCCCTACTACGGCTCGGATTGTGCGCTTCTGGCCGAGATGGCTCTTCTCGGGACGTTTGTTCATGCGCCCAGCGCGATACTATACAGCCGTGATCATCCGACGCGCTCGGTGCGATTGCCAAGCTCCGAGCGACTGGCTTGGCAAAATCCTGGTGGCTCCACGGCGAATGCCTTTGAGTTGTCGAGGCGGCTAAAACACCTCGTCGCAATTGCCTATCGGCACAGGCGCACAGCACCGTTGGGCATGACACTGCTTCATCTGGTTGCGTGGATCTTGGATCCGCTGCTTATCGCGAGACTGTTCCTGGAACTTGTAGGCGCTGTTTCTCCGCAGCTTCGTGCCAAGCTCCGCGGCGCCGGCTTGGGGGCTCTGAAACGCATTCAT
This sequence comes from Mesorhizobium sp. WSM4829, assembly GCF_055811475.1. Classification (NCBI taxonomy): domain Bacteria; kingdom Pseudomonadati; phylum Pseudomonadota; class Alphaproteobacteria; order Hyphomicrobiales; family Phyllobacteriaceae; genus Mesorhizobium; species Mesorhizobium sp. WSM4829. The sequence goes on along the minus strand of NZ_JBVVQJ010000011.1, from coordinate 63,855 downwards.
GCCGGTTCAAACCGATCGCCTGCCTAGAAACGAGTGGTCCGCCGGGAGGCTTTGTATGAACCTTCGCCAAGTCACGCCCGCGGCCGCAGCAGTGTCAGCCTTCCGAAAATTGCCAGAGAGCTCGGGCAAGAGAAATCTGGTGATCGTCCGGGCGGGGCGTAGCTCTTTGCATGCCGGCTGGACTGAGGGGGCGGGCGACGCCGACTTCGATCTTCTCGTCGCCGCCTACGAGGCTGGCGTCTCCCATGGACAGAACGATTTCAGCGTATTTCTCCCGGGGCGCAAGATCGCCGGCTATCATGCCTTGTTTCAATGCTACCCTGAAATTGTGACGCGATATGATCTCATTGCACTGATCGACGATGACATCGAGACGACGAAGCTGGACTTGAATCGTCTGTTCGCTATCGGCCGCCGCTATAAACTTGATCTGTTTCAGCCAGCACTGTCTTGGGACAGCTATTTCTCCTACGCAGCGACGCTTGTCAGCGGCAAGCGATACGTGTTGCGATATACCAACACGGTCGAGATGATGTGCCCGGTGTTCAGCGCCAGGTGCCTGCAATCGGCGTTGAATTTGTTCGGGCTCGGCTACGAGACGGGAATAGACCTTCTTTGGACCCGCCTGACTGACATGCCTTGGTTGCGGTACGCCATCGTTGACGATGTCGTTGTAAGACACACGCGGCCGGTCGGGACAACAAAGTCGCTTCAAGGTTTCGCCGCCAACGAGCCTTATGACGTGCAGATGGATGCGGTGCTGAAGAGGTTCGGCGCTGCGTTTCGCGGGTTCGTAACCTATGCAGCGGTGGACCGGCGCGGGCAGCTCATCCGGTCTCGCTTTCTGATCGGCCTTAACTCCCTGTCCCTTTGGCGGGCGCTGTCCAAGACGCCACTTAGATGGCCGCAGTTTATGCGCCGCTCGACCGACTATACGCGACACTGCTGGCTGAGGCCGGTCAACCTGCAACGGATCGACGTCGATGGAGTGATAAAGTCAGGCCATCAGCCGCAAAGGGTGGATCGCAGGATCAGGCAACGATGATATCGGGGGCAAGCCCAAGCTCGTGTGCCGCCTGGGCAACTTCGTCTCGATAGAGCGGGTTCATCACGATGATTGACCGCACGGGTCAGTAGCTCGGCGGTAGCGAAGCCGCTCGCGAGCGCGCCCTCGATAGCGCTGTAGCGAGCGAGCGGCTTTGCGGTGGTCATCAACAGAACCTGCGCGCGCTCGTGGAGAAGACTCCGGAATTCCGATCTCTTGCGCGAGATGATTGGCTTTGCCGCCGAGCGGCTGATGGAGCTGGAGGTTGGGGCCGCCACCGGCGCCGGCCATGGCGAGAAGAACCCGTTGCGCACGGCCCAGCGCAACGGCTATCGCGAGCGCGACTGGGAGACGCGCGCCGGCACCGTCGAGCTGAGCTGCGCATCCCCAAGCTCAGGAAGGGCTCCTATTTCCCCGGGTTCTTCTAGAGGTCGCGCCCGACACCAAACTAGCCGCGAAGCCTGAGGAACAAGTCTCGCGCATTGAACAGGTCAGAGCGCACCAGCACGAAGAGAGCCGTACAATAGACAGCGGCTCCAAGGCCAATTGCGCTAATAAGAAGCGTCTCCTGCGCGGCGTGCTCAGGCGCGCTGCTTAGCCACGCGCTGACGGCGCCGAACATCAGGAGGGCGGCGAGAGCCAGTCGTGGGAAGATCTCAAGGGGTCTCAGCACGTCGATACGCGCGATGCGCTGAGCGTAGAAGAGGAAGACTGGTAGGAGGACCAGGCCGCAGGCTACGAGCGCCACCATCGTCATCTCAAGGCTGATCTGCGCAGTGACGGACAACAGCATCGTTGCGACAACAGAGTAGGCAATGTTCAACTTCAGGATCAACCTGGAGTGACCCATTGCAAGGATCGTAAACGCGCAGAGGCTGTCAATCGTGCGTTGCAGGCCCAGCAGCATGAGAATCTGGACAGCGACGACCCCGCTGGCCCATTGCGGGCCGAAGATAAAGGGAACCGCGATCGGTGCGATCGCGGCAAATCCGATGAATGCAGGAAACCCTGCTATCCCGGCGATGCGGACGGTCGTGTTGAAGAAACGGTCGATCTTTTCGGGCTGATCTTGAATCCGTGACACGGTGGGCATAGTGACAGCCATCAGCGGACTGAGGAATACTTGCACTAGAAGGTCGAGCGGACGACGGGCGAGAGCATAGACTCCGACCGCGTGGGGGCCGAGGAACGTGCCGAGTAGGACCTTTGGAATTTCCTCATTCAAAAAACTCCAAAAAGTCTGGACGATAAGCGGGCCGCCAAATCCTAATAGGTCACGAACCTTTGCATAGGAGAAGGCCAGACGGGGCCGCCAAGAACTGCCAACGAGAAGGACAGCGGTTTCCACAGCCGCTTTTGCAAGGTGCATCCAAATCATGCTCCATACGCCGAAACCGGCTATTACCAAGACGATGCCGAGTGTGCCGCCGACGACGGTGCCGGCAAGTGTACGCAACGCGAACAAGCGGAACTCGAGTTGGCGCTTCAACACAGCCGCAGGTACCGACGAGAGGGCCTGAATTACGACGACCACGCTGCTCCAGCGGATGAGATCTTCGAGAATGGGCTGTCCGAACGCTGCAGCAATCAAACCGGCAGACATCCAGATGAGCCCGCTAATCACTGCGCCGCTCGCGGCGAGAAGCCAGAAGGCCGAGTCAAAGTGTAAGGACTCAATTTTAGGATGCTGGATGAGCGCCTCCGGTATTCCAGTCGTCACCGGAACAGCAAGAATGACGGGTACAACCATGGAGAGGGCGGCGAGGCCGAATGCTTCAGGTCCGAGATGCCTGGCCAATACGACAAAAACGGCAAACATGGCTGCTTGCCGACCCCATGTTTCGACTGCTGCCCAAGCTGCGCCGCTGACAATCTTCGCGCCGATCGATGTCATCGCACGTCTCTTTGCCCGTTGGGAGACAGGCCTGCGGCTTTCGATCGCTCAGCCAAGGCTTTCCGTCTTCGTCTCACGGCTGCGCCGCTAGCGATCTGGCCTGGTCTACGTGAATAAGAACGAGAGCCGTCGACCTCTCTCCAGCTATCATTTGTCGAGCTGGAACCTCGCGAACGCAGGGCCGTCGCGGGACACGGATGGCATTTCGCGTGCTTGCTCGTCATTCTATTCCACCATCCACAAGCACGCATGGCTGAGGATGCTGTGGTTGGCGAGGAAGGGTGGCTGCATCCAGTTCTTATTGGTCATAGGCAGCTCCTCTGGAAATCCTCTTTGTAGCGCAATCAAATTAGGCGGTGTTGGCTGATATCCTGATGTTATCGCTGCGGCCGCGTTGCCCGGATTCGAATTCGTTCGAGTGCATCTTGCAAACCTTACGCCGGAGCGTGGGAACGTAAACGTCCCCAAACGACGTATGTCTCACGCACCCGGGGCAGTTTGGTGCAGTCCGATTACCGATGGACCATCCCGCGTCCCACACGCCCATCCGCGCAGGCGATCAAGCAGCGGGGGCTACCTCTTTCGGCGCTGGCTGATATTCAAGGGCAAACGAGGTGCGCCTCGGCAATCAAAGTGAGAGCGCCTCTCTGCCAGATTGTCGGGCTATAACGAGGCGAGAATGTCCGATGACCCTTGGTGGAATGGCCATGTTGATCTCGACCGGCACGGTCATTGGAGTATCCCCTACCAATCCCGTTCTGCGCTTTCGTGCCGCCGCGGTTGAATTGAACTTTCATGCAACCGCAATCTCGGGTGTGAAGCCGAGTTCCGCTACGAGACTGGTGATCTCGTCGCGGTAGAGCGGGTTCATGACGATGATTGATTCGACTGGCTGGCCGCGCAACGCCTCCGGAGCAAGGATCGGAGTGGCGGTTCCTGGCGCAAAACGACCTTGCTTGTGCGGATTCACATCGATGATCGCGCGGATCCGATCGGCGCCTGGCACAACGTTGACGAATGTAATGCCCTTCGATCCCCCTCCCCAGACGACGATCTGCTGGGGATTGCGCCTCGCGATGTAACCACCCAATCGCTCGATCTTGTCGCGATAGGCGCGCTCGAAATCGCGGACGAGCATCTCGATTTCGCGGCTGTCAACGGAAGTAGCGTACTTGGGGACAGCCGGCCGCGCCTCAATGTAAAGATACTGGTCGCCGAAAGACGTCCCTGCATCCAGCACTCGAAAGCCAGCCGTCTCGAACGCCGCGTTCAGCGAAGCGGGCGTGAAATAGGAGGCGTGCTCATAAATGAGGTCCCAGATTCCCATATCCCGGAGCGTGTAAAGGACATTCGGGACTTCAAAGAAGAACACCGTCTCCGGTGCGATGCCCGGATGGGCGCGAAGGGCGCGCAGGAATTTCACCGGCTCGGCGATATGTTCGAGAACCTGGCGGCATACCACCAGGTCAGGACGCAGATCCGCGTAGGAATCGCCGAACCAGTCGTTGATAAATCGTACTCCAGGGACCGCGTCCCCCCGGTTGTCCTCGAAGCTCTTGTCGAAACCGATTCCCTGCGCACCGCTGATCAAGCTTAGCCGCTTCAGGAAATCCCCCTTGCCGCATCCAATATCGACGATCGTCTTCCCCGAGAGCGCGTAGGTCCTGCTCAGGCGCTCGGCCAGCGTTTCAACAAACGCCACGAAACGGGGTGAGTAATGAAGCGAATTCTCGTAGCTTTGCGTATAACCGATGCGATTTTCCTCGAATGAGGCGTTGAAGACGTGCGTACAGCCGAGGCAGAAGGTAGTCGCAAATCTGCCGGTCTGTGCCGCGCGCGCCGATGCCGCGTCCGCACAAAGCGCGTTGCAGAGCAGGGGCAACGCTTCGAATAGCACCGAATTGAGCAGATTTCGCTGACCGCAGACCAAGCAATCGGTTCGAATGGAACCCGTCGACTGCGTCGGTCCATCGGCTTTCAGGCAAGCCATCTGTGCGCGGTCCGCCTGTTTTGTCATATGATTCTCGGCGTTGGGACGGGGAGGATGAATTTTCCGCCGCGTGCACGATACTCGGCCTGTTGATCGAGAATTTCGTCTACGAAATTCCAAGCAAGGAGAAGCACGTAGTCGGGTTGCACCTCGAGAAGCGCTTCAGTCGAGCGGATCGGCAGGCGCTGTCCGGGCATATATTTGTTGTGTTTATAGACGTTGCGATCCACGACGAAGTCCACGAGGTCGCGTCCGATGCCGACGGTGTTAATCAGCGTTGCTCCCTTGGCTGCCGCTCCATAGGCGGCAATCGTGGCACCCTGCGACTTTAACCGGCGTAAGAGCGTGGAAAGGTCGCGCTTCAGCGCGTCGACCTTGCTGGAGAAATCGCGGAAATAGCCGATCGCATCGATCCCGCGCGAGGCTTCATGGGCAAGCTGGTCCTTTACTGTCGCCCCCACGTTCTCGCGCGATTCCACATAAAGGCGCAGCGAACCGCCATGGATTGAAAGGTGCTTGACCTCATTGAGGTAAAGCCCGTGGCGGCGAAAGAGCTTATCCAGTGCAGTAACTGAAAAATAGCAAAGATGCTCGTGATAGATCGTGTCGAACTCACAATGTTCGATCAAAGGTTCGACATAGGGTGCCTCGATAACCGCCACACCGTCATCCTTGAGAAGTCGGGCAATTCCTGCCACAAATCCGTTGGTGTCGGCCACGTGGGCGAGCACGTTATTGGCATGGATAATGTCCGCGCGCATGCCTTGCGCGCGCAGCGTTTCAGCGACATCGCGGGTGAAGAATGCACAGCGCGTGGGCACGCCGACCCTCTCGGCAGCGGCGGCAGGTCCGTCGGCCGGATCAATTCCGAGCACCCGAATTCCCGCCTCGACGTAGTTCTTCAGCAGATAACCATCATTGCTCGCCAATTCGATGACAAGGCTCTCCGGGCCAAGACCGCGGCGATTGATCAGATCAAGCGCATTCGCACGCGAATGCTTTAAGAGAGCAGGGGAGAAAGAGGAATAATATGGATAGGAATCGGCAAAAAGAATTATCGGATTCACCGTCTCGGTGATCTGGACGAGGCTGCAGTCTTTGCAGAACGCGACGCGCAGCGGAAAAATGGGCTCCGGTTCGCCGATGTCGCTGCTGGTGAGAAGACGATCGGCCAGTGGCGTTTTACCGAACTCGAGAAACGTCTCAATGCCAGTTCCACCGCAAGATCGGCAGGCCCGCTCGGTTACCGACTTCGCATCTAGGCACATCATGTCCATATCGTCCCCCTTAGCCCGGCTCAGTCTGCTTTGGCCAGAACGGGAACGCGACCAGGTGCTCGTCCAGTTCGCAATCGCGGATCAGCTTTTTCACGTAGGCGATGCGCTTGAAGCGCTCCCCCTCGAACTCTTCAAGCAAGAGACCAACAGTGCCGAATGCCTCGTAGAGCTGCGCGACGTCGCGTCGGGCCGTCCGTTGCGGCTTGAACGCGTGCAGGCTCTCTGTTTCCTCGGCCAGCCGTGTCCCAAATCCGCCCGCGAGGATACCCACTTTCATAAAGTCTTCCCCACCAACAAACACACGTCTCGAACGTCCGTGAGTTCTGTTACCATGGGCGATCGGCGTTCAACAACGCGAGCGAACGGATGATGGAAGCGCACCAATGTGGACCTTTAGGCGGACCTTCAGCACCATGCTTGATAGTCAATTGCGACTGCGACTTAAGCCGTTTGAAGTAGGCGGCTGGTCAGCGTCGGCTGTCATTGTTGCGCCGCATCCGGCCTCGGGTGCCTAGGTCCGTTTGGTTTTTGTCACCGATGGCGCCGCGTCCTCATCGCGACCTTAGGCAGGACGACACGCGAGGCCGGAGCCATAGAGGCAGTTCATCGTCTGGGCGCATCATCCGAAAGTGTTACATTCCTACGCCTTCCAGGCGGGGCGGCCAATCATCACTTTCATGCGATAACACATGCGGTCGTGTCGATGCTCAACACCTGGCGGCCGCAGAGCGTTTTCGTGAACTATGCAAAGGATCCGACTTCCGATCATGTCGCCATAAATGCAGCAGTTCGCGCGGCGCTTCGTGCTTATGGTCGCCCTATTACGGTCTTCGAGTATCCAGTCTGGATTGGTACCATCGCGTCGTCCACGCTCAATAGCCTCGCCTGTCTTGGCGATGTTATCGGCGTAATGCGGGAAGCGCTGGCGGCGCATGCGTCGCAGATGCAGCGTCTGGAGAACCAAGATGAATGGCGGACGCTGTCGGACTTGTCGGGGGGAGATTTCGTCGGGCGGTTGCTGGCCGACTACGAAGTGTTCACACGCTACGAAATCAACATTTAGCATGTTCGGCCGCCTGATCGCGGTCCTGATGATCGGGCACACCCTCGCAAGTTGCGAGGCCGCTCAGGGACAGGGACCTCCCGAAGAAATTCTACAGTCGGGCCTTGTTTTTGAACGCAAAGAGATTGCCCCCTATTCAGGAGACGTAAAGCTTGTTGGCGATATAGACGGCGACAGTCGACTGGATTTCGTTCTTGGCGGCTTCCCCGAGGATGCGATGTCTTGGTGGCGGTGGCCCGATCTGGTTCACACCGTAATCGCGAGGCCCCGCGTCGAGTTCACCACCGACGGAGTGCTTGCCGACATCGATGGGGACGGTGATCGCGACATCGTCACGGCCGATGGGCCCGATGCTGTCAATCTCGTCTGGTTCGAGAACCCGCGGCCGAATGGTAACCCGACCCACGGTCCCAGCTGGAAGCGTCGGGAAATCGGTGCAGTCGGCAGCTGGGGCAAAGACATCAAGGCCGCTGATTTCGACGGGGACGACCTCGTTGATATCGTCGTTCGAGCGCCTGGCGAAGTGATGATTTTCTTCCAGGAAAGCCCGAGCTCCTGGGCCCGCGTGGGCTTGTTCTTCAACCTTGGCGAAGAGGGAATGGCAATCGGCGATATTGACGGCGATGCTGATGTCGATCTCGTCCTGCACGGAGTATGGGCGTCGAATCCAGGCGCAGCGGCAGCACGCGATGCAGCACTATGGCGCAGCCACGAGCTTGGTCCGTTCAATCCTGCATTCAAGGCGCTCGTCACCGACCTTGACCAGGACGGCCGCGCCGACATTCTGACTTCAAGTTCCGAGCACACTGACGACGTTGCCTGGTTCCAGCCCCTCGCCGGACCGACGGGCCGCTGGATCCGCCATGTCATTCAGCCTTCTGTTGCGGGCGCCCATACGCTGCAGGCCGCCGACATGGACGGAGACGGGGACAACGATGTCGTTGTCGGGCAGATGCACACGACCGAGGAGCGCAAGCTCGCGATCCATTACAATGTCGACGGGCGAGGAACGCGCTGGGCCCGTCAAGTGATCGACGATGTGGGTCTCCACAACGGCGTCGTCGCCGATGTCGACAGGGACGGTGATTTTGATATCTATGGGGCGAACTGGGTGGGCAACCCGCCTGTCAGAGTGTGGATCAATCGGCTGGATCCGCCTGCATCGGTCCGCCTCGACCGCTGGACCTATCATCGCATCACGAACGGGCACGTCCGCTCCTTTGGGATCGCTTTTTCCGCCATGGATGGTGATGATCTCACTGACATCATCTCGGGTCCGTTCTGGTACCGTCAACCGTCCGAAGCCTGGAACACAGAATGGGAACGGACCCCGCTTGCCGAGGGTGTGGACGCGGTCGCAGCCCTGGATCTCGATGGTGACGGGCGCGGGGAGGTCATAGCACAGCGCGGCGGAGGCAGGGCGCTGCACCTGGTGTGGCTCCATGCCGAGGACATTGAAGCGCACCGCTTTGAAGAGCACGAGATCGGAGAGGTTCCCGCCGCCAGTCATGAGCTCGGCTCTCAGGGCCATGTGCTAGCCCAGGTCGTAAAAGGTGGGAAGCCGGAGCTGGCGGTCTCGAGTGGCGGTGGGGTTTTCTATTTTAAGATTCCTGACGATCCAACAGTCGAGCCATGGCCGCGCACCCGCATCTGCGCCGAAGCGTCTGATGAAGGGATCGCATTCGCCGATATCGATAGGGACGGTCTACTTGACCTTGTCGCCACGACCGGCGATGCAAAGACGGCCGCATGGTGGCGCAATCCGGGTGACGGCTCGCCAGACTGGGAGCTTCGGCATGTTGGAAAAGTTCCTGAAATGGTCTATCCCGACCGCGTCGCGGCCGCCGATCTTGATGGCGACGGACGTGCGGACATCGTCGTGACCGAGGAAAATGGCAAAGCCGACAGCGCTAAGGCGTATTGGTGGCACAACCCCGGCGACAGCTCCTCCGACTGGGAGCAACACGAAATCACCTCGCGCGGTTCCCTTAATAGCCTTTCAGTGTCCGATATGACTGGCGACGGCAGGCCGGATCTTATCATGGGCGAGCATCGCGGCGCACTTCGTCTCTCGAGCTGGCATAATCTGGGTGGGGGACGGTTCATCGAGCAGCTGGTCGGCGAAGGGATGGAAAGCCATCTGGGAGCAAGGACGGTCGACCTCGACGGTGACGGGGATCTCGACATTGTGTCGATCGCATGGGACGCATTCGAAGCGATCCATGTCTGGCGGAATGACGCGGTCGGCAAGAATGCTGATGGCGACCAAAAGGCCCGCTGACGAGTAGGGGTGAGCACCGGCCGGCGCCGCATGAACCGTAGCGAGCTCGGCCGGCTCCACCTGTTTGCACGGCTGCGCAGGCGCTCATGCCTCGACGCTCAAGTCCGGGAAAATACGATGCGCTGAATGAATTCAACCGCTCGACGTGCTAAACTAAACCATTCGACGTTGTCGCTAGCAGGTTCACCAAGCCAGTACGCAAGTCGGGCCGCTCATGCCTTTACGACGTTGTCGGTGCGTGACTGACTACGCGCACAAGCATTTCGGGTATCGAGCACCAGCTTTGCGTGCTTGGTGATGTTCTGCCAATCGATCGCATCGTGATCTGTCGAGATGACAACGGCATCATACGATGCCAAACTGCTAGCGCAGATATCCACAGAGGGGCGACCTGCCAGGTTGGCGTACTCTCTTGTTCCGGGTATTTCCGGTACGTAGGGGTCGTGGTAATCAACGACCGCCCCGCGTCGCTCCATGATCTCGATCAGCTTCAACGATGGGCTTTCTCGTGTGTCACCCACGTTTTTCTTGTAGGACATCCCGATCACCAAGATCCGCGAACCGCTCAGGCCGCGGCTCGCTCGCCGGTCCAAGGCCTCCACAAGGCGGTCCACCACATAATGCGGCATGTTCGTGTTGATTTCACCGGCAAGCTCAATGAAGCGTGTTGTTACTTCGTACTCTCTTGCCTTCCAGGTCAGGTAAAATGGGTCGATCGGGATGCAGTGCCCGCCGAGGCCGGGGCCTGGATAAAACGCCATATATCCGAACGGCTTGGTCTTGGCGGCTTCGATCACCTCCCAGACGTCGATGCCCATCCTGTCAAAAATCACCTTTAGCTCATTGACCAACGCAATGTTCACAGAGCGGAATATGTTCTCGGTCAACTTCACAGCCTCTGCCGTTGCGGTGGAGGCCACGGGAACGGTTTGCACAATGATCTGATCATACAGCTCCTTGGCAACTTGTAGGGACGATGGGTCGTCGGCGCCTATCACCTTTGCAACTTTGGCGGTGGTGTGTACGTCGTTGCCTGGGTCCACCCGTTCGGGCGAATAGGCGAGAAAAAAGTCCTTTCCTAGAGAAAGATTCGTCGCCTCGAGCAGCGGCTGCACGATCTCTCGCGTCGTTCCTGGCCAGGTCGTCGACTCCAGAACGACAAGTTGACCAGGGCGCAGCCGCTCCGCGATCGCACGTGCGCTGTTTTCGACGAACGAGAGGTTCGGCTCCCGGTTTTTAGTAAGCGGCGTTGGCACCGCTATCAAGATCGCGTCGGGTTCGCCTAGGTCGGCGAAATCGCTGGTGGCGCGAAACCGCTTGCTGTCGACAGCCGCTTTGATGGCAGCACCAGGCAAATGATCTATGCCTGTTTCTCCGCGGTTAAGAAGTGCAACCCGAGACGCGTCAATGTCGAACCCGATGACTTTGAACCCCGCGTCCAGCGAGATCATGGCGAGCGGCAGACCAACGTAGCCGAGGCCCATGATGCCAATGGTGTAGTCCCGCGTTCGGATGCGGTTAACCAGTTCCTGAAGGTCTGGAGCAGTCTGCATGAGATGCTGGCAACTTTCGCTTCAATGTCGACAATAAAGGATCGCCTCAATTACCGCGGGGAAGCAGTTCACAGCAATCAGCAAAATGTATGCGCTTAGCCAACCCCAGAGCTGAAAACAGCACGGATTGCACCATTGGGAGAACAGCCGAAATGCTTACCCCAAGCCACGTTGTCAAATAAACCTGGCGCTGCCACATTTAACTTTCAAGCGACGTCCGAAAGGATCTGGGAGCCACCTTCGCTCGCGAGATCGAAGATGTCGCGTTGGCGAAGGGACGCACCCTGCGTCAGTCGATTAAACTGTTCGGTTGAGGTGGGGAATATGACGCAATCGATCCTGGTTACTGGTGGAGCGGGCAATATCGGCAGCGCCCTCACTCGCGCGTTGGTCAAGCTACCTCAGACCCAGGTGGTCGTAGCTGACAACCTGTCGACCGGAAGTCGAGACAAGGTACAAATAGACGCGGGCAATCTGACCGTAGTAAAGGCGGATGCGAACGATTTCGACGACATCTCGTCGTTGTTCTACCGCTTCCATTTCACCCACGTCTTCCACTTCGCAGCCGTGGTCGGTGTGCAGCGGACTTTGGCAAATCCGTTGCTCGTGCTGCGCGACATCACCGGTATCGAGAACGTGCTGAGGCTATGCAAGAACACCGGCGCCGAGCGTGTCTACTTCGCTTCGTCATCGGAGGTATATGGCGAGCCTTTCGAGATTCCTCAAAACGAGAGCACCACGCCGCTTAACTCTCGTCTGCCGTATGCAGTGGTGAAGAATCTTGGAGAGGTCTATCTGCGCACTTTTCAGCGTGAGTTTGGACTGCCATTTACCATTTTTCGCTTCTTCAACACCTACGGACCACGTCAGAGCGAGGATTTCGTCCTGCCGCGATTTGTGCGTGCCGCCCAGCGCGGTGAGCCCCTGACGATTTACGGGGACGGTTCGCAGACCCGCACCTTCTGCTATGTCGACGACACGGTTGACGCTTGCATCGCGGTTCATCGAACGCGCGCGCACGAGAACGAAGTGATCAACGTGGGCAGCGACGTGGAAATGAGCATTCGACAGCTGGCCGAGTTTGTCATCGAAGTGCTGGGCTCGTCATCGAAGTTGGAATTCCGACCGCCCCTTGCGGAGGGCGACATGACGCGCCGCTGTCCTGACACGAACAAGATGAAAGCTATATTGAACCGTCCCCTGGTGCCGCTCGAAGAGGGCATTCGCCGCCTCGCCGACCACCTCTCCCGACCGGAAGACCGCCCTGCACTTAGAAGAGTCGCCTGAACGAGCTGACGGTGGGGAGTGACATGAAGCTCGTATACGTCGGTCAGCCGTACGATAGACTTTTTCCGCCTGTTCAAAACTCAATCGGTCTGATCGTCTACAATACGGCGCTGCGGCTCGGCGAGGGCCTGCAGATTACGCTCTATGGCAAGCATTATCGAGACGACACGGTGCCCGCGGACCTGCCGTTCGCGGTGCGGCGGGCTGCGGCGCGGCGTGACCGCGCGCTGCAGCGGATCATCCGCCAGTTTCCGCGCCTGGCGCGCTGGCTGCGGCTGGATCGGAAGGCCGATGACCACTCGCAATATCGTAACAAGGTTCGTCGCTACCTCGCCGTCGATCGACCAGATATCGTCCATTTGATGAATTACTGGGCATGGTGCCGGGAACTGAAGGCAGCCAGCTCATCCCATCGGCTCGTGCTTGAGATGCAGTGTGAGTGGCTGTCACAGCGTGACCGCCATCAGGTGGCCCGTCAGCTCAAGGTGGTGGATGCGGTGGTCGCCGTCAGCGACCACATCGCAAGCACCTTTCGTTCTGCATTCCCGGACTATCCTGGCGTCGTTGCCACCGTCGGCAATGGCGTGGACGTTTCTTACTTTCGGCCGAGCGAGCAGCGGGCTTCCGCATCCACCAGAACCCGACGTGCCATCTTGTTCGTTGGGCGGGTATCGCCAGAGAAGGGGCTTCACACACTGATCGAGGCCTTCAGTGAGGTTGCGGCCAGGTTTGCGGACGTCGACCTTCGGATCGCAGGGCCGCAATCGCCGCTTTCGGTAGACTTCCTGACCAGCCTCTCGTCGGATCCGCGGGTTACCGCATTGAACCGTTTCTACGATCACTGGGGCAATTGCAAATATCGGGAACACTTAGAGGAACTCATCGAGCGCCACGGGTTACGTGATCGAATTCACTTCGTGGGCAACGTGCCCCACAAGGACCTCGTAGCGACGTACCATGAGGCCGACATTGTGGTGAATCCGTCACTCAGCGAGAGCTTCGGAATATCGGTCGTGGAGGGCATGGCCTGCGGGATACCGGTGGTTGGAACGCGCGTGGGCGGGATGTGTGAATCCATTCTAGCTGGCAGCACCGGGATGCTGGTCGAAGTCGATGCTCCTGGCGAGCTCGCCCAGGCATTGATCACGATGCTGGAGGATACGGTCCGGGCAAGCGAAATGGGAAGCGAAGGGCGCAAGCGTGCCGTCGAGCTGTATTCGTGGGAGGCGCGCGCAGAACGGCTCAAGTCAGTCTATCAGAAACTGCGCCCAGGCACGCCGGTCCATGTTTCCACAAAGATCGTGAGCCATTGAGCCTTAGCGGTGGGCGGCGCTCGCCAAGTGCCTCGCAGCATGCAGGCCGATGTGATGAGCATGCGGCGACCCTCAGTGTAGCGCTCAACCCGGTATCGGTTTACGGCCAACCCGTGTCGGATTGAAATGGGCCCGTCGGGCCCGCCGTTCTCTTCCCTAACGGGCGTCAGGGGCACCCAGCCCAAAGGGCGGAGAGAGGCCGAGTGAACCTGTTCTACAATTCGCAACACATTGCTGGTGGCGAGGCGGTGGCCTCGGGATCGTTGCGCGACGCGGCGACCAGATTTTGCGCGACGCGTCCAGAAAAGCCGGCGTATGGGCTGGTCGGAGTTCGAGACCCTGACGGCGCGCGGGTCGCGAAGAGCCGGGTGCGGGAAAGCCGCACGCCCGGATCTGTGAGGCGAAAGCCGAATGGCTGAGCTACTCGACCTTGAGGGAAAGCCTATCGGCTAGGGGCGTCGTGCCGAGCTTCAGGAAAGTGTCGATGTGACTTCCGCCGCAGGAGCGGCAAACCTGCTCGGTTACAGAGGCTGCACCAGCAATCATCATTGGCCATGCCTCCCGGCTGTGTTTGTTCAAACCGCTACCGCTACCGCTACCGCTACCGCTAACTGCGGCGTGCGGCGCAGATCGGTATCCAGTTCGCCATCTTGGATCAGCTTCTGCACATGGGCGATGCGCTTGAACCGCTCGCCCTCGAAATCCCCGAGTGCAAGGCCTGCCGTGCGAAATGTGTGATAGAGCTGTTCGATACCGCGCCGCGCCGTCCATTGCGGCTTGAACCCGTGCAGGCGGCGACCGATATAGGTGCAGTCGACGCGGTAGCATCGTCTGTCTGGCCCGGCGTCAGGCGCGAACTTCACCCGGCTGTCGGGAACGATCGCTTGCACCAACTCCGCGATCTCCCGTATCTGATAATTTTCCGTGGTCAAGCCGACATTGAACGCCTCGTTGTGGACCAGCTCTCGCTCGGCTTCGAGTACCGCGATATAGGCCAGCGCAATGTCTTCCACATGGACGATCGGACGCCATGGCGAGCCGTCGCTCTTGAGGTAGACCAGGCCGGTCGTGTAGGCCCAGGCGGTCAGGTTGTTGACCACCAGATCGAAGCGGATGCGAGGCGACAGGCCGTAGGCGGTGGACGCACGCAGGAATGTCGGGCTGAACGATCGATCCGCCATCGGCGCGACCGCTCGCTCCACATTCGCCTTCGAGGCGCCGTAAGGCGTCACCGGGTTGAATGGAGCATCTTCAGTTAGAAAGCTGTCGCCGGCCGCGCCGTAATTGCTGCAAGAGGAGGCATACAGGAACCGCTGGACGCCGGCGGCCTTGGCGAGCTGCGCAAGCCTTACCGAAGCGCCGCAGTTGATTTCCTCGGTAAGCAGGGGTCGGTAGTCCCCCAACGGATCGTTTGACAGTCCGGCGAGATGGATGATCGCGTCGAAGCCGGCGACGTCGTCGATGTCGATGTCGCGGATGTCTTTCTCGATCGTCGGCACTTCGGCCAACGTCCCTACGAAAGTGCATGACCGGAAGATGTCGCTGTCTAGGCCGGTGACGTCATGGCCGCGTTCAAGCAGCATCGGAGTCAGGACGGAACCGATGTAGCCGAGGTGGCCTGTAACCAGAACTTTCATCGATCGATTCCCATGTTTTCCAGGGCGCTTGCCCGCTGTCCCACAATTTTTGAAGGAGATGCTTTTCACGGATGGTGTCCATGCATTGCCAGAAGGATTCGTGGCGATATGCCATCAGTTGGCCGTCAGTCGCGAGCCGCTGCATTGGCGCGTGTTCGAACATGACATCGTCGCCGTCGATATAGTCCTTTATGCCCGGCTCGAGCACGAAGAAGGCGCCATTGATCCACCCCTCTGAGGCCTGTGGCTTTTCCGTGAAGTCGACGACGCGATGGCCATCGAATTCGATGTGCCCGTAGCGTGCTGGCGGACGCACCGCCGTCATCGTTGCAAGCTTGCCATGCGATTTGTGGAAGGCGATCAGCCTATCAAGGTTGACGTCCGAAACGCCATCGCCCCAGGTGAGCATGAACGTCTCGTCGCCCATCCAGTCGATCAGGCGTTTTATGCGGCCGCCCGTCAGCGTATTCAGTCCCGTCTCCACAAGATCGACGGACCAGTCAGGCAGCGAGTTCGAGTGGCGCTTGACGCTTCCCGATGCGGCATTGACAGTCAAGCTGCCATCGAATGCGACATAGTCGCTGAACCAGCGTTTGATGTATTCGCCCTTGTATCCCAGCGCGACGGCGAATTCGCGGTGTCCATAGGCATAATAATGCATCATGATATGCCAAAGGATCGGCTTTGCTCCGATTTCGACCATTGGTTTCGGCCGGATCTCGGTTTCTTCCGCCAGCCGTGTTCCCAGTCCGCCAGCAAGAATTCCTACCTTCATTGTTTTCTCACCCCAATCGCCTACAGTGTTTTGCTACCATGCGCAGGTCGGGTTGAACCACACCGAAGAAGGGATGATCGGAACCATCGATGCATGACGTCAGGCATACGATTGGCGCTATGCTCGATAGAGCGATGTGTAACCAGTCTCATCCATTCGACGTAGCAGACTGGCAGGCATCGGCGGTCATCATCGCACCCCATCCCGATGATGAAACGCTGGGATGTGGAGGGGTCGCCAGCAAGAAGCTTAGCTCGGGCGCCGATGTCCAGTTTATTTTCGTCACCGACGGCTCGGCGTCGCATGCACATCGGGTTGAGGGCCAGGCCCTACGGATCATCCGTGAGGGCGAAGCGATCGAGGCGGTTTGCCGGTTGGGCGGATCTGCTGATCGGGTGAGATTCCTGCGTGTTCCCGACGGCATGGCTAAGCATCATGTCGGCAAGATCGCAGACGCGATCGCTGAGTTGCTTTTCGCTTGGCAACCACAGAGCGTGTTCGTCACCCATGCAAAAGAGCCGCCGGCGGACCATGTTGCCACCAATCTTGGCGCGCGAGGCGCGCTGCAACTGTATGGCCGGCGCGTGACCGTGTTCGAATATCCCGTCTGGTACTGGTATCAGTGGCCGTGGGTTCGTCTGCACGATCGAGTGCGTGGATTCAATCGCACCGCATTGCGGCAAACGGTCCGGACCCTTGCCGGCTTGCGCGGCGTTAAGATGTTCAACTCCCACGCTTTTATCGGCGACGTGATAGATGTAAAACGTCACGCGCTGGCAGCTCACCGGTCCCAGATGGAGCGGCCGGCGGGACTCGACGACTGGCCTATCCTGGCGGACGTAGGTGGGGGCGATTTGCTGAATCGGCTGCTGAGCGAGCACGAGATGTTCACGCGATACGAGCTTAATGCGTGAAGGTAGGCGGCCTGAAGCGTCTCGGGAGGAAGTCGGCAGGTGGCCATGACCTGTTCGGGTTCGACCCAAAGCTGCGGTGCGGCTTCGATCCCTCTGCGACTTTACTGGCGGCCCGTTTTGGATGCGCCGCCGTTCCATCCAAAGACCGAGCCTCGGGTCCGTTCTGGTATCGCCGGCCGGTCGATCCCTGGCAAGGTGAATGGGAACAGATACGGCTCGGCGAGGGAGTGGATGCGATCGCGGCAATCGATGTTGACGACTGACGCGCGGAAGTGATCGCCAGCGCGGCGCAGGCGAGACGCTGAACCTGGCGTGGCTTCAGGCGCAGCAGGCGTCAGCGCGCGGCTTTGAGGAACGTGCAATCGGCGAGGCCGGCAGCCACGAGCTCGGGGCTCAAGGGCCATGCACTGGCGCAGGTCGTCGAAGGCGGCCGGCCGAGCTTGCGGTCGCAAGCGGTGTCGGGGTCTTCTACTTTGCCATCCCCGACGACGCGGCGGCGGGGCCTTGGCCGCGAACCCGCATTTGCTCCGAGGCCTCCGACGAGGGAATCGCCTTTGCCGATATCGACGCGACGGCGTGCTCGACCTTGCGGCCCGCCAAGGAGATCGCATGGTGGGGCAATCCGGGGATGGCTCTGCCGACTGGCGGCGCCGCGACGTCGCCAATGTCCCCAACATGGTCTATCCGGACCGCGTGGCGGTCGCCGATCTGGACGGCGACGGACGAACCGACATCGTCGTGAGTGAAGAAAACGGGCAGACCGACCACGCAAAGGCCTATTGGTGGCGCAATCCCGGCGACCTCAAGCAAAACTGGGAGCAGCAGGAAATCACCTCGCGCGGCTCGCTCAACAGTCTTTCGGTGGCCGATATGAATGACGACGGCCGGCCGGACCTCGTCATGGCCGAGCACCGCGGCGCCCTGCGCCTTTCGCTCTGGCGCAATTTGGGCGGCGGGCGGTTCATCGAGCAGTTGGTCGACGAGGGCGTCGAGAGCCATCTCGGCGCCCGAACGGCGACCTCGACGGCGACGGCGATCGTGAGATCGTTTCGATCGGGTGGGGATGCTCCCCACGCGATCCATGTCTTGCGCAACGATGCCACCGTTCCATCGGACCGGGAGGCCGGGCAGGTACCCCCAAGATGAGATATGGCCCGACAATCGGAGTAGCGATCAGCCGGAGGGAGTAGGAGTCGGCCACCGTTGTCGGGCTCGATCCCGGGCGCGCAATCTGTCACCTTCGCGGCGAGCGGCACGGGCTGGGCCCGTCCCGAGGCGTCGCAGAATGGGTAAGAGCGCGTGACATTGACGGCAAGGTTCCTCAGCGTGTTCGGCGACGCGCGCGTCATAGCCAAGGGTGAGGGCGCCGGCCTCAAGCTCGTGGCGAAGCGCGCCGACCCCAACTTTGTTCGCGGCACCTACGAGCCGCCCATCCAACAGGCGATCGCGGCAAACCTGGCACCTGGGGACGTCTTTTTCGACATCGGCGCGAATATCGGTTTCTTCAGCCTCATCGCCGCGCGCCGCGTCGGGCCGCGCGGCCAAGTCTATGCGTTCGAACCTGTTCCCCGCAACGGCGCCGCTGTCGCAGAAAGTGCACGGCTCAGTGGATTCGACACGATACGGGTGTTCGCCGAAGCTGCGGGCGCCACATCCGGCCGTGGCCAGCTTCTGCTCGCCCATCACATCGGCGGCGCCGCGCTTGCCTCGGCGGGAGCACCGCCGGACATCAGTGGCCGCCTGGAAGTCAGCATAGTCGCTATCGACGATGCCATCGCCCAGCGAGGCCTCAGGCCGCCCTCCCTGGTCAAGATCGACGTGGAAGGCGCCGAAATCGACGTCCTGGGCGGTATGACGGAAACGCTGCGGAGGCATCGTCCGAAGGTGATTTATGAGGTCGACGATGCAACGCGCGAGGGGCTCGACCGCAAGGCCCGAAAGATCGCTGAACTCCTGACTGCTTCCGGCTACGCATTGAAGCCGCTGCCAGCCTCCTATGGCAATGGGGAATGGCGGGTCGAACACGTCTTGGCGCAGCCGGTGGGCGCTTAAGAACTGGATTTGCGGCGTCATGGCAGGGATTCCATGCAGGGAAGCAAGCCTGATCAACGGGAAAAGCGAGGCAGTGCGCGACTTCTGTCCGGGACTGCGACACGACATCGATGCCTTGAAGAATCTCGTACGACGACGTGAGGAGGGTCTTGTTGTTGCATCGTCATGACTGGGCAGAAACTGCTGAAGAGGCTGGGTCCGGAGTTGCCCGGCCGGAGGTTCTTGTCGCAGACGATTTTCAGGATGAACGCGCCCGCGGTACGGTAATTGGCACCTTGGCAGTCAAGGGAGGCGTCAGGCGAGGACGCGACATCGAACGCCAGATCGCGATCGATCACGGCGCACTTCGTTTCCAGCCGCTCGTCAGGCCAGGTTGGGGCCGGCAAGGGATCTCCTATGGTCCCTTTCAGCGAGAGGCTGGTCTGGTGCTATTGGTCTCGATCACCAACGGCCACAACACATCGCAGGGATCGCCATTGCCTGATGACCTCGCCAGGCGAGTCTACCGTTGGCTGCGAGGACCCGGCATTGATCCATGGCCCGGCCGTCTGGTTTCCCTGATACATGCGCCGCGAAAGAGGCTCACCCTTCGCCGTTTTTGGTGGTGGACGCTTAGCACCTCCAGAACCTACCGGGGACCGAACATCGACGAGAACCTGGCTGTCGGTTGGTTCCCCAGTGAGGCGCCGATTAATCCCGTGGAAGAGGGCTGCGGCTTTGTCGTTCATGCCGCCGAAGGCGAAAACGGCGAGCTGTGGGCTCGTGTAGGAAAGCAATGCCTGAGTGCGTTTCGGCGCCTAAAGAACGTTCATGTCTATTATGTCGTGGCGTTGCGAGAGCAGGGCGCTGTCTATTATGCGGCCGCCGACCAAAAAGCCCACGGTCTTGCCGCTTTTCCGATGATGCGTCCGATCGCGATCGATCCTTTCAACAAGGACGAAAAGCTGTTTGCGGGTGTTCATCAGTCGGCACTTGGCCAGATCGGGTTTCGGGTCGACACACGCGTCCAAGCGGTTCAAGTCGGGCGGATACCTGAATTTTCGACGCTGTTTGGCACCGCCCACGCTGCCGATGCACTCGTCGAAGGCTGGCCGGGGCAAATCGCTGCAATCGGGGGGCGGTGGCATTTTTCGCAGGACGCTGGCGATAACCTATCCGTCGTCGATCCTGGTCGCCCTTCAGGATTGATCCACGGACTGCTGGCAATTGGCGCCATCTCGGATGTGTGTGGTCTCGTCTGTCGGTTTCGGGACAACGACAATTTCTGGGTGCTGAAACTGTCGACGCTCGGATGGACCTTGGTGCGCAAGCAATCGGGCAAAGAGATTACGATCGCGACCGGTACGGAACACGCTTTGCGCAAGTGTTCTATCCATTCGGTCCAGATTCTTGACTGGAACGGTCAGCTGAGCTGCTTTCTTGACGGGGTTCGCCTCTTCGAATCGTCTGTCTATGCCGATTCAGTTGAAAACGCTACAGGAGTAGGTATATGGAAAAGCTTCGATAGCGAGCCGCGCTGGCATAATTTCGAGGCTCATCCTTGCGAAGTTCCCATCCCATTGATGGCGCCTCTGGAGGCGCCTTGGAACCAACTCGGAACAAGCCTGTCCTACGCCGACGGCTTTGCCGGTATTGCCGGCGAACTGGATCGCCGCACGTCGGAGTTGGGCGACGGACAATGGGTCAGAACACTGGGCGCCGGGGTCATCGACGTCGACGGGCTGGGCAGCGCCCGTGTGCGCGCGAGCGTGGACAGACCGAACCCGGGTCGAACATTCTATTCGCTGCCATGGGATCTACCGGGATTCGCCGATCTCGAGGTCACCATCGAGCCTCCTGGGGAGCGCCGAGGACAAGATCAGCGCAGCCGGGCAGGACTGGTCTTCTGGCAAGACAGCGACAACTACGTTTGTGTCACGACCTGGCTCGACGATGTCCACCAGGGTGCTTCGATTTCGGTGTTCATCAAGCGGCTCGGCTTTGAGGAACTTTATGACGCGGTTTGGACCAATGTGGCGGACAAGGTCGTTTGGGGAAAACGCTTTTGCATGCGCGTTGCTTTCGACGGAAATCGGTTTGCGATCCTGATCGACGACGAACTGGTGATGCAGCGAAGCCTCACCGACATCTATCCCGACGATGCTGCCCTTCAAATTTTGCGGGTCGGGCTTGCCGTCAACTGGGAATGGGAAGATGACACGGGCTCGATGTTCACGTCGTTCAAGGCCCGGCGCTGAGCGAAAGAAGGTTTTCGTTTTCCAAGCCGTGAACGGTGGGTGACGATTGCCTTGTCCCGGGTCGACTGGGCTATTTTTCCCATGCAGAGATCGGCGACGCGCGGCTCCCCGGCGTCCGACTTCATTGCTTGACTCAGGATCGGCGAAAAGGCGGACGTTGCGTTCGAACGTGCGGCCGGATCATTTTTTTCGTTAATCCGATTCTCCATGCAACTGAGAAATGTTTGCAGAAGGCTGATGTGAGAACGCCGGTGTCGCCGAAGCCAGACGAGGGGCACGGTTTGGCCCACCGCGGGCGCGGCATGTTCGTTTGACATGGATCCACCTTGGCGGAGACTTTCACGTTAACACCGCCGTAGCCGGCCAAAGCTGGTGCTTTCGTTCGCCTTCGAGGTTGCGCGGACGGGTCCGACCAAGATGTCAGGGTGTCGAAGCAGCCAACGTCAAGACCGCCAGGCGGCCGCCCTTTGACGCGACCGGCATGCCGCCCCCAATCGACGGCCTCCGGTTCGAGTCGTTCGATAGGCTCAGCGGACCTTGATCAGCGCAGAGCCATTGCGTCCACCTGCAGCATCAGCTCGAGGTAGATTTCAGCGATGGAGCGCCAGGAATAGCTGAGGGATTTTTTATGGCCTGCCTCGATCAAACGTTGGCGCAAATCCGGATATCGCTGGATGTCGAGTACCGCTCTGGCCCAATGTGCCAGATCATCCGGATCGGCATAGAGCGCTGCGTCCTGGCAGACCTCGGGGAGGCAAGGCGATGTCGAGGCCACGACCGGGCATCCGATCCTCATGGCTTCGACGGCAGGCAACCCGAAACCCTCGATCCTGGACGGAAAAAGAAAGCACAATGCACCCGACAGAGCTTTCTTGAAATCATCATCGCTGATCCGTCCGAGGAGCCGGAGATTGTCTGGCTTCGGCTGCGCAAACCGGGAAATCTGCGCTTCGTCGATTTCGCCCGCCATCCACAGGTCCAAGCCCAACGCGTCAAGCAGCGGAGCAAGCCGGACCAGCAATTCGGCGTTCTTGTATTTTTGATCGCGCCCCAGGCATAGCACATAGGGGCGGTCGGGCCGGATTTGCAGCTTCGATCGATCGGCATCCCATCGTTCCGCATGGTCGCTGCCGTTATATGTGACGGTGATCTTCTCCTGCGGTGCGATGCCGTATTTGATGAGATGCTGCCGCGAAAGCTGCGAGACGGTGGTTATATGTGCGGCCCGTCGGCCAAGCAGCGGAAGAATGAAGCGGTGGGCCCATCGGAAGCCGCGCCCATAACTCTCCGGCATCAGCCTGGTATGCAGGTCGTGGATGCATGCGATTTGCCGTGTCAGCGCCACCGGCGCCAGATTGCAGAAGCTGAGCAACCCGCCCTCAACGTAGCGTGGCAGTTGCATCTGCACCCAGAACTGCGGAAGGCGCGGTTTGTTGAATTCGGGGACGACCCGAATGCCAATCGCCTGCAGCGGGATTTGCTCTTGGCGCGGGACCGCCAGATCGAGTTCAAGTCCCCGCGCCAACGGATGGCCCTCGTCCAGGAGAGCGTCGAGCGCAAGGGTTACCTCGCGCGCATAGCGGGCAACGCCGTTTGGAGGCAGCGCGACGAAATCGCCATTTATGGTCCAGCGCCTGGTGCGGCCACCGCAGGGCCCCCCGTCCTCAGCGGGAACCGCCGGAAACGAGCTCTTGCCATACCCCTCGAATGGAAACGGATCGGCGCCGATTGTCCCGGCCGCCCTGGCGGCCACGGGCGCAGATCTTCCGAAATTTCGCTGTCCCATAAAGTGCACCATGTCGCGCGATCCACATTCAACCTAGCATCCGGGAGACAGTGCGAACCTCTGCACCTTCGAAGTATGAGCTTATCCCTTGGCGTTAATCCGAGGTCCGCACTGCCTCGCGCTGCTGACGGAGCAGAGCCATGCCGGCGACATTGAAATGAAATTGGTCGTGCCACCTGTCCGGCCGCGTGAGGCGTTCACCCTGGGAAGATTCGGGCACCAATTGTGGAAGGCCGTGAACCTGCGCGGCCGCTAAGCCCAAAGGAGAGGCATGCGATCCGAAGATGGGGTTGCTACACCTATCGAGGCAGGCGGTAGCGCCGGATTAGCCCCGCAGCCCCCCTTTTTAACAGGCTGTCTGCCCCCATCCCAAGGCTTACCGTCGCAGCGAAATCGCCCTTGTCGCCTCTAGCAGGATTGCGCATGAAGCTCGTCGTGATCATTGCAACCCTTGGCCGCGGCAGCCAACTTTGCCGATTGCTGTCGCATCTGCAGCGCCAGACGCAACCGCCTGACGAAGTTGTCGTTTCCGCGCCCGATGCCACGCATGTCGAGCTTCCTGAGACAAGTTGCTTCCCGGTTTCCCTTGTCTTCGGGAAGAAAGGGTCATGCGTGCAACGCAACAGCGCGCTCGACCACGCGAGCGGGCGTTTCGATGTCGTCACCTTCTTCGACGACGATTTCGTGCCGGCCGACGACTATCTCGAGCGCGTCAAGAGAGCTTTCGAAGAGCATGACGACTGGGCTGTTGTCATGGGCAGAGTGGTCCAGGACGGCGCCGTCAACGCCGGGTTGGATTGGCACGACGCCATGCTGGCTCTCCACCAGTCGGAGCAGGAGCCGCCGCCGCAGCCCGAGGTCGTCCATCATCTCGGCGCCTATGGTTGCAACATGTCCATTCGGGCCGCCAGGATCGGCAAGTTGCGCTTCGACGAGCGCCTGGTTCTCTATGGCTGGCAGGAGGACATAGATTTTTCCAGCCAATTGAGGTCGTGCGGCCGCGTCGTCGCGGTGAATACGATCCGCGGCGTCCATCTTGGTATCAAGACCGGGCGCGTGAGCGGCGAGCGGTTCGGATATTCGCAGATCGTCAATCCGGTTTATCTGATCAAGAAGGGAACCATGCCGGCTACATTCGCACTGCCGCTCATGGCGCGCAATGTCGCCGCCAACCTTTTGCGCAGCGTGCGCCCAGAGTCTTACATCGACCGCCGCGGAAGGCTGCGCGGCAACATCCTTGCCATGATTCATGTCCTGACGGGGCGTATCGAACCCGAATTTGTTCTTGAAATGGGCAGAATCCGCCATCCCGGAGATCCGCAAGTGGAATCCTCGTTATAGGCGTTGCTCGTTCCGGCAGTCGCGAAAAAGGCTGCAGGGGCGCCGCTCGGGCCACAGGACAATGCGCAAAGATGGTGCTCATGGCGAACTGCCAGCATCATGTTTCGACCGCTGTCCAGGACACCCCAACGACAATCTTGCGGCCAGTGATGTTCATTGAACTATTGAGGCTCGTTCGGAAACAGAACCTTGTGTCTGGAGCGGAACTCAGGTGAATGGATCAATTCCGCCACGATCCGTTCTCCACTCGCCTCGCCGCTGTCCAGTTTCGACACGTAATCAGAAAGCCCATGGCCGTCTGGCTCCCGTCCCAGCAATGTCCGATAGAGAATGGCGATATATTGCGCATTTCCAAGACCAACTGGCTGATTGTCGGTCCTGAATTCGACCGAAAGCAACAGCTTTGTCAGTATCGGAAATATGGATGGATCCTTCTTCATCGCGACGACCTCGCGCCACTGCTCGGCTGGAGACGGCATGCGATGCAAGATAACGCAGTAAGCATATGCAATCTGGTTGGCCGGGAGGGCAGACTTGTCGAACGCATCAAGCGAACAGGGCTGAAATGTGTCGGTCACGGGAACGCTGGGCACCGACACCTGGCCCGCAGGCGGCGGGCTCTCCCTCGCGACCGTCGACGAACTCGAGCTTGCATTGCCGTTCGCAATGGCCTTCTTTACGGCATCATATGCCGGCTTTCGCCCGCTCGGCGCCCATAGCCCATCGCCGCGCTTCTTCAGGTGCACGAGGCCCATAAAGGCCTCGTAGCTTGGCGCCCAGTACGGCTCGTCGAGCAGTTCGTAGATATGGGCTGCTTCCAATCCATATGGAGATTGATATCGGCGCAGCATAGTCATCGTCTGCACCAGACCGTCCGCCTGTTGATTTTCTCCCCCCTGGCTGCCCCCAGGGTAGTTGAATTCGGTCAGCCAGATTGGACGACCGAAAGTGGCCAGGAACTTGAATGCTTCCTCGGGGTCGCCCCCGTAAAGATGCCAGACCGATATATCCCATCTGATGCCGTCCTGCAGCATCCGGGTGAACGCTCCGCGGTGACCCCAGCCGGCCGTTCCCATTGCTTTTCTTATGGTCGGATCCACCGCGACGGTTGCATCCGACAGACCGCGCAGCACCGCGCTCACCTTAGACCAGCGTGGGCTGAAGTAATGGGATGTCTCGGTGCCGCCGGCAGGCCCCCAGGAGCAATTGTATTGTATTCCGCCTTCCCGCATCTCGCAGGGCATCAAGATGGCATAATTCTCCATCTCGTTGCCAAGCTCCCAAACGCGGATGTCGTCCTTGAAGCGGGATACCAGTGCCGACGCGAGATGGTAGGCCTGCGCATAGAGGTCATCGACGGTCCCATTGTCCAGGTCGAGGCCGGGCGTGATCACCGGCAGGATCTCGACTCCGCGCTCCTTGCCCGCCTTGACCAGTTCGGCAAGTTTGGTGGCGCTGTCGAGGCTGGAAATGTTGACGCGATACGACTTCATGCCGAGGTCGCGGACATAATCGATTTGCTGTTCGATCGATATCCCGGGATAGGCGGTAAAGGGATGGCCATTCACCCCCCAGAGCAGATCCGCTGCGCACGAAGCTGTCATGCCCAGCAGGCATGCCAGGGTTGTCCACAGACGTCTGGTCGCGGCGACGGCCCGTCCAACGGAACCTGGTTGCGATGGATTGGTCGGCCGCTGCATCAGCGCGAACTTGCTTGTTTTGCGCCAGACATCATGCGGCATCACTCCACTCGCTGAACTCGCCTGACATCCATCCGAGCACGACGATCGAGATCTGCCGCACTGCCCAACGCAGTCTATCAAAACCGCGCCACGCAGAACCTCACACATTTGGCGTAAACGCCCATGGATTGGCCTCGCCATTCGGATGAGAGCTGCCGGGAAGCCTCTGAAGCAAACGACCGGGTACGTCCCAAAGACCAGGATGACCCTGCTGTCCTGGTCGTCCAAAGTCGTGGAACTGAGGCATGGCGCTGGTGATCAAAAGCCCTGTGATGACACGACATTGGACAATCAACGGCCGCTTTCTCGCGCAGCCGACCACCGGAGTTCAGCGCTACGCACGCGAGATCGTTTCGGCGCTGGACGCCTTGATCGTTGGCCAGGCTGCCTTGACACGGGATCTGACGGTCGAGTTGCTGGTCCCGCCGGGGGCGCTTGACAATTTGCCCTTGGCAGCGATCCGTGTCCGGACTGTCGGCAGCTTTGGCGGGCATTTATGGGAACAGGCTGTGCTTCCGGCCTGTCTTCGCGGCGGGCTGCTTAGCCTCTGCAATACGGGCCCTGTGACGGTTCGTCGACAGGTGCTGTGCATTCACGACGTCAATACACGGGCATGCCCGCAGAGCTATTCAATTCCATTTCGGCTTCTCTACCGCACCTTGGTTCCTGCCTTGGGCCGGGCCGCGCATAAGATTACGACGGTGTCGAAATACTCTGCGGGTGAACTGGCGCGCTATGGCGTGTGCCCGGCGGCAAAGGTCGAAATTGTAGGCAATGGGAATGAACATGCGTTGCGATGGGCTCCTTGCCACTCGCAACAAACAATGGCAGTGGCCGGCCCCGGTACGATCGTCGTGCTTGGCAGTTCTATCCCGCACAAAAATGTCGGCTTGATCATCGGCATGCACGAGCGTCTTGCCGCGGCGGGGCTGCAGATTGTTGTCGTGGGCGCTACAACGTCCCGCGTTTTCGCCAGCAGCGGCGACCAGAAATCGCCGAACGTCATTTGGCTGGGAAGAAGGTCGGACGCGGAACTCGGCGCGCTTCTGCGCGATTGCCTATGCCTCGCGTTCCCCTCCTTGGTCGAGGGTTTCGGGCTGCCGCCCCTCGAGGCCATGACACTGGGATGTCCGGTGGTCATGTCGGACCGTGCCAGCCTGCCCGAAATCGGCGGCGATGCGGTCTTGTACGCATCACCTTGCGATGAGAATGCATGGTTCGATTGTTTCATGCGGCTGGTCCACGAAGAAGGCCTCAGAACCAACTTGATCGCACGCGGTCGCGCCAGGGCGGCGCGATTTCAGTGGGCCGCGTCGGCTCAGCGCTATCTGGAGCTGATGGCCAGCGTGGATGGATTTCCGTCACTACCACCGCTCATGGAAGTCGAATGCGACCCGAATGAGCGACTTGCGGCGGCCAGTATCATTTGAGATCGTCTCGAGCCCAACGGAAATTTGCCATTCAGGCGCACCACTCCCGTTCAACTCGCATGAGTAGATGGGATCGGGACCAGATGTTTCCGGTCAGGGTTGCGCCTATTGTTGCACTTGCGTAGAATGCAAGCATGTCA
Organism: Mesorhizobium sp. WSM4829; assembly: GCF_055811475.1. Lineage (NCBI taxonomy): Bacteria > Pseudomonadati > Pseudomonadota > Alphaproteobacteria > Hyphomicrobiales > Phyllobacteriaceae > Mesorhizobium > Mesorhizobium sp. WSM4829. Next base: position 36,098 of record NZ_JBVVQJ010000011.1, on the reverse strand, counting down.
ATCATCTTGAGGGCTTGCAAGCAATGCCATCCATCACAGTCCGCAACGTGCCCGACGAAGTGCACCGCGCCTTACGGGTGCGCGCAGCCATGCACGGGCGTAGCGCAGAAGCCGAAATCCGCGACATCCTGGAGAAGGCGGCGCGGCCCGAGGGCCGTGTCAAGCTCGGCTCGCTCCTGGCCGCCATCGGCCGCGAGGCCGGACTTGCGGATGAAGACGTGCGCGCAATACAGCAACTCCGCGACAAGACCCCAGCCGAGCCGATGAAGTTTGAATGATCCTCATCGACACAAACGTGATTTCCGAGCCGTGGAAGCTCGCGCCCGACCCGAGTGTCGTGGCGTGGATCGACGCGCAGGCTATCGAAACGCTCTATCTATCGGCCATCACTGTAGCCGAGTTGCGTTTCGGTATCGCAGCGCTGCCTGCCGGCAAGCGCCGCGAAACCTTGCACGAGCGCATGGAGCGGGGCGTGTTGCCGCTGTTCAGGGGGCGCGTGTTGCCCTTCGATCTTGACGCTTCGCAAGCCTATGCCGAACTGGCGGCGAACGCCAAAGCGGCCGGCAAGGCAATCGGCAAGGCTGATGGCTATATCGCCGCCACAGCCGCTGCACGGGGCTTCATGATCGCGACACGCGACACCAGCCCTTTCGAGGCTGCGGGGCTGAATGTCGTCAATCCCTGGGTTGGCCAAGCAACGAGCGAGATTTGACCTGGCGTCAGTAGCCGGTCGCATCGACGCAGGGCAGGGCAGTCTTTCGACAAACGGAACATGTCCCGTTCAGCCTGCCTGCGATGATAGGCTGGATGGCGGAGGCATATGAGGCGATGGCGAAAAGAAGTGCAGGCGTCCTGCCTTACCGCAGATCAGCCGGTGAACTGCAAGTGCTGCTTGTCCATCCTGGCGGGCCGTTCTGGCAAAGCCGCGATCTCGGCGCATGGTCGATTGCAAAGGGCGAGTATGGTGATGACGAACAGCCGGAAGCTGCGGCGCGTCGCGAATTTGTGGAGGAAACCGGCTGGGGGCTCTCGGGAGCGCTGCTTCCGCTGGGAGCGCTGCGCCAGCCCGGCGGCAAGCTTGTTACGGCCTTCGGCGTCGAAGACGATTTCGACGCCGGCACCTTGCGCAGCAACATGTTCGAGATGGAATGGCCGCCGCGCAGCGGCCGCATGCAGACTTTTCCTGAGATCGATCGCGCAGGGTGGTTCGGCCTCGAAATGGCCCGGGAAAAGTTGCTTGTCGGCCAGCGGCCTTTTCTCGACCGGCTTGTGGTGTCTGTCTAAGGGGCGACCCAATGGCCTCAACTGGTCGTGTTGACATGCGCCATAATCAGAAGACGAATTCGACGGATGTCAGCGGCCAGCAGCCGCGGGTCCATTCGATTGGTACGCCGTGGCGGTCCTCGTTGACAGCATTGATGCGGAATACTGGCGTTCCGGGCGTCAGCCGCAGGATTTCCGCTTCATCGGGGGATGCAAAGCCGCCACTGATGCGCGTCTCGGCCCGCCGGTAGTTGTCGATGCCATGCGCGCGGAAAACATCGGTCACCGACTGACGCACATCGTATCTCTGATCGAAGTCGGGGAAGAGATGCGCCGGAAAGAACTTGGTATTGACGTAAACCGGCTGCTTGTCCGACGTTCTGATCCGGCACAGCCGGATAATGGTGGTGTCAGGTGCGAGACGCAACCGTTCCGCCACGGCCGCTTCGGCCGGTTCCCGGACGATCAGCAGCGTATTGGTGCCGATTTCCTGGCCGTGGGCTTCGAAATTGTCGAGAAAGCGCTGTCCGTCGCGAACAGTGAATGTCGAGGGCAGGTTTCGCACGAAGATACCGACGCCCTTGCGGGCGGTGAGGTGGCCCTCATGCTGTAACTGCTGCAGCGCCCGGCGAAGCGTAATGCGGGTGACCGCGAGTTTCTGTGCCAGATGCGTTTCTCCGGGAAGCTGGCTGCCCGGTGCAAGACTGCCGCTCTCGATCAGATCGAAGATGTGATCGTAGATCTGCTGCCAGATCGGCGTATCGCTGCGTGGCCGAAAGACCAGCCCGTCAAAGGCCAGAAGGCGATTGCCATTGCGCTCGTGTGGTGTTGAAATTTTCGTGTCCAAGGTCATGAAACCTTATCCACCCGCGACCGCCGTGCAGACCGTCGGTCTGTGCGGGAGAGCCCGGAGCTATAGACAATTTGTCCATGGACCATGGTGGCCACCACACGCGGATGCTCTGGATCGCCAGCATCGACCAGGATCAGATCCGCCCGGCGGCCGGCAACAAGCGAGCCGCGATCGTCGAGGTCGGCCACCCGGGCCGGGTTTGCCGAAACCAGCTTCCAGATCGAGGGGAAGTCGCCGGCGTCTGGCGAAGACAGTCTGAAGGCCGCATGCAGAGGCGAAGGGTAGTGGTAATCGCTGGTCAGCACCGTGCAAAGTCCGGCTCTGACGGCCTCGGTGGCATTTAGCGCTCCATTATGGCTGCCGCCGCGCACGACGTTGGGCGCGCCGAGGATCACATCCTCGCCCATTTGCCGCGCGGCCTTGGCCGTTTCGAGCGTTAGCGGAAATTCCGAGGCCTTTGCGCCGAGGGCGCGAAAATATATGCGTTCCTCGGGAGACGCTTCGTCATGGGCAAGAAGCACATTGCCATTGGCCCGCGCAGTTGCGGCCAGCTTCCCGATCGCGATCTCAACCTCGGCGCGGCGGGACCAAATCTGGCCGAGCAACGTCATGTATTGCTCGCGGCTCAAGCCAGACCGCTCCGCCATCTGACCGATCTTGCGGGCAATCGTGCCGTTCAGCACCGACCCCGTGGTATGATCGTTGACGGCGATGATCGGCCGTGGCGAAAGCGAGAGCCATCGTACGACCTGCGCCATCTGATCAAGCGCGAAGGTCTCCCAGCGCAGATGCAGACGCGTATCGCAGCCAAGGCTATCGCGGAGATCGCAGACCGCGCCGATCAGCTGTTTGGCAGCGTCGAGCGAGCGAAGTCCAGGCTCCCACGACACCGTGACGCCGTGAAAGGCCGTGGTTACGCCATTGGCGACAAGCTGGCGGTCCGTATCTTTCAGCGCCAGCGCGGTGTCGAAGCGGACACCGGGCCGCGGCATGATCTGGCGCTCGAAGCCGTCGCCGTGAATATCGACGATCCCCGGAAGCACGAGCAGACCATCGGCATCGATTGTGGAGGCATGGGCCGCCCGCAGCTCTGACAGGGCGCCGCCGGTGACGCTCAGGTCCGCGGTTTCAAGTCCCCGTTCGGTAAGGATGCGACCACCCTGGATGTGCCAGTTCACTGTATCCCTCAAAAAGCAAAGTCTGCCGGTGGCGCCGGCGAAATGTCACGAGCACGTCATCTGCTGCGTATACGGATTAGCGGGTAACAGTTTCCTGTCTATACAGCAAAGGAAAAAACGATGATCCGCAGCATCGCAACCGCACTCGCCCTGACGCTTGCCTCCGCTCTTCCAGTGTTTGCGGAGCCGGTGAAATTCGCGGTAACCGACATGGAGGGACTGGAGGCTCTTCAGCAGGAATTCGGGGCTTTCCAGACCGCTCTTGAGGAGGCGACCGGCCTGGATGTCGAACTGTTTCCGGTCAGTTCGCGGACCACCGCCGTCGAGGCGATGAATTCCGGGCAGGTCGATCTTGTCCTGACCGGTCCTGCAGAATACGTCGTCATGAAGGAATTAAGCCAGCCGAAGATTGTTGTCGCCTGGCAGCGCCCCGACTATTTCGCTCAGATCGCCGTGCTGGCGAATGGACCGATCCGCTCGGTCGAAGACTTGAAGGGCAAGAAGGTCGCATTCGGCTCGGTCGGCTCGACCTCCCAGCACCTCGGCCCCGCGCAGGCGCTGGCCGATTTCAACCTGAAATATGCCACCGATTACGAACCAGTAATCATATCGCGCAACATCGCGGCTGAGGCTCTCATCCGCGGCGACATCGCCGCTATCGGCTTGAATTTCGGCTATCTGAACTCGGTCCGGGAAGCATTCCCCGGCGTTGCCTTCTCGGTCATCGCACGGGGCCGCGATCTGCCGAACGACATTCTTGTCGCCCGCAAGGACATTTCAGATGACGTGTTCGTCAAGATCCGCGATGCCTTTGCGAAGAATGGCAATGAGCTGATGAAAGCGATCTTGACCGGCGAGGACAACCAGAAATTCAAGGGCGGTCTCTTCCTGACTGATGTCAGGGACTCGGACTACGACTATGTCCGCTCGATGTACCGCACGATCGGAATCGAGACCCTCACCGACTTCGTAAACTGAGGCTTGCTCCTTTTTCATCGACTTGCTCCTTTCAGCGACAAGGCCGGCGGCTAACCGCCGGTCTGTTTCGCAGTTCGGTCTGGGCCAAGAGGTCACTATGACAGCCATCATTCGGGTGCACGATCTTGCGAAGAGCTATGCGAACGGAAAGGTCATTTTCTCCAGTATCGGCCTCACCATAGCATCGCGCGAACGGGTTGCCCTGATTGGCTCGAACGGTGCTGGAAAATCCACCCTGCTCAAATGCCTCATTGGTCTTCTACCGTCGAGCGGTGGCGAGGTCGTCACCCTCGGCGAGAGCTTCCGCTCGGCGCCGTCCGTCGCCCAGCTGCGGCGCATTCGCAGGCAGATCGGATTTGTCTTCCAGCACCACGGACTGGTCAGCCGCCAATCGGTTCTTACAAACGTTTTGCAGGGCAAGCTCGGGCTGCCCGGCGGCTGGCGCGGCTGGCACCATTCCATCGCAAAGCAACACTGGCGCGAGGAAGCAATGCAGGCCCTCGCCGAAGTGCGGCTTCTCGGCAAGGCGGGCGCCCGCGCCGACGCGCTTTCTGGAGGGCAGGCGCAGCGGGTGGCGATTGCCCGTGCGTTGATCCGGCGTCCGAAGCTTTTGATAGCAGACGAACCGGCGGCAAGTCTCGACCCGGCGGCTGGACATGATGTGATGCGCGTCTTCTCCGAGCTGACCCAGGAACAGGCGATCACTTTGGTCTACACCACGCACGACATGGAACATGCTCTCGACTACTCCGACCGCTTGATAGCGCTCAAGGCGGGCAAGGTCTTCTTCGACCGACCGACGGCGCAGGTGACCCGCGCTGATCTGAAAGACGTCTTCGATGCATGACCGCCTTTCGCCGAGCCGGATTCCATCGATCTCGCCCGTCACTTTCAGCTTTGCCGTCGCTTTGGCCGCTCTCGTGATCGTTTCCGCCGGGCAGGTCGCACCTTCGCCGGAACAACTGGCAGGCGGGGTGCCCCGAATGGTCCATCTCGTCGGCCGCATGATACCCCCAAATGTCGAGCCAGGGTTCCTCCTGAGGGTTTTCTGGCGCATGGTCGAAACGTTTCAGATAGCGCTCGTGGGGACAGCAATAGGTGTCGTCCTCAGCTTGCCGTTTGCCTGGCTCTCGGCCAAGGACATAACCCCGATCGGCCCGTTCCGGCATATCTCCAGGATGCTGGTCTCGTTGTTCAGGACTGTTCCAGATTTGGTCTGGGCACTACTTTTCGTGTCAGCCGTTGGTCTCGGGGCAGTTGCCGGCACCATGACCATCGTCGTCGATACGATCGGCTTTTGCGGGCGCTTCTTCGCCGAGGCGATGGAGGATGCCGACGAAAGACCTCAGGAAGCGCTGTTTGCAATCGGCGCCGGACGATTCTCTGTTCTGTGCGGGGCAGTACTGCCTGACGCCATGCCGTCCCTGATAAACACCACGCTCTTCGCGCTTGAAAAGGCAGTGCGCTCATCAGTTGTTCTCGGCCTCGTTGGAGCCGGTGGCATCGGCCAGGAGCTGAAGGTCGCGTTCGATCTTTTCCAATACAGGAATGCCTCGACCATCATTCTCGTGATCTTCGCCATCGTGGTGTTGATGGAGTTCGTGACGGATCGCCTACGCTCGAAGGTCCAGTAATTGCAGGCTAGGCATGTGCGCCGCAAATCGACAGAACGCAGCGATGGCCGAAGACGGCGGGCGATCACCTACGGCACGAAGATAAGGAACAGATAGGCGACAAACACGACGAGATGAACGAGCCCCGTCAGCATCGTTGTTCGGCCCGTCCCAAAGCTCACGATGCTGATGGCAAGCGCGAGGATGAGAAGCACGGTATCCCCCGGACCCAGACCAAGAGTCAGGCTTCGTCCGGTGAGCAGGCTCGCCGCACCGATCGCCGGGATTGTCAGGCCGATTGTGGCGCAGGCCGAGCCGAGGGCGACATTCAGCCCTCGCTGAAGCTCGTTATTGAGTGCTGCCCGAACCGCCGATACCGCCTCCGGCATAAGCACAAGCGCAGCGACGAAGAAGCCCACGATGGCGTCCGCCTGGGTAATATGAAGAAACTCGAGCCCATTCTCGATGCTGCCGGCCACCTGCTCGGTCAGAAGAACGATCCCTGCCAGTCCGACAAATAAGAGGAGCACATTGGTGGTCACTCTCCCACCCTCAGATACTTGCTTGTCATGTTCCGCGCTGGAGGTCAGGTCTTCGATAAAATCGCCCCGATGGCGCACCATCTGGGCAAAGACGAAGGCACCATAGAGGAGGATTGAAAGAATGCTCACGAAAGCGAGCTGCGAGGCGGAGAACGTACCGGGGCTTGTTGCAAGCGTGTAGTTTGGAAGGATCAGCGTAAGAACTGTCAGCGCCATAATTACGGCAAGCGAGGCGTTGGTGCCCTGTCGTTTGATGTCCTGATATCGATGCTTCAGCCCGCCCAAGGTGAGGCAGACCCCGACGACGCCAGCGCATACGATCATGACCGTCGAAAACACGGATTCGCGTGCCAGCGTCGGGTTGTTCTCGCCGTGCAGCATCATCGAAATGATGACCGATGCTTCGATGGCCGTCACCGAAAATGTCAACAGCAGCGTGCCATATGGTTCACCGAGCCGCAGTGCGACGGCTTCCGCATGATGCAAAACCACAAACACTGTCGCGAAGATGAAGATAGCGACGACGATCAACGCCAGGATCTTGATCGAGAGCGGCGAATGCTCGATCGACGCGGCGCCGAAATGAATGAGTGCGGCCAGGCCCAAGGAGCCGATTGGGAACAGATATTGGCCGATCGGTCGCCGATGAGCAGCCAAGACGGAATTCCCTTCATCGCCATCGACGGTCGCAGATCGGGTGTTGGAGAAATTGACCGAAGCCCACTGTATCAACCTTACTTGCGGCTGCCGGCCCGTTCAATGGCCGCGTGGCTGATCGACCTGGCTTAACCAGCTTGCCGAGCGATGCCGCGTATGCGGATCACAATTAAGCCTTGAGTTTTTGCGCTTGGGGCAATAGCTAGGTGCTACCAGGCCGGGCCCCTCTGGCAGTCCTTCAGGACTGCGATGTCGGACTGGAATTCCAATCCGGGTGGCCTGGCTTTGAGTTTTCTTCAGCTGTAGCGGCATTTCTCTTGTCATACGCGGTGTCCGCGTTGCTCTACGGTTATACTCGCAAGCCGCGTCACCCCTAGCTGAACGCAAGGGTGCCGTATGACAGATTTTTTCAGTCCCGAAGCAATGACCGCTCTCATGCAGGTCATCATGATCGACCTGGTGCTGGCCGGCGACAATGCCATCGTTATCGGCCTTGCCGCGGCCGGACTACCCAAAGAGCAGCGCAGAAACGCAATCGTCGTTGGCATAATCGCAGCGGCCGTTCTGCGCATCGGCTTTGCGGCCGCGACAACCCAGCTCCTGCAGATCGTCGGGCTGCTGTTCGCCGGCGGTCTTTTGCTGTTGTGGGTCTGCTGGAAGATGTGGCGCGAACTCCGGCAAAACCATGCGCAGGAAGCACAGGCGATCGAAGCGCTTTCGGAAAGCGACGTCGACTACGATGGCGTCGTAGCTGGCAAGGCTCCGCGCAAGACCCTGGCCCAGGCAACCTGGCAGATCATCATCGCCGACGTCTCCATGTCACTCGACAATGTTCTGGCGGTAGCCGGTGCTGCGCGCGAACATCCGAACGTGCTGATCTTCGGCCTTGTCCTCTCCGTAGCGCTGATGGGCATCGCTGCAAACCTCATTGCCAATCTGCTTCAGAAGCACCGTTGGATTGCCTATGTCGGCCTGGTGGTCATCCTCTACGTCGCTGGCGACATGATCTATCGCGGTGCGCTTGAACTTCTGCCTCATGTCGGGGGCGCTTGAGGCACAGAAAAAAGGGCCGGGACGACCTTCGTTCCGGCCGATTTCTGCTTATCGCTCCGCTACGATTTAGAGCGCACTCACCCGATCCGGCAGTGAAAAGAATCCTCGTGCTCAGATCCGTGTGAATCGTGGCTTGGCCCCACGCAAACGACCAAATCGGAAGGCATCCGACACGGCCGAGCGGATCATGAGCATCTCGCCTATGGTTTCGTGTGTCATGAGCCCGACCAGCCGGTCGGAACTGTCGACGACGGCTACAGCAGGCACATCTGCCTGCTGCATCAGCCGCAGGCTTTCCTCGAGACTTTTGCGGTAATGTATTTTCGGGATATCGTGCCGCATTGCGCTCGCGACCGGTGCGGCGGGTCCCTTTTCCTTCAATGTCCGGATCATGTCGTTGCGTGTAACCAATCCTTCAAGATGGCCTGCGGAGTCGACGACAGGGAATTCGTGCTGCGTCGTCGCGAGCAGCATCTCGATTGCCTGGTCGAGCGTCGCCGACCGTTCCAGCCGGGCGAACTCGGTGATCATCACATCCGCGACAAGGACGCTTGTGGCTACCTCCCGGATCTGTGCGTTTTGCGCTTCCGCTGCCGCGGCGAGATAGACGAAGATGCCGATGAAGATCAGCAGCGGATTGTAGAACAGCCCAACGAAACCGAAGACGAAGGCCAATCCTTGCCCGATCGTGGCTGCGATCTGGGTCGCGCGCGACCACGACAGGCGGGCGGCGAGTGCGGCGCGCAGGATACGGCCACCATCCATCGGGAAGGCTGGGATCATATTGAAGATGACCAGGAAGACGTTGACCCCGGCAAGCCTGGCGAGAAAACTCATACGCGGATCCTCGATCTCAGCCATCTGTTCGACGCCCGCCGACCCGCCGAGCAGGACGAAGATCAGCGCGGCGATCGCGACATTGACCAGCGGCCCCGCGACCGCGATCACGAACTCCTGCCCCGGCTCTTCGGGCATGCGTTCGAGTCTGGCGACGCCGCCGATCGGGAAAAGCGTAATGTCCGGCGTGTTGATGCCGAAATACCGCGCAGCGGCGATGTGGCCGAACTCATGCAGGACCACGCAGGCAAAAACCGCAATGATGAAGGCAACGCCTTGCCAGGCCGCTGGCGTGCCGCCGATCTGATAGTGCGTCAGCCAAATCCAGACGAGCAGAAGCAGGAAGGTAAAGTGAACGCGCACGGTGGTGCCGGCGATCGTCCCAAGATTCAGCGACCAACCCAAATCCGTCCACTCCGAGAGGCCCCGCCTTCGCAACAGGCTTTGGCAGGACGCTTGCAATCGTTCGAGAACATCAGGTGCTCAAGCTCATCGTCTGCGACCAAGGGCTGCCCGGCCGCAAGATGCCCGGCACAAGAAGAGCTTATCACGAAATTATACTCCGGTGAGCGTCCGCGCCTTCACGATGATTTCGCCCCGCCGCGCTTTTTTCGGCGCTGAAAGGTGCTTCGGTGCGTCATCCATGGATTTGCTCCTGAACCTTGCTCCGGCGGGGCGCCAGCGTCAGTGGGCAGTCTGCGAATGCTCGCCACCCGGCTTCGAGATGTCGCTTAAAGCCTCTCCCGCTTCTGCCGCTTCGGCTTTCGTCGCGAGATCGCTGAGCGAGACGATGCCGACGAGCCTCTTGTCTCGGTTCAGGACCGGGAGCCGACGCACCTGCAGGTCGCCCATGTTCTCAAGCACATGCTCTACGTCTTCATCATCGAAGCAATATTTGACCTCCGGGCTCATGACATCACGCACTTTCGTGTCAGGCCCCTTACCCTGTGCTACGCCGCGGATCGCGATATCCCGATCGGTGATCATCCCGACCAGCCGGTCGTGGTCGCCCACGGGCATCACTCCGGCGTCAAGCCTGCCCATGGTCTCAGCTACTTCGCGAATGGACTGTTCAGGGTTAGCGATCTCGACATTCCTCGTCATGCAATTGCCGACCTTCATGGCAATCTCCCTTCATCTTTGCGAAGCCCCGCCGCGATGACCAATGAACGAAGTTTTCGGCGGTAACGTTCCCTTGAAATGTGGATTGGATAGCACGCACAGGGTTTTCACCTGGCTGGGGTGGGCCTGGCAAAGCCCGCGTCGCGGGAATTCTTGACTTGAAGTCGAGCCCAATCATCGCGCGCCCGAGGCACTTGTCGCCGTTGGAACCCTGACGGGCGATACGACGTTCCAGGAGATCAGCAGCCAACGGAGAAGTCGAATGCAGCCCTTAGCCGTAAATTCCACCAGCCGTCCCGGCGCGCTGACGATTACCCCGTTCAATGGAACCGTGACGGTCAGGTTCTCCGACGCGATCATTGCCTCGACAGAGCGGGCAAAAGTGCTCCATGAAGAGGGGCAAGATCCGGTCTTCTATATCCCGTTCGAGGATATCTATTTCGACCTTCTGGAGAAGACCAACACCACAACCCACTCCCCGCTGAAGGGCACGGCCAGTTACTGGCGGGTCCACGCGGTCGGCGGAGCGGCCGACGACTTCATGTGGGCCTACGAGACGCCCGACACGCCGGCATTGGCCATCGCCCGCCATGGCGCCTTCGATCCCAGCAAGGCGCGGATCGATGCCGATCCTGCCGAGGACAAGCGACATACGCCTCACATCCCCGAATAGAGCCTCGCATGAAGGCCGCACATCGGCCGATCACGCCACAGGCGACAATCCTTTCGTCATCAGGAGAATTCTTCGTCGAGGATCCGCAGTCGGTCTTCATATTTCGATGTCGACGCGCCAATCTGCTGTGCCTGCCATAAATTGTCGGCAAGATCGGCGCGCTTGACCGGCAGCGCCAATGGGTTGGCTGCTGCTCTGCGCACGAAAGCGAGGTCGTCCTCGTCCGGCCTGCGTGTCATCGCATCGACTGCCGATACGATGGATGTTCCGAAACCAGCCGCCTCGAGCCGCTCGCGATCCCAATCGTCGCTTTTCTCAACAACGTCGTGGAGGTAGGCAACGGCCTTCTGGTCGAGCGTTTCGACGGCATCAACGACCCGGCGGCAATGCTCGATATAGGGCCGTCCGGTCTTGTCCGTCTGCCCCGCATGAGCTTGTTCGGCGATTTTTGCCGCGCGGTAAAGGAAGCTCACTGCCTCGATCCTTGCTGGCCTGTGTGATGCTGCAACCGGCCTTGTCCGGTCCACAACATGCCTCACCGAACGCGCGACGATTGCCTGAAGTTCCACAGAATGGGCAAGGCTCCGGCGACGAAACATCTCCAGCGCCGCGAGGGCAGCCTTACAGCTTGCTGCCGCCCTGGTCGCGGGACGCTCCATCGACAATGCCGGAACTGGGCAGAATTCCAAAATCCTGCGACTTGGCACCTTGTGCCGCTGTCAAAAATCCATCCGCGTGGAGACCGCGCCGCAGCAACTCCCTCACGGCCGCAGACCGGCTTGGCATGCGCCTTTCGAAGCGCCAGTTTTCCAAAGCAGCCAATTCCTCCGACGTTAGCATGATCTGCAGTCGTTCGGGTCTTTCCAGCTCGGCCATTTCTGCCCTCCAGCCGCTCAAAGTTAGTATTTGTCTAAGAAGTAGGAAAAGCCTCAGCGGTCGTCAAGACCTGTTGATTAGCCATTGGTGTGAACGGCTGACAGCTACGGCAAGGCGTCGATTATGCAGTCTTTGTCATATGCTAAATCATTGATTGTGTGGGTAATTTTACTAGTGCAGCTTGCTATTCGGATCGATAGGGCACATGCTAATCACGAGGGACAAACCGCTCCTGAAAAGGGGTTTTCCATGCGCTTCGGTTACTCGGCTCATTTGTGTCAAGACGTCAACCTCCAGGTTTGGGCAGCCGCCCGGGATAAGGGGATACTCAATGTCACTGCGGTGGCCGAGGCTGTGCGGCTGCGAAACCTCGCAGAAAACGTTGCGCTTGAAGACGTCGAATGCCTGGTGTTGCAAGCCGCCCAGTTCTACGGGGCGGCCATGGAATTCGACAGCCTGATCGTGTTTGAACCAGGTAACGTCGATCGGCATTCGCTTGGCTGCGATGCCCTGCCTGGAACAGGCGACGTCGATGTTCTGGAGGACAGGGCTGTTTCGCCTTATTTTCGCCCGCCGGACCAAACGCAATAGGTCTGGCCGAACACAGTCGGTCGCGGGGAGGGCTCAGCTTCACGAGCGCGGCGAAATTCCTTCAATCGGCCGCGATTTCGGCCAGTGATGTCTGGACGAAATCCAGCGGCGCCTCGAGCGTCCAGGTGATGCCTCGGGCGTGGAACTCCAGCCGCCCGCTGCCGCTGAGAGCCTGCGGCGCCACTCGCTCGAGCACGACCAGTCCGAAACCGCGCCCCCTGACAGCGTACAGGATTGGCCCGTCCAACTCACGCCAGACCAGTCGAAAGGTCTCAGCGCCGTCGCCCGCAGGGATCACGTGCCAATCGATCTCGACGCGTCCGCCGTTGCACGACAGCGCTCCATGTTTTGCCGAATTGGTGGCGAGTTCGTGAAAGGCTATGCCGAGATACTGGACGGCGTTCGGCTGCAGTACCACCAGTGGCCCGGCCATCGACACGCGGGACTGCGCTGCGAAGGCCTTGAGCTGTGCCTGGATGAGCTCGCCGACCGTCGCGCCGCGCCATTCGGCATTGACCAGGAGATCATGGGATTCCGAAAGCGCCAGGATGCGCTCTCGAACTTGCCCGAGGAAAGCCTCAGGTGTGCTCGTCAGCTTGCTTGTCTCGCGGATCATCGAGATGATGACCGAATACTGGTTCTTCACCCGATGGTTGACCTCGCGCATGAGCAGTCGGATGCGCCGTTCGTTCTCCTTGTGGGAACTGATGTCGCGCGCGATCTTGGAGGCGCCGACGACCCGCCCGATCCCGTCGCGGATCGGTGAGACGGTGAGCGAGACCGAAACGAGCGTGCCGTCCTTGCGCAGGCGCATCGTCTCATAGGAGGGGACGCGTTCGCCGGCGCGGATGCGACTGATGATCGAGACTTCCTCGTCGAGACGGTCAGGCGGAATGAGCATCGTCACCGGCCGGCCGATCGCCTCGGCAGGCGTGTAGCCGAACAGGCGTTCTGCAGCGTCGTTCCAGCTGGTAATGATGCCATTCATGTCCTTCGAGACGATGGCGTCCATCGACGACTCGACAATGGCGGCAAGACGCATGCGGGCTTCATCGCCCAGCGTCTGCGTGCGCAGGTCGAGCAGCGTGTTGATGGCCCCGACTACATTGCCCGCTTCGTCGCGAAGCAGGCGTGGGTGAGCCCTGAATGGGACCAGTTCGCCATCCGGCCGCTCCGCAATCGCCTGGTCCCAGGAGACATCCCGCCCTTCGCGCAGCGCCACGGCCATCGGACACTCGCCATGCGCCATATCCCGACCGTCCAGATGACGAAGCTTCCACGAGCCGCACCATAGGTCCCGACCGATAACAGGACGATGGCCCCAGAGCTCAGCTGCGGCTTCGTTGAAGAAGGTGATGTGTCCCTGCCCGTCGACGGTGTAGATGGCGACCGGCAGTGCCTGCATCAGATCGGCAGTGGGAATGCCCGGAACTCCGAGGCCGACATCGGCTTGTTCAACGAAGTTCACTTATGGCGCCATTCTCGTGGATTTCTGAGCGGCTATAATGCCCTTGAGCGGTTTCGGTTCCGTCCGGACAATCACGTGCGGTCCCCTTTGCCCGCAGTCGCGGCGACATTCCTGGGCAAGGCATCAGGCCGACACAGGATCATCGCCAAATTGTCCGCCTAATCGTGTACTAAATGCGCCCGAGAAGGACCAGGATAATAACGATCAGCAGCACGAGACCGAGGCCACCGCCACCATAATAGCCGGTGCCGTAGAACGGTCCACCACCCAAACCGCTGAACCCGCCAAGCAGGATAAGGATCAAAATGATGATGAGTATGGTTCCGAGGCTCATGGTGGTTCTCCCATTCGTGCGCTGCCGCGCCGTACAAGGGCACGTCCATGCGCCTGTTGATTACGGTATGAACTCCCAGAGGGGGCTTCCTGTTCCACCGGAAGTAGCATCGCTGTCGCTCGTCTCGCGGGAAAAGCCGGTAGGCTGACGAGACAGCCCGCCGGCCGGGAGCCCGCGGGCGACAGGCTTTCTCAGCCTCGGACCGTCTGGAGGAACGGCGATCACAGCAAAAATGCCTGACGCAGTCGGAAGTTGCGGCGGTAGGCCAAAGTAGGCCACAGCCACTCTACCGCCCTTTGTTTGCCGGCCGGGTGCCGCCGCCCTTCTTTTCGGGCTCATGAGTATGGTGGCTGTCGCGTTCGCCTCCGCCGCCTGAGATCTTGCTGCGGCTGCGCAGATCGGAATCGGCTGGCGGCTTTTCTATCACCAGCGGCTCCTTGGCGTTTTCGTGCGATGCGCCAGGACCGCCATGGCGAATACTGGCGCGAGTCTTTTTCGACGTGGACATGAAATCACCTAGCGGTCCTGCTGATAGCCTTGATGGGTCGTATTGACCTTCGTGTTGCCCTGCTGGCCCTGTTTGTCAGGATTTGGGGCGGAATGGCTGTGCTGCGTCTGGTCGACAGGAACCGACTTCTTGTCGCCCGGACCCTTTGGGCTCTGGTTCTCTGTCGGAACGGGTGGTGGTTTTGTGCTCATGACCGTCTCCTTTCACTAGCCAAAACAAGCAGGCCCCCGGGAAGGTTCCTGATCCGAACCGGGCGAGGGGCAAACTCCTGACATTGCCAATTCCGGCCTTGTCGGCGCGTCGCAGCGCAATAATCTTCTGTTAGGGCGTGGGCACTTCCACCTGTTGAAAGGAGCCGACCATGAAACACCAAACACTCGACCAACTGCAGACAGTTGCGAAAGTTGAGCCCTCGGCGACATACCCGACCATGACTCGGGCGCAGCGGATCGAGCGTTGGGCAGAGCTTCTCGAACAAAATCCACGGCGTTGCCTCGGAGCCCTTTCAGGCACCGAATATCTCAGTCCTGAAGCTCGTGACGTAGCGCGTGGCGCGGGGTCGCCGATCACCGTTGCCTATGAGGATCCGGTGCTGCGCGCCATGGGTCTGAAAGATGATACCTACGGTGAGGCAAAGCGCTTCTTCGAGCTAAGTGACTGGCAGTTGCACAACATCGTCTGTCACTGTCACGTTGGTGCTACGATGCAAGCGCGATGGGCTGCCGCCAGAGTCCGCCGGACGATTACCGGGAACAGACTTCTGGCCTGGCTGAGGGCAAGGTTTGTGCATTGAGGCCAGCCCAGAACGGTGACGACAAGTCTTGATCGTTCGAGTTAGCGGCTGGCCGCCAAAGCTGGTGGCATCGCCGGTGCCGCAGTGTTGATCGAGCCGACGCCTTGCATTCAGGGCGGCCGGACGAAGGCTCATGGCCGGGTCCCTTGTCGGAGGCAGGAAGCTCTCGATTCATGTGAACACGGCCCGCGCCCCTGATCCATGCCACCACCGATGCATCGTTGGCGGAATCTCGTCCCTGTGACATGCCCGCAATCGCGTCTGGGAACTTTTCTGGAGGCACATGGTTGGAATGTGCGGCTGAAAGAATCCGGGCCTGTGCCAAGGAGGTTCGCCATGAAGCTTCGCGAGTTGATGGACCAAGTGAAGGATCTGCCCCCGGATACCCTCGTCTGTGCCGCCGAGATTGACGAGGCCTTTGCGGCCAACATTGCCGGCATAGAAACGGTGGAAGGTGCCCGGATCGAAAGCCGGAAACCGGACGGCACCGAAGCTGTCGAACTCGCCAACGGGAACGACAGGGTTGTCGTAATCCGCTGGTGAACCGCTGGCTCATGCTGGAGCGGTCGCATGCTTGATCACTGAACGCTGGAGGAGTCGCAGGCCATGTTACCGGTATCGAACAAAAGACTTTGCGCCGGCCTGATCGCCGGAACTCTGATGCTCTCGGCCGGCGGCTTTGCTCCGCTCGCAGCTCAGGAAATCCCAAACGACTTCACGGCGATCGTGCGCGAGAAAATTCCGGCCGTGGTCGCAATAACGACCAAACAGATCATCCAGGACCAGGCGACGCTGGGCGACTTTCTTAGTCCTTTCGGCAGTCCCGGCCTCGGACCGGCGCAACCGCAGGTGCGAGAGGCCCTTGGTTCCGGCTTTGTGATCAGCCCCGAGGGGTACATCGTCACCAACAACCATGTCGTTGCCGATGCAAGCGAAATTCATGTCGTATTCTCCGACAAGCAGACGTTGCCTGCGCAGCTCGTCGGCCGCGATCCGGCAACCGACCTCGCGGTGCTGAAGATCGACCCGCGGTCCAATATGACAACGACCGCCTGGGGTGACTCCGATGCAGTACAACCCGGCGCATGGACGATCGCTATCGGCAGTCCGTTCGGGCTCGGCGGGACCGTCACCGTCGGCGTGCTTTCGGCCCGTTCGCGCGACATCAATGCCGGTCCTTACGACGATTTTCTCCAGACCGACGCCTCAATCAATCGCGGCAATTCCGGCGGCCCGCTGTTCAATGCTCGCGGCGAAGTGATCGGGGTCAATACGGCCATCGTATCTCCCACAGGTGGCAGCATAGGGATTGGCTTTGCGGTACCATCCCGCACCGCCCGGAACGTCGTCGACCAGTTGATCCGCACTGGCCGGATCGAGCGCGGTTTCATCGGGGTGCGTCTCCAGGAGATCACCCCGTCGATTGCCGAGGCGCTTGGAATACCCGGCAGCAAGGGAGCGCTGGTCGCCTCGGTCGAACCCGGCAGTCCGGCAGAGCAGGCCGGAATACAGGCGGGAGACGTGATCACACGCTTTAACGGCAAGGACATCCAGAGCGTCCATGATCTGACGCTCGCGGCTGCGAGCCAAAAGCCGGGAACAAAAACGACGCTGACACGGAACCGCGGAGGCAGCCAACAGGAAATAGCTCTGACCATCGGACAACGCAACGATGAGGAGCAACAGACCAGCGCCGTTCCGAAGTCGGAAACGGCCGACATGCGTCTTGGATTGTCGCTCAGCCCAATCCCGGATGAGGCACGCCAGCAGCTCGGACTCCAGCCGGATACTACGGGCGTGTTCGTCCAGGAAGTGGCTCCAAACAGCCTCGCCGCCGAAAACGGCTTTCAGCCTGGTGATGTGATCGTCTCGGCCAACAACCGGGATGTGACACAGCCGTCGGACATCGAAGAGGAGTGGGCGAGATCCCGCCAGCAGAACAAGCCGATATTGTTCCGCGTCAGCAGGCAAGGGCAATCTCTTTTCGTTGCCGTGGCCACGGCCAAATCTTGACGGGCCAACTCTTGACGAGCCAACTCTTGATGGAAACGCGTTAAGCTTGGCGAGCGGAAACTTGGCCGAATAGATCACACGCTTTCGCGAGAGGCGGCCTTTAGGGACGGGAACAACAGCCGACCAAGGCCGTTTCGTCCAATGAGTCATTCAACCTGTTGAAAGGAGGCTTCCGATGAGCGCCACCGGACTCGACGTATTCGACAAGACGCTGCAGACAACAAACATCTGGCTCGACGAGATCATGACCGAGATCGGACCGGATCGGCAGGTCGCATGGCATGTGCTTGGAGCGGTGCTCCACGCCTTGCGAGACCGCATGCAGCCGGATCTTGCCGCTCACCTCGGCTCGCAGCTGCCGATCCTCGTGCGCGGCGCCTATTACGACCAATATCAGCCCTCCACGACTCCCGAGAAGTTGCGGTCGCTCGACGAGTTCCTGGCCAAAATCAAGGCGGAGTTGGAATTCACCCGACCGGTCGATTCCAAGGATGCATTCAGGGTCGTATCCAAGGTGCTCGCTCACCACGTGGGAGAGGGGCAGATGATCAAGGTTTGGGAATCCTTGCCGGCAGAAATCAGGCGCGTCGCGGCAGCTCAGCAAGCGGCGTGAAATAGCGCCAGATACAGTTGGTCTCGTTTCTTGGGGAGATGGAAATGCCACTCACCCTTATCAGTCCTGCGTTCCCGGCGGGCGGGAAAATCCCTGAAAGGCATACCCGCGACGGCCAGAACGTCTCACCACCGCTAAAATGGTCCGGTATTCCCCACGGTACCAAGAGCCTTGTTCTCGTCGTGCAGGATCCCGACGCGCCGAGCGGGGTTTTCGGGCACTGGGCGGTGTTCAATATCCCGCCTGATGCCGGCGAGCTTGCCGAGGCGCAAGACGGCAAGCCAGGCCCGTCGGCACTCAGGCAAGGCACCAACGATTTCGGCAATGCCTATTACGATGGCCCGCAGCCACCGGTGGGACATGGCGTCCATCATTATCATTTCCGGCTGGCCGCGCTCGACGTGCCGAGCCTCAGTGTGCCGGGACAGGCGGGCGTGCAGCTCGTCTGGAAGGAAGCCCAGAAGCATGCGCTGGAGCAGACCGAGTTGGTCGGAACCTACGCACGGTAACACCGGGCTGTGCCGCCGCCTTTTCTACAGCGCGGCCGGGGGTAGCGGTTTTCGAGCCGGGCCATGGATGACCGAACCGTCGGCCGCAAAAATCGAGCCATGGCAGGGACAATCCCAGGTGTTGTCCGCATTGTTCCAGGTCACGATGCAGCCCTTGTGGGTGCATGTCGCCGAAACCGGGTGGAGCACCCCTTCAGCGTCTCGCCATGCCGCGATCTTTTCGTCACCCCTGACGATCACACCGCCCATGCCGGGCGCGATGTCGTCGAGGCTTGAGACAATCGATTGGCTGCGGCCATTCTGGTGAAAGTCCTCGGGATAAGACCGCGCCGGGTCGTAGAGCCTTTGCCATGGACTCGGCCGCGCGCAGATCAGATCCGCGATCATCATGCCTGCGGCCGTTCCGTTGGTGATGCCCCAGGCGTTGAATCCCGTGGCGATATGAAAACCGGAGGCTTTGTCCGGATCGGGTTCGCCGGCATACGGAACCCTGTCGGCGGTATCATAGTCCTCATTGCACCAGCGCCACGCAACGTCCCCAACGGGAAGGCTCATTCTCGCCCATTGTTCCAGCTCGACAAACCGTTTCGCCACATCGCCGTCCTGGCCCGTGTCGAACTTGGGGCCAAGTGCCACAAGCAGCGGGCCTTCGGCGTCGCGGCCGGTGCGGATGGAATGCGTCGGATCGTCGATGCCGATGAACATGCCGTCGACAGCAAGAGGGTCATCGGTCCGAAACGCCATGGCAGTGTGGCAGCGCGGCTGAGTCCGGTTCGCCATGCCGACGGGGCTCTTCACTGTCATATTGGTGGCGACGACCACATGCTCGGCGTGAACGGTGCCGCTGTCGGTAACGACGCGCCAGCGGCTTGCCTCGCCAATAGAGATCGCGCGGCTGTTTTCGAAAATCCGTCCGCCACGGGCCGTCACCGCTTGAGCCAGGCCAACCAGATACATCGCCGGATTGAACTGCGCCTGGTCGGAAAAACGCAGAGCGGCGGCCGTTTCGAAAGGCAGCGGCGCGCGCTCCAGAATATCGGCGTCCAGCCCAACCTGGCGCGCGGCCTCCGCCTCGGCCACGATCTCCGCGCGCCGGTTTGCATCGCAGCTGTAGGTATAGGCGTCCTTGGCCTCGAGATCGCAGGCGATGACATAGTCGTGAACCCATTCCCGGATCTGCACGGCGCCGGCGGAATTCGCATCGGCATAGGTCTGCGCCAGGTCCGGCCCAAAGGTGTCGATGAGATGGCGATAGATCAGCGCGTGCTGCGTCGTGATCTTGGCCGTCGAGCGGCCGGTCACCTGGCCGCCTGTCCGCAGGCCTTCGACGACGATCACCGATCGACCGGCCTCGCAAAGGCGAAGCGCCGTCGTGAGCCCGACAATCCCGGCGCCCACGACAACGGCATCGGCATGGATCGAGCCCTCGAGCGGAGGAAAGTTCGTAGCGGTGGCTGCCGCCACCCAACAGCTTCCCGGTTCTCCCGAAAGAATGGCCATTTTTCTCGCGTCCCATGCTTTCGATGCATCTCCATGACAACCCGCGCCGGCACGAAAACGTTCCGAGATCTAAGGTCTTCAATCGTGGTTTCCACAGGGAATCCTATCCATCAATGATGGAACTCCAGCAGATGATCGCGTCAGTCGAACGCTGCAACGCACGTGAATTGGTATAGGCTGAAGCCAATACTGTCAGGCCGGCGGCCGAAGACTGCGCCGTTAACGGCCTGTGGCGAAGGTCACCTGCGCGCCTCCGGCAAAGCCGGAAGAATGGTTCGAGCCACCCGCATCCAGTATTTTGGCGATAAAACAGTTCGTACCTTGTTTTTCCCCATTGCAATTGCCAACCATGGAAAGGGATTGATTCGGAGCTTGTCTATGCGTGGACTGCAAGTGGCCCTGGCTGCGGTGATCTTGGGCATTTCAGTCAGTTCTGGACTCGCCGATGACAATTCTCCCTTTATCTATTTTGCGACCCAGGATCCTTTCGCAGACGGTTTGCCGACCAAGAATGATATTTATGTCTTTGGTGGCGCCTTTGCGCACGGGGCCTTCGGCGACGCGATCAATGTTTTGGGTGCCGACTACACGGACAATTATATAATCGGGGCCGCATACGGTCGCGATTTCGTCGATATCGGCGCTGGCTTCGTTCTTGGTGGCGTCGCCGGCGCGGCCATAAGATTTGGCGAGGACGATGATACGACTGGCGAACTTTGGGCCGGAGCGCGACTGCGCCACCACGGCCTGGTCATTGGTGATTTGGCGATTGCGCCCGCACTGACTGCTGGGTTCAGTGCCGTTACCGGCCCTACCGAGATCGAGCGCGAACGCGAAATCGTCCACGATGGCGATGCATCATTCCTCGGCTTCGTTGGTGCGGAGCTTTCGTTCAGAGTGAGGCAGGCTCCCAACGTCGAACTCGTCTACCAACTCCACCATAGATCCGGCGCCGATGGTACGTTTGGAGATATGACAGATGGTTCCAACGCGAACGCTCTTGGCATCCGTTATCGCTTCTAACGCTCGCTGCTGTAGACCTTCTTACAGGCGCCTACGCACCCACCCAGTTGGCTCGCGCTGAGGACGGCGACACTCCCGTGAGGGTCGGCACGATGAACCACTGAAAATCTCAAGGCCGTGTCGCCCTATAGCGCCGGGTCACCCTCATTCTATATCCTTCAGCGTATCCAACGGCCCTTTCAATGCGGACCTGGGCTGGATCAACTCTGGCGCGATCAGGAAGGTCTGCGGTGCCGTCGGCGGTTCATCGATCAGCTCGAATGCCTTCGTGATCATCGCCTCAACATTCTGCCGCACCATGATTACGGGGAAGGGCAGGAAAGAGCCGAAGGGGTCATAGTCGTAGCAACCGACGACGAGTTCACTGAACATTTCCGCCGGCCGGCCGGCCATGAAACGCAGCAGACCTTCCATATTGATCGACGAATTGATGAACAGCGCGCGCGGCAGCTTGCCACGGCATTGGTAAAACGCCTCGAAGGCACGCAAAGTTATATCAGGCGAATACCCGGAGGACTGCACACCATCGTCAGGGTCGGCGCCCAGCAGCGCCTTCTTGGTCGCATGGAAAGCGGCGATGCGTTCGCGGCTGGCGTGGTCGTTGCGGCCGCCAAACAGAAACAGCTCGTCCGGCCGCAGAGGATCGTCGTTGCCGAAGTGGCGGATGATTGCTTCCGTCAGCATCCGCGCGCCCTGATAATTGTCGCTGATCACCGAATGCGCCTTCGCTCCCGGCAGGTCGATGTTGATATGCCTCAGCCCCGCCAGTTCGCAGACCTCGTGCACGCCATCGGGATCGGTGGCGCCGACGATGAAGAGCTGGTCGATTGAATAGGAGATCAGCGTCTCCGCGGTCCGCCGTTCCTCTTCGGGGTCGCGGCTGGCGCTAACCACGACCGGGCATTGGCCGCGGCTGCGCACATGCCCCTCAAACGTCTGCGCCATGGAGGAGAAGTAGCGATTGTCGTGGACGGGCAGCATCAGGCCGACCAGGCCCGATCGCGAGCGTCGCAAGCCTCGCGCTTGCAGATTGGTGGTGTATTGGTGGAGTTCGGCGAGGCCGAGAATTGTTTGCGCCGTACTTTCCTTGATGCGGCGCTTGCGCCAAGTGCCGTTCAGGACGGCACTCACGGTCGACGGCGAACTGCCCGACAGCACGGACAGGTCATAGATCGTCGCCTTCTTCTTGACCCGCTGATCCATCTGGCGCCTCCGGCGCGTCTATTTAGAGCAATATCCCGCTTGACGAGAGCTTCTCGATGCACAATAGTTTCTGCACCATCGATTGTGCAAGCGAAAACCGGTGGATGATCGATGGGGAAGTGCCCCGTCTCTTTCGGGGGAGGTTCTAACGGCCGCCGTCGTTCGACGGCTCGAGTGTGTTCCCACTAGGAACGTTATGGGAGGAGTACAGATGAAAAAGCTCTTGATCGCGGCGCTTGCCGTGACCCTTATGATTGGCGGATCATTCGCTGCGATGGCACAGCAGGCCGGCAAGGTCGGCGTCGTCGTCAAGATCGGCGGCATTCCGTGGTTCAACGCAATGGAGGCGGGTATCAAGGAGCGCGGCGAGAAGCTCGGGATCGACGCATTCATGGTCGGCCCGACCAGCGCTGATCCAGCACTGCAGGTTCGCGCCATCGAGGATCTGATCGCGCAGGGCGTCAAGGTCATCGGCGTCGTGCCGAATGATGCGAAAGTGCTTGAACCGGTCCTGCAGAAGGCCAAGGACGCCGGCATCATCGTCATCACACATGAATCGCCTGGCCAGAAGGGCGCCGACTGGGATTTCGAACTCGCGTCCGCCACCGGCTTCGGCGAGGCTCACGCCAAGCTCCTGGCGGAGAAGATGGGCGGCAAGGGTGAGTATGCAGTGTTCGTCGGCTCGTTGACGGTGCCGCTGCACAATGCCTGGGCCGATGCGGCAATCGAGTATCTGAAGAAGAATAATCCCGACATGAAACTCGTCGGCGAACGTTATGGCGTCGCCGAGGATGTAGACAAGAGCCGCAGCACTGCGCTTGACCTGATTTCCGCAAATCCCGGCCTGAAGGGCTTCCTCGCCTTCGGCAGCCAAGGCCCGATCGGCGCTGGCCGCGCAATCGAAGAGCGCCGGAAGGTGGGCGAAATTTTCGTGCTCGGACCATTCTCGCCAGGCCAGGGCCGGAAGCTCATCAAAAGCGACGCGATCTCCGGCGGCTTCATGTGGAATCCGAAGCAGGCGGGCGAGGTTTTCGTCACGCTGGCCGACCATCTCATGAAGGGCAAAGAGATCAAGGATGGCGATACGATCGAAGGGCTTGGGACAGTCAAGCCGGACTTCGAAAACCGTAACATCATCGTCGATCAACTCGTCCCCATCGACAAGGATACTGTCGACGATCTCGCGGCGATGGGCCTGTAAAGCCTCCCAGGGCTAATGGCAGTCGGGCCCGGCCTCGAACCGGCCCGGCTGCAGGATTGCAAACGCGATTGGATCCAGGTTTCGACTCGATGGCTGATCAGGCACTCGATGGCGCCGCACCACGGCCGCTGCTGTCGCTCCGCAACGTCAACATGACGTTCGGCGGCGTGAAGGCGCTGAAGAATGTCAGCTTTGAGGTGTTGCCGGGCGAGGTGCATTGTCTTGCCGGCGAGAACGGCTCCGGCAAGAGCACGCTGATCAAGGTCATTACAGGCGTGTACAAGCCCGAGGCGGGCGCCGAAATCGATTATGATGGCCAGAGCTACTCCCATATGTCGCCGGTTACGGCGCAGGCCAGCGGAATTCAGGTCATCTGGCAGGATCTCGCCCTGTTTCCCGAGATGACTGTCGCCGAGAATATCGCGTTCCAGACCGTCATCGGCCGCTGGCCGCGGCTGGTGAACTATGCCGAGATGCGTCGGGTCGCGATCAACGCCTTGCAACGTCTTGGTGTTACCTTCGATGTCGATCTGGCACTCCACCACTTTCCCATCGCACAGCGGCAGATCGTAGCAATCGCCCGCGCCCTCGTCGGTGAGGCAAAGCTCGTCTTCATGGACGAGCCGACGGCGTCGCTCACCCAATCCGAAACCGACTATCTGCTGGACGTTGTGCGCAATCTGTCGGCGTCGGGTGTCGCCGTTGTGTTCGTCAGTCATCGCCTGGCGGAGGTTGTTGAAATCTCCAGCCGCGTCACCGTGCTGCGCGACGGCGCCCTGGTTGGCGTCTATCCAACCAAAGGCCTGACCCAGTCGCGCATCACCGAGTTGATGACGGGCAAGACCTTCGACTATTCCGTCCTGCATCGGGATTTGAGCAGGAGCCCGGTCATGCTTGAGGTCAAGGGACTGTCGCGGCCCGGCGAATTCGACGACGTGTCCTTGACAGTCCGGCGCGGCGAGACGCTCGGCATCACCGGGTTGCTCGGGGCAGGGCGCACCGAATTGGCGCTGACATTGTTTGGCATGCGCAAGCCGAAATCGGGCTCTGTCGCCCTGGATGGCAAACCCATTCGCTTCGGTTCCAACCGTGACGCGATCGCCGCCGGCGTCGCCTATCTTTCGGAAGACCGGCTGTCGCTCGGTCTCATTCAGCCCCAGGCAATCGCCGACAACATGGTCATTGCCTCGCTGGACAAGATCCTTTCAGGCGGTTTCATTTCGAGCGATCGCAAGCGATCTCTGGTCAATCGCTGGATAAGGGACCTCGGCGTCAGGATCGGAAAGCAGGACGACGCGATCTCGACCCTGTCAGGGGGAAATCAGCAACGTGTCGCCATTGCAAAATGGCTGGCGACCGACCCGAAGCTGCTTATCCTCGACGCACCGACGGTCGGCGTCGATGTCGGCGCGCGCGCCGGCATTTTCGACATCGTTTCCAAGCTGGCGGACAGCGGCCTGGCCATTATCCTGATCTCGGACGAGGTGCCTGAAGTCTATTTCAACGCGGACCGCGTGCTGCACATGGCTCAGGGGCGCATTGTCGGCGAATTTACGCCGGGCGCTACGACCCTCCAGGCGATGGAGGAGGCGGTCTATGCGTAGGTTTGTCCGCTCCCACGCAACGGAACTGGCTTTGCTCGCCGTTATCGCAGTCATCTGCGTCTTCCTTTCGGTCGCGACAGACCGGTTCTTCACCCTCGGCAACGCGTTTGACCTTCTGAACACCAGCTCGGTCAACATCCTCTTCGCCGTTGGCCTGCTGGTCGTGCTGATCGCCGGCGGCATTGACATTTCCTTCGCGGTTGCTGCCTCCGTTGTGCAATATCTGACCGCGACCGTCCTCGGCTGGATCGGCGGCGGGAATTGGATTGTCGGCTTCATCATCGCTGGCGCATTGGGCGTCGCGTTGGGCTGCATCAACGCCTTCCTGATCCACGGGTTCAGGATCATCTCGATCGTCGCCACGATTTCGACTTTCAACATTTTCTTCGGCTTGCTGATGTTTTTCACAGGCGGCGTGTCGATCTACAACCTGCCGGACTGGCTCACCACCCGCGTCGTGCTGTTCGAGCGAGAGATGGCTGACGGGACCTGGGCGGAGATCACCCTGCCTGTGATCATTATGGCCATATGCGTGTTCGCTACCTGGGCGTTGATCACGCGCACCACCACTGGCCGCCAACTCTACGCATTTGGCGACAACCCGGAGGGCGCGCGCCGCTTCGGCATCAATATCGGTGCCATGCAATTTATCGCCTTCGGCTGGCTTGGCCTGATGGCGGGTATCGCCGGTCTCGTCCAGGCGCATTACGCGCAGGAGGTTGTGCCGAATGCCCTTTATGGGCGCGAACTCGACGTCCTGGCAGCGGTGGTCCTTGGCGGTGCGCGGCTTGGCGGCGGCAAGGGCAGCGTGCTCGGCTGCATTCTGGGCGTTCTGTTGGTCTCGATTACCCAGAACGGACTCAATTTGATGGGCGTGTCGCCTTTCGCGTTCAAGATGATCGTCGGCGCCATCATTCTTGCCGCAATCACGCTTTCGAATACCAGCATCGAACGCCTGCTGCCGTTCCTGAAAAGCCGACGGATGCCTTCATGACGGTTTTGATTGAACGCGTCCGCAATGCGCTCGGCCCCGAACTTGCAGGTCCGTTTGCCGCGTTCGTAGCTGTCATGATCGTGTTCGGTTTTGCCGCGCCGAACTTTCTTTCCCGCGCTACCTTTGGATCCGTCGCCTTCCAACTGCCGGAACTCGGCCTCCTCACACTCGCCATGCTGCTGCCGATCCTGACCGGCGGCCTGAACCTGGCCATCACCTTCACGGCCAACATGGCCGGCCTGACGCTGGCTTGGGTACTGCAAAGCCAGGGAGGCGTCGAAGCGGGCGTCGGCGCCTTTGTGCTTGGCTCGGTCCTTGCCATCGCGGTCGGCGCACTGAGCGGGCTGATCATGGGGCTCGTCATCGCCTACACCAAGGCTCACCCGATCCTGGTCTCGCTGTCGATGATGATCTTCCTGCGCGGTCTCGGCGAATTCCTGACGCGCGGCGGCGACGTGTCCGGCATTCCTGGCTTCCTGGCGCCGATCGGCTACGGTTCGATCATTGGCATCCCGGTGCCGTTGCTCATCTTCATCGCTTGCGTGCTGATCTGGCACGTCTTGCTGACGCGCATGAAGCTAGGCTTCAACACCTACATGATCGGCTCCAATATCGAGGCCACGCGCTATTCCGGTATCAATACGCGCAAAGTGCAGATTCTCGTCTACACATTGTCCGGCGCGATGTGCGCGGTCGCCGGCATCATCATGCTGGCGCGCTTCAATTCGGTGCGTGTCGGCCACGGCGAGTCTTACCTGCTGATCACCGTGCTTGCCTGCTTCCTTGGCGGGGTCAATCCGTTCGGCGGCTTCGGTCGGGTGATCCCGGTCTTCGTTGCGCTCGTCGTGCTCCAGCTTCTGTCCTCGGGACTCAATCTGATGGGCGCAAGCCAGCACCTTGCGACGGCAGTCTGGGGCATCCTGATGATCACGGTGATGATCCTGCGCTGGCTTGCCGGGCGCCTCAAATTCCTGAACACAAACAGAGGGTGAGTTAGATGCATGGTTTTGGGGTCCACACCTCGATGTGGACGATGAACTGGGACCGGGCCGGCGCAGAGAAGGCGATCGCGGCTTCCGTCAAATACGGGATGGACTTTATCGAGATCGCGCTTCTGAACGCGCCGGCGGTCGATGCCGCGCACACACGCGCCCTGCTCGAAAAGCACAATCTTCCTGCCGTTTGCTCGCTTGGCCTGCCGGAGAGCGCCTGGGCTTCGGTGCGGCCGGATGCCGCCATCGAACATCTCGAAGTGGCGATCGACAAGACTGCTGAAATGGGCGCGCTGGCGCTTTCCGGCGTGATTTTTGGCGGTATCGGCGAACGCACCGGCCTGCCACCGACCGAAAAGGAATACGACAATATCGCCCACGTGCTGACCGTCGCCGCCAAGCACGCCAAGAAGCGCGGCATCGAGCTCGGAATCGAGGCGGTGAACCGCTACGAGAACCATTTGATCAACACCGGCGCGCAGGCCGTCTGGATGGTCGAGAAAGTCGGGGCCGACAACATCTTTGTTCATCTCGACACCTACCACATGAACATCGAGGAGAAGGGGGCCGCCAACGGCATTCTGGCTGCCCGGGACCACCTGAAGTACATCCACTTGTCTGAGAGTGATCGCGGCACACCAGGCACCGGCAACTGCCCCTGGGACGAGATCTACGCGACGCTGGCGGCGATCGGCTTCAAGGGCGGACTGGCCATGGAAAGCTTCATCAACATGCCGCCGGAAGTCTCCTACGGTCTCTCGGTCTGGCGGCCGGTTGCGAAGGACGAGGCAGAAGTGATGGGCAATGGCTTGCCGTTCCTGCGCAACAAGGCTCGCCAATACGGTCTGATCTGAGACGATGGGTGACGGGCAGAAGGCGGACGGCGCAAGGATCGCCGTATTCGATGTCGGCAAGACCAACATAAAGCTCTCCGCAATGACGCTCGACGGCGTGCTCGTGGAGAGCCTCTCTGTCCACAACGAAGTGCGGCCTGGTCCACCTTGGCGGCAGCACGATCTCAACGGCATTAGCGACTGGCTGTTCGGCTCGCTCGCCAGTTTGTCCCGTCATCATCCGCTGGAAAAGGTGGTCGGCACCGGACATGGCTCCGCAGGGGTCTTGGTGAACGCAGATCCCGACGAGACTTGTGCCCTGCCGATGATTGACTACGAGCAGGATCTGCCGCCTGCAATTCGCGAAGGCTACGCGCCGCTTTCGGGCGATTTCTTCGATCGCGGCAGCGCGATCATGCTGAAGGCTGCCCACCAGGCGCGCCAGCTGTACTGGATGCAGCAGGTTGATCCGGAGCGCGTCGCTCAGGCTCGTTGGTATCTGGGCTTGCCTCAATATTGGGCCTGGCGGCTGTCAGGCGTGCCATCGGCCGAAACGACGATCCTCTCGGCGCAATCCCATCTGTGGAACAATGTGCGCAAGCAGTGGTCGCCCATTGTGGCGGGGCAGGGATGGCAGCGCCTCATGCCACCATTCCATCCGGCCTGGGAGAGGTTGGGGCCAATCCGGCAGGATCTGGCGCGCCGGCACGGCATACCGGAAGAGCTCTCTGTCCTGACAGGCGGCCACGACAGCAGCCTGAACCTCTACCGCTACCAGGCGGCAGGCATGCGCGACGCCTGCGTGATCTCTACCGGAACCTGGATCGTCGGAATGTGCGCGGCGACACCTCTCGATCAACTCGATGAAAATCGCGGAATGGTGCTGAACAGCGACGTGACAGGACGCCCGGTCGGCGGCGTTTTGACCATGGGCGGACGAGAGTTCAGTCATGTGGCAGGGCAGGGGCAAGAAGGAAATGCAGCCGACGCTGCGCTGGTCAGTTTGCTGATTGAGCGCGGCACCTTCGCATTGCCGTCGTTCGGCGACGATGACGGCCTGTTTCCAGGCAGTGCCGGGCGCGGCCGGTTTGAAGGGCCGCCTGCAGAACCCCCTGCAGAGCGCAAGGCGCTCGCGGTGCTCTACGCCGCGCTGCTGACGGTAGAATGTATCGATGCGCTGAACGAAAACGGGCTGGTTGCATTGGATGGCACCTTCCTGCGAGACCCGCTCTACGCCACACTGGTTGCCGCACTACGGCCAAACGCCGAAACGGTCTACAACCTCGACTCCTGTGGCACCGCCTCGGGTGCGGCGCTGCTTGGCGAACACGAAACGCGTGACACGCCGGCTCCGATCGCGCTCAGCCTGCCGACCACCTTTGCCGGTGATCGTGAGGCGCTCGCAGCCTATGCACAGCGGTGGCGCGAACTGGCGAAGCGAAACAACTTGCAACAGCGCAAGACCAGCAAAAGGAACGATCGATGACTGATGACAGCGCTTTGCGCCGCGAAATGGTGGATGTTTGCCGCCGGATGAACTCCAGCGGTATCAACCAGGGCAATGCCGGCAATTTGTCGGTGCGCTCTCGCGACGGTTTCCTGATCACGCCCTCGTCGCTGCCCTACGAAACGATGACGCCCGAAGACATCGTCGAGATGGGCTTTGACGGCACCTATGTCGGCCGACGGCCCTCCTCGGAGTGGCGCTTCCACCGTGACATTTTGAAAGAGCGGCAGGAGATCGACGTCGTGCTGCATTGCCACTCGCTCTACGCCACGACGCTGGCCTGCCATCACAAGACGATCCCGAGCTTCCATTATATGACAGGGGTGGCGGGCGGTACGACCATCCGCTGCGCGGAGTACGCAACCTTTGGCACGCAGGCTTTGTCCGACAATGCCTTGGTTGCACTCAAGGATCGCCTAGCCTGCCTGCTCGGTCAGCACGGCCAGATTTCGCTTGGCAAGACCATGGAAGCGGCGTTGTGGCTGGCGAACGAGGTCGAAACCCTGTCGCGCATGTATGTCCAGGCGCTCAGCCTTGGCGAGCCGCCGGTCCTTTCCGACGAGGAGATGGCGCGGGTGATCGAGCAGATGAGGAAGATGAGCTATGGCCAAGCGCCGGATCCGGAGGGAACGAACGATCTGGCGCGGCCGCGCGACGCTGCGGTCTAGCGCAGCTTCGGCAGATTTTAGTGGAAACAGGTCTTTTTTTCGCGCTGGGTGGAAGGTGAAGACTGAGATGTCCTCCTTCACGGCAAACGGTGAATCAAATCGTTCAGCAAAAGCAGCGTCGCGCCGGCGAAGACAGCCGCAGCCGCGTCGTCCAGCATGATGCCGAGTCCACCCCTTACCTTTTCATGCACGACGCCGATGGGCCAAGGCTTGGCGACGTCGAAGAACCGGAAAGCAAGGAAACCTGCTGCCCACCAGACCGGGTCGAGCGGCAGCATGGAAAGCGTTGCGGCGGTGCCGAAGGTCTCGTCAATGACGACGATCTGCGGATCCTCCGTCCTGGTATGGGCGACGACACGCGACGACGCCCATACTCCCACGGCGAAAAAGGCGAAATAGGCGAGCACGATCAGCCAAGGCGATGCAGGTATCAGGACCGCGGCAACGGCCACTCCTACGCCCGCGCCGGCGGTGCCCGGCCATACCGGAGATAATCCCGCGCCGGCAGAGGTCGCGAGCAGGTAAGCAAGCCTGGGCAGTAATTTACGCATGGCGTTTCGAACGGCTTCCCGGTGAATTGCGGATATGCGTTGTATCAGTCTTTCCGGTTACTTCCGCTAATGCGGTCGCGCAAAAGCATGCCCTCGGGCGTGAGCCGGTCAGGCCGCGACGCGCTATAGACCGCCAGTCGATTTTTGCGACAGCGGACACAACGGGCGTTGCGCTGACCACCTCGATCGGCGCCGACGGGCTGGAACGAACCCTCAATTTGCCGGTTAAACGTCGACATCATCGGAGGAGCCAAGTCATCATGATCGCCGGTCTCATGAAACGCCGTATCGACCCGCTATGGGAGCACGCCGCCTCTCCGCTGATCGGGATCGGCATGACCCCGAACCAGGTTACGTCAGGCGGGCTGGTGCTCGTCGCCCTGTCGTGCGCCGCCTATCTGTACCACCAGTCGAGCCTCGCCTTTGGCCTTTGCCTGGCATTTGCCTTCACCTTCGACGCGCTCGATGGGGCGGTTGCCCGTCGCAGACATATGAGCACCAAGGCGGGTGGCTATTTCGACGCCATGGCCGACCGTTATCAGGAACTTGCCGTGTTTGCGGCAATAGGCTGGGTCGCCGACCTGTGGGCGATCGCCATGATCGCGTTCGCCGGCGGACTCCTCACCAGCTACGCCAAGGCGCGGACGGCGATCGAAATCCCCATAGAAAACCACGCGTGGCCGGATTTCTTCGAACGGATGGAACGCCTGGTGTTCATTTGCGTGCTGTTGGTCGCCGACGGCTTGGCGACCGCCATGGGCGCCGCTTCGCCCTGGATTCTGACGGGCGGGTTCGCGCTGTACGCACTCGTGGCCAACGCGACAGCGCTGCAACGGATCAATCGCGCATTTGCGATGCTCAAACGAGCCGACGCGAAGCAGCCGTGAGACGGCGAAATCCCATAAGGATGAGGCGGCCCGGCGCTCCCTGCGTGCCGGATGTCAGCACCCTTCGTTAGACCGTTTCGAGCCGGCTGAACCGAACCGGGATGATTTTGCGGGTCTTCAGTTGTCCTGCCGAATCCTTGTCGATGACCGTCAGCAACTGCCCTTGTTCAGGGCCTACAGGCATAACCAGGCGGCCCCCCGGCTTGAGCTGTTCAAGCAAAGCCGGCGGCGCCCGCCCCGCCGCGACGCTGACCAGGATCTTGTCGAATGGAGCGTGCTCGGGCCAGCCGCGAGAGCCGTCCCCGACACGAATGCTGACATTGGATAGACCGAGGTCCTGCAGCAGAGCCTCGGCATGGCTTGCGAATTCCTCGATGATTTCGACGCTCCAAACGTGCCCGGCGAGTTCCGCGAGGATTGCGGTTTGGTAACCCAGGCCGGTGCCGATCTCGAGCACCGCCTCGTGCGGTTGGAGAGCAAGGAGATCGGTCATGAGCGCGACGATGAACGGCTGCGAGACGGTTTTGTCGAAGCCGATCGGCAGTGGCATGTCCTGGTAGGCATAAGGCGCGACCGAGCTTGGCACGAACAGATGGCGCGGCACCTGCTGCATCGCTGCCATCACCCGTTCATCGAGCGCCGTCTTGCCGAGCTCCTCGCTTGCAAGGTCGGTATGGATTGCAATCATCTCGACCATGTGCCTGCGCAGCACTGCGAGGTGCTCTTCGTTCATTGGCTTCATGACCGTCGGGCTTTCTTCAACCAGGCTTGCTGCCAGATACGCTTATATCCTGTTCGTCACAGCAACGCCCGTCATCGTTTCCAGTTGCGGGTGGCACACGGCGACCGGAGGCAATTTTGGCCTTGCGCCTGGTCGATATCGGCGGCGGCCCTGGAGATCCGATGACATGCCGCCATAACGGTATGTCCTGGATCGCGGTGATTGAAGGATGAACGGCTGAATCGCGTGCTGCGTGGGCAGCCGGCGATCTCGACTGGGGCGGTTCCTAAATATCCAGCTAAAGTCCGGAAGCCGCTACTTTATCGCTTCCGGGAGTGCTGAGTGGAACTCGCCGGGGCCTCTGCCTTGCCGCTGGGCCGCCGCGGTTGAATCCTCATCAGCTAAAGTAGTGAAATCTGATGGAACTACCGGCCCTGATGTGCCATTTTACCACGTCGTGAGAGAAGACGAAGGCAAATGAGCCAGCACAATGCCACTATGATAGGCGTCGTGGTGCCCATGTTCAATGCCGAGAGAACCATTCTCCCGACGCTGACCAGCATCTGCCAGCAGAGCCACCAGGCGCTGGACATTATCGTAGTGGATGATGGGTCGACGGACCGGTCCGCGTCAATCGTGGCCGCCTATGCCGAGCAAGATCGGCGTATAAGCCTTTTCAGGCAGCCGAACGCAGGTGTTGCGCACGCACGCAACAGCGGCGCCGCTGCCACCGATGCGGAGTTTCTAGCGTTCGTGGACGCGGATGATCTTTGGGCTCCATCCAAAATCGCTCTGCAACTGCGCGTTCTGCAGGAAGGAGGCTCGTCAGCTGGCCTGGCATATTGCTGGTTTGCGGAGATCGACGAGCACGGTCGGATATTTTCCTTCAAACAGCCCGATGCTGAGGGTCGCGTGCTGCAACGCATGTGCAGAAACAACTTTGTCGGTAACGGAAGTTCGATGCTTGTACGTCGCTCCGCATTCGAGCGGGCAGGACAGTTTGATCCTTCCCTGAGGGCGAGGAACGCACAAGGCTGCGAAGATTTTCTAATGTGCCTCAGAATAGCGGAGAATTACGAGTTTCGTGTCGTGCCACAACATCTAGTGGGTTACCGGAGGACGATCGGCAACATGTCGAGCGATGTCATGCAGATGTTTCGTTCGTATGAAATTGTCATAGCCGAGTTTCGCGAGAAATATCCGCAATTTGGGAGCGATCTCAATGCCCATCTGCTTGACACGATCAATGGGCTTGCCGTGAGAGCTTTGGTTCAAGGGCGGCTTTCCGCAGCCTGGTACCTGTCGAAGAAGCTCTTTGTCCTGGAGCCGCGCACGGCCATTTCACGTCTGCCTCACACGGTCGACGTCTTCTGCCGGGGGCTGGTTCCTCGCTGGATCAAGGTTCGAGTGAAACGGATGCGAAACGCCCAGCCTCGGCCTCTTTATGAAAAGATTTATCTGGAGAGGTGAGCGCGTCCCTGTTCGGGCGTGCCGAGCCGGAGCTGTTGAAGCTAGATGCTTGATGCCGGGCTTTGGCGGCGCACGCGGCAATCACGTCACTGCCCGGACCCTGAGCGGCCACCAGAACGATCTTGGCCGGACCCACATCTCCATAGGACACGTGCAACGTAAGCGCTGTTCCGGTGGCATCTTTCGCGCGTTGACGTGAGGGACGATGTTCGGAGCCTTTGAGGGCTTCGACACAAGACGATTTCAGAGCTTACGCTTAAATCCAGCGATCGCGCGCCCGCGCGCCGGTTCGAGGTGTTCACGGGCTCCGGTCGGCGGCGCGAATGGCTGCCGGAGGAGAAGGTGCGGATCGTGACGGGAAGCTACGAAGCCGGCGCGACCGTGAGCGCGGTGGCGCGGCGATACGCTTTGTCCCCGCAGCAGCTGTTCGCCTGGCGTCGGGCCGCTCGTCAGCCGTTGGCGGAAGCGCCGGCACCGGAATCGTTGTTTGTTCCGGCGGTGATTGCAGCGTCGAGGCCTGAACCGGCGGCAAGGCGGCGGCGGAAGCAGAAAGCCGCCCGAGACGCCGGTGTGATCGAGCTGGAGATCGACGGCATCACCATGCGCGTTGGCCGGGGTGCGGATGCGGAGACCGTGACCGCAGTGATCCGCGCGCTGAAGGCGACGTCGTGATCGGGCCGACGGGCGCGGTCAAGGTCATGGTGGCGACGAAGCCGGTCGACTTCCGCAAGGGTGCGGAGGGGCTGGCTGCGCTGGTGCACGAGACGATGGGCGCCGATCCGTTCAGCGGGGCCGTCTACGTCTTCCGGGCGAAGCGGACGGACCGGATCAAGCTGATCTTCTGGGATGGCACCGGCGTGTGCCTCTATGCAAAGCGTCTGGAGGACGGGGAGTTCCGCTGGCCGAAAGTGCAGGACGGCGTGATGCGGCTGACGGCCGCGCAGCTGTCGGCGCTGCTCGAAGGTCTCGACTGGCGGCGGGTCCATGAAGCCCGCCGGACGCGTGTTCCGGTTCAGGCGGGCTGAGCCGCGACCAAGTGAATCAGCCTGGATTCCGCTTTCGCGGGCTGTCGGCGAATATGGTCTGATCCGCTCATGGTGATGACGGCTGACCAGCTTCCCGACGATCCGGACGCGCTGAAGGCGATGGTCCTGGCGCGCGACGTCGAGAATGCCCGGCTGATCCAGATCATCAAGGAATTGCAGCGTCATCGCTTCGGCCGTCGCGCCGAAAAGCTTCCCGAAGATCAGTTGCTGCTGGGGCTCGAAGAGGCCGAACAGATCGAGGCGGCCGGCGGAAGCGGCCGAGAGGGCTTCTCCGGACCAGCGACAGGCAAAGACTGCCAAACGCCGGGCCAACCGGGGCTCGCTGCCGGCGCATCTGCCTCGCGTGGAGATGGTCGTCGACATCGAGGACCATGCCTGCCCGGGCTGCCGCAATGGCTTGCATCGGATCGGTGAGGACGTGAGCGAGCGGCTCGACATCGTTCCGGCGCAGCTGCGTGTGATCGTCGTGCGCCGGCCCAAATATGCCTGCCGCGCCTGTGAGGACGTGGTCGTTCAGGCTCCGGCACCCGCCCGGCTGATCGAGGGCGGTTTGCCGACCGAGGCGACGGTCGCTCAGGTGCTGGTGTCCAAATATGCTGACCACCTGCCGCTCTACTGACAAGCGCAGATCTATGCCCGGCAGGGCATCAATCTCGACCGGTCCACGCTCGCCGACTGGGTCGACCGCGCCGCCTGGCATCTGCGTCCGGTGCATGAACGCCTGCTTGGCAAACTGAAGGCTTCGCCGAGGCTGTTCGCCGACGAAACCACGGCGCCGGTGCTCGATCCGGGCCGCGGCAAGACGAAGACTGGGCAGCTGTGGGCCTATGCCCGCGATGACCGACCATGGCAGGGGAGCGACCCGCCGGGCGTCGCCTATGTCTATGCGCCGGACCGAAAGGCCGAGCGTCCGATCGCTCATCTCGCAGGCTTCACCGGAATCCTTCAGGTCGACGGCTATGGCGGCTATCGCGTGCTGGCCGAGAAAAGCGGCGTGACGCTCGCCTTCTGCTGGGCACACGTCCGCAGGCGCTTCTATGAACTGGCAGCCGCCGGTCCCGCACCGATCGCCAGCGAGGCGCTCCGGCGCATCGCCGAGCTCTACAGGATCGAGGATGACATCCGTGGCCGGTCGGCCGACGAGCGCCGCACAATTTCAGGAATATAGCCGCGCTACCGTCGCCGATCTCGAACCCTGGCTGCGCGAGAAGCTCGGTCTGATCAGCCAGAAGACCAAGCTCGCCGAGGCGATCCGCTACACCCTCTCGCGCTGGGAAGGCCTCACCCGCTTCCTCGACGACGGCCGCATCGAGATCGACTCCAATACAGTCGAGCGCTCCATCCGTCCGATCGCCATCTCGGGGTCATTCTGCCCATGTTGGGCAGGAGATCGAGGTCCATTACCGTTGGCACCCGTATTTCGG
>NZ_JBVVQJ010000010.1:148766-180536 GCF_055811475.1 Mesorhizobium sp. WSM4829 | reverse complement strand
GTTCTGGCGCAGTCGATCGTCCAGGAAGGCCACAAGGCGGTTGCCGCCGGCATGAACCCGATGGACCTGAAGCGCGGCATCGACCTCGCGGTCAGCGACGTCGTCTCGACGCTGATCAAGAACGCCAAGAAGATCAAGACCTCGGAAGAGGTTGCCCAGGTCGGCACCATCGCCGGCAATGGCGATGCCTCGGTCGGCTCGATGATTGCCGAAGCGATGCAGAAGGTCGGCAATGAGGGCGTCATCACGGTCGAGGAAGCCAAGACCGCCGAGACCGAACTCGAAGTCGTCGAAGGCATGCAGTTCGACCGCGGCTATCTCTCGCCCTACTTCGTCACCAACGCCGACAAGATGGTTGCGGATCTGGAAGACGCCTACATCCTTCTCCACGAGAAGAAGCTCTCCAACCTGCAGGCCATGCTGCCGATCCTCGAGGCTGTCGTGCAGACCTCGAAGCCGCTGGTCATCATCTCGGAAGACGTCGAAGGCGAAGCCCTGGCCACGCTGGTCGTCAACAAGCTGCGTGGCGGCCTGAAGATCGCCGCCGTCAAGGCGCCGGGTTTTGGTGATCGCCGCAAGGCCATGCTGGAAGACATCGCCATCCTCACCGGTGGCCAGGTCATTTCCGAAGACCTCGGCATCAAGCTCGAGAATGTCGGCCTCAACATGCTCGGCCGCGCCAAGAAGGTGTCGATCTCCAAGGAGAACACCACCATCGTCGACGGCGCCGGCAAGAAGGCCGAGATCCAGGGCCGCGTCGCCCAGATCAAGCAGCAGATCGAGGAGACCACCTCGGACTACGACAAGGAGAAGCTGCAGGAACGTCTCGCCAAGCTGGCGGGCGGCGTTGCCGTCATCCGCGTCGGCGGTGCGACCGAGATCGAAGTCAAGGAAAAGAAGGACCGCGTCGATGACGCCCTCAACGCGACCCGCGCGGCCGTCGAAGAAGGCATCGTTCCCGGCGGCGGCGTCGCACTGCTGCGCGCTTCGCTGAGCATCAAGGCTGTCGGCGCCAACTCCGACCAGACCGCTGGCATCGCCATCGTGCGTCGCGCGCTGCAGGCTCCGGCCCGTCAGATCGCGGCCAACGCAGGTGCGGAAGCATCGATCGTTGCCGGCAAGATCCTCGAGAACAAGGGCCCGACCTTCGGCTTCAACGCCCAGACCGGCGAATATGGCGACATGATCGCCATGGGTATCGTCGATCCGGTCAAGGTCGTGCGCACGGCTCTCCAGGACGCGGCCTCTGTCGCCGGCCTGCTGGTCACCACCGAAGCCATGATCGCGGAGGCTCCGAAGAAGGAGTCGGCTGGCGGCGGCATGCCAGGCGGCATGGGCGGCGGCGGCATGGGCGGCATGGGCGGCATGGACTTCTAAGGGAATCCATCAGCCTTCAGATACCGAAAGGGCGGCCGAGAGGTCGCCCTTTTTGTTTGTCATGCACCACAATCGCCGTGCTAGCCGCGATCGGCGGGCGAGACCTCCTGTACCGCCGTACGCTTTGGCAATAGTTACGGCATGGATCCTAGGGTCTTCGCGACGGAGCTTCGCTCCTGCTCCGCCCTAGGATGACGAAGGCAATGTCGTTTCGGCTAATCTTCAGCTGGCGATATTCCATCAGCCGCGCGTCCCACGACAGGTCAGTACGCCTTCGTCATCCTAGGGCGGAGCAGGAGCGAAGCGACGTTGCGGAGACCCTAGGATCCATGCCGTTACTTCTGAATGTTGCGGCGGTGCAGAACATGGATCGCAGGCTGGAGCCATCTCTTGTTCGGCCTTCGGGCCCTTTGGCGGCATCCGCACCAGCTTCCGTCACGTCGCCGTTACAGCGACCTCTTTGGCCGGCAATGCACCCTCTATCAGCGCGGCGACTTCATCGGCTACCGCCAGCACCGGGGCGCGGTCGCGGCTGGCGCGCGCGATCACCATCAGCCCTTCCAGCGACGATTCGACAAGCAGCGCCAGGGCGCGGGCGCGGCGCTCAGGCACCCCTGCCCTGACGAAGGCCGCCTGCAGCAGGCCTACCCATTGCTCAAAAGCCGACCGGCACAGTTCGGCCAGTTCCGGCACGTCGGCCGGCGAGTCCAGCACCACGGGTGCGATCGGACAGCCAAGCGTGAACTGGTTGTCCTCCAGCATGCGTGCGACCGACTGGTAGATGTGGTGGACAGCCACCGCCGGATCTATTTCGGCGGTCAGCTCTTCGGCGAGCCATCGAGACACCTTGTCCACGCTGTCGCGCGTCACCTCGATGACCAATTGGTCCTTGCCGCCCGGAAAATGAAAGTAGAGCGATCCTCTCGGCGCACCGGAGGCGCTCAAGATGTCGTTGAGCGAGGTGCCGTGATAGCCGCGCTGCCTCAGCAGCAGCGCCGTCGCCTCGATGATGCGGATGCGGGTGTCGTTCGCCATGTCAACCTCTGTCAGGAGTGAGCTTTATAGGCTTGCGCCAAATATGACAATCGGTCTATATAGTATGTAGATCAGTCTATATATTCGGCGTTTCATCGAAGAGGAGAACGACAAAATGACCATCCGTGAAGCAGAGGCCCAATGGCAGGGTTCGTTGAAAGAAGGCTCGGGCCGTCTGCGGCTCGGCAGCGGCGTCTTCGAAGGCGCCTATTCCTTCCCGTCGCGCTTCGAAAACGGTCCCGGCACCAATCCCGAGGAATTGATTGCGGCGGCACATGCCGGCTGCTTTTCAATGGCGTTGAGCGCCATACTGGGCAGCGGCGGCCATGTCCCCGTAGGGATTCACACCGTCGCCAAAGGTGCATCTCGGCACGAGCACGGCCGGACCGACGCTCACCCGCATCGACCTTGAAACGGAAGCCGAAATCCCGGGCCTGGCGCCCGAGGAATTCCAGCGCCTTGCCCAAATCGGCGAAAGCAACATGCCTCGTCTCCCGGGCTTTGGCGGGCGTGGCGGATATCAGGCTCAAGGCCGACCTCGTCACGGCCGCCGCTGCGGAAAAATGAAATCAGGAGGTACCGAGATGAAACGGGATAGCATCATTGTCGTCCATCCCGACGACCAATCCAGACAGACGGCCGATATCATCCGGCGCTTCAACGACGTGTTCCAGCTTCATGATCCGTCGGCGCTCGCCGAGCTGGTGGCCGAGGACTGCGTCATCGAAAACACCGTGCCGGCGCCGGATGGCGCCCGCCATGCCGGCCGTGAGGCATGCGTGCGGCTGTGGTCGGCGATCGCCAGCGAACCCGGCACCTGTTTTGACATCGAGGAGACGTTCGTCGCCGGTGAGCGGGCGACAATCCGCTGGCGCTACTGGCCCGCCGAAGGCAACTCCATCCGTGGCGTCAATCTGATGCGCGTAGCGGACGGGCTGATCGTCGAAGCGATGGGATATGTAAAGGGATAGCACCGGCGGCTCTACCGCTCGGTCAGCGCCAGTTTTGCGCCGAGCGCGACGAAGGCGCCGGCGAAGGTGCGGCGCATCCAGGTCAGCACTACGGGCCGCGACACGACATGCGGATCGAGGCGGCAAGATGCCGTAGCCGACAAAGACGACGAAGGTCAAAAGCATGAAGACGCTCGATAGCTCCAGCATCTTCGACAGTGCGTGCGGCTCGGTGGTGCTGACGTGTGGCCTTTGCCGGGTTCTGCAGCAGGGTGTGTCCATGACCCGCAGCGGAAGTTCGCTCGTCCTCGATTGGACTTTGATTTTGGGAGTTGATTTGCTGCAATACAATAAGAATGCTACCAGTTTTAGTCGTCAATATTTTTTGCTGACCAGCGATCAGCCTGCCAAAACGTAGGGCGCGTTCGTCCGCCGCGAAGTCCATCTCGGATTAGCGGGCGCGAGTTCGCGCTATCGGATATGTGCACATCCAGAAGAGCATCGCGAGGTTCGGCGGCACAGGTGCGGCCCGTAGCCTCAAATCCCGCTTGCATGCATGAACAGCCACCACGGGCACCGGCCAGCGCGCGCGGCGTTGAAGATAACGCAACGCATCCAAACCCAAGGAGATCGTCATGAATGATATTCAGGAGCGCGGCGAAGCCGCAATCGCAACCCCGTCAGCGCGAACGGTCGACATCAAGCTCGAAGTCGCCGTCATCCCCGTTTCGGACGTCGATCGAGCCAAGCGATTTTACGGCGGCTTGGGTTGGAGGCTCGACGCCGACATCACAGGCGACGAATTTCGTGTCATCCAGTTTACGCCTCCGGGCTCTTCGTGTTCGATAGTCTTCGGCTCAGGAGTCACCCCAGGGCCCTACGCCCGGGTCGAGCTCGATGTCCTCGAAAGCGTTGGCGAGCTCGTCGTGTCAGACATCGAGGCAGCGCGCGCCGAACTCGCCGATCGCGGTGTCGACGTGAGCGAGGTTTACCACTATGCCGGCAGTGAAGGCCGTGTCAGCGGTCCGGACCCTGAGCGGCGCAGCTACTCCTCGTGGGCCTCCTTCAGCGATCCGTCCGGAAATGTCTGGCTGTTGCAGGAGGTCACTGCGCGAGCGCCCGGCCGCGTCGACGCTGACGACACCACATTTGTCTCGCCGGCCGAACTCGCGGCCGCGCTCC
Organism: Mesorhizobium sp. WSM4829; assembly: GCF_055811475.1. NCBI lineage: Bacteria > Pseudomonadati > Pseudomonadota > Alphaproteobacteria > Hyphomicrobiales > Phyllobacteriaceae > Mesorhizobium > Mesorhizobium sp. WSM4829. The sequence goes on along the minus strand of NZ_JBVVQJ010000010.1, from coordinate 175,992 downwards.
GGCGTGCGTCTGCGGCCCATGGCGAGCATGAGAAGCGGACAGGCGGCCAGCGTGATGAGAACTGGCCGGACTGGTATGCCGAGTACATGGTGGCCGAGCAGGCTGGCAAGCCGCTGCCGCTGTAAGGGTGGATCACGACGTCATTTGAAACGGCAGCATCGACGCAATAGTAACCCTTTGATCGAGGAGCCAGCGCCCTCGGCGGCTCGATCGAAGTGCAGGGCGTGCGCATCCCGGCACCAACCACGCTTTGAGGCATTAGCGATAGCGTTTTGATGTTTCTCGGGCAGACGCGCTTGCAAGCGACCGTGCTCTTATCTTCGGGCGCAGAGCGGCCTCCATCTGGCGCTATTTCATGGCCGACGGCAACTCGCTGCGCGGCGTCAACCTGATGCGCGTCGGGAACGGGCGGATCGTCGAGGCGATGGCTACATGAAGGGGTAGCACCGGCGGCGCTACCGCTCGGTCAGCGCCAGTTTTGCGCCGAGCGCGACGAAGGCGCCGGCGAAGGTGCGGCGCATCCAGGTGAGCACCATCGGCCGCGACACGACATGGCTGCGGATCGAGGCGGCGAAGATGCCGTAGCCGACAAAGACGATGAAGGTCAAAAGCATGAAGACGGAGCTGAGCTCCAGCATCTTCGACAGCGCATGCGGTTCGATGGTGCTGACGAACTGCGGCAGGAAGGCGAAGAAGAAAATCGACAGCTTCGGGTTGAGGATGTTGATGAGGATGCCTGAGGTGATCACCTTGCCGGTCGTGCGCGGCGCGGCATCCTGCCCGACGTTCAAGCTGCCGCTCTCCTTCAGCGTGTTCCACGCCATGTAGAGCAGATAGGCGACGCCCAGATATTTCAGCGTCTCGAAGGCGAGCGCGCTGGTGTGCAGCAGCGCCGCCAGACCGGTGATGGCGGCCGCCATGTGCGGAATGATGCCGAGCGTGCAACCAACAGCCGCGATGATGCTGGCGCGCGCGCCACGCGAAAGTCCGGCGCTCAGCGTATAGAGAACGCCGGTGCCGGGCGAAGCCACGACGATCAGCGACGTCAACAAGAATTCGATGCTCACGATGCGTCCTCCGGTGACCTGCCGCCGGCAAGGTAGCCAGCGAAACGCGCGGGCACAAGCCAGCCCGAAGACCGTTAGTGCCTCATTTCGAATTTCGGGTCACGACCCAAGGCGGTATCCCTCGGCGGGATTTTAAACCAACTCCCGTAGGCGACGTTTCGTCAGAATCGTCAGCTCGTTTCCTAAGGCAAACCTTGCACTGCTGGCCCTGCCGTCATCGCATTGGCCTGACTTTGGACACCACCTTCACTGGGAACGAGGCCGATCCGGAACACTTCTTGACCCGACGCCGTGTAAGCTACAAACTTGTCCTTGCGCCGTGACCACCTCTCCTGAAGCGGGATAATCGTCATGTGTCACAAATCCTTTGGATCGCAGGAGCTGACGAAAGGCAAGGTTGCGGCGCATGCCCTGTCCTGCGCCGCTGTGTTGTTCTTTGTTGCGCGCGCGGTTTTCACGATGCTTCGCTCTGGCAGACAAATGCTTGCGGCGGCTCTCCTGCTTGGACTTTGCGCCAGCGCGAGCGCCGATGACGTGCTTTTCGAAAACGTCCGCATCTTCGACGGGAAGGGCGCCGCACTTTCGGCTCCGTCGAGTGTGCTGGTGCAGGGCAAGCTGATCGCGCGGATTTCGACAAGTCCCATCGCGGCCGAGGGCGCGCAGCGCATCGCCGGCAACGGGCGAACGCTGATGCCGGGGCTGATCGATGCGCATTGGCACGCAATGCTGATTGCATCCACCCCGGCAGAGGCGATGGGCGACATCGGCTTCGCCAATCTTGCGGCCGGCGACGAGGCGACGGATACGCTGATGCGCGGCTTCACCACCGTTCGCGACGTGGGCGGGCCGGTGTTCGGCCTCAAGCGCGCGATAGATCAAGGCATCATCGCGGGACCGCGCATCTATCCGTCCGGAGCCATGATCACCGTGACCAGCGGGCATGGGGATTTCCGCCAGCTCAGCGACTTGCCCCGGACGATCGGCGGCTTGTTCACCCCCATGGAGAGGAACGGCGGCAGCATAGTCGTGGACAGTCCCGACGAGGTGCGTTTGCGTGCCCGCGAGCAATTCATGCAGGGGGCCGCGCTGCTGAAGCTGACAGCGGGCGGTGGAGTGTCGTCGCCCCACAGCCCGCTCGACGTCACCACCTTCACCGAGCCCGAACTGCGGGCCGCCGTTGAAATTGCCGAGAATTGGGGCACCTACGTCGCCGCGCACGCCTTCACCTCGGATGCGATCCGGAAGGCTGTCGCGGCTGGCGTCAAGTGCATCGAACACGGCTTCCTCATGGACGAGGCAACCGCCAAGCTGATCGCCGAAAAGGACGTTTGGCTGAGCTTGCAGCCGCTTCCCGAATTGATGAGGACAGGCCTCCGAGAGGGTTCGGTCGAGCGAGCCAAGGCCGATGAGGTGTGGCCGGGCATCGGCAGGACCTACGAACTCGCGAAGAAATACAAGATCAAGACGGCATGGGGCACCGATGTCCTGTTCTCCCGCGCGCTGGCGAAGCAGCAGGGAGCAATCCTGGCGTCGCTTGTGCGTTGGTACACGCCTGCCGAAGCGCTCGTCATGGCGACCGGGACCAATGCCGAGCTGCTCGCGCTGTCGGGCCTTCGCAATCCCTATCCGGGAAAGCTCGGCGTGATCGAAGAGGGCGCGCTCGCCGACCTCCTGCTCGTCGAAGGCAATCCGCTGGAGAACCTCGACCTGGTGGCCGATCCTGCCAACAACTTCAAAATCATCATGAAGGACGGCCTGATCTACAAAAACACGCTGACTCAGTGAGGAACGACTGAGCCGCCCGTCTCTACTCGACGCATCCGATGGCCTGGCCGCAGAGCGCTGGAATTCCACAGCCCAGCGACAGGAATGGCCGCTTCCCACCCGAGGTGGAAATTCAAACTGAGATCTATCGAGGCCCGTTATCAGGGCGCCGGCAGACCATGTGCCTTGCGCGCCATCAGGCAGTCGTCGCCACCGGGCATGCAGGCGCGGCAGACGTCCGGCCTGACCTCGTAGATGCCACAAATGGTCGACTTGCCGACCTCGCCCGAAAGTGCCGAACAGCGCACGCCGTCACAGCGCATGCCGGCTTCGTCGGCAGCCACATATTTCTGCGGGATCCGGTCGAGCTGCGCGTCATCTTCGGTCGAGAAGCGCGGCCATTCGGCCGAGTAGGAACAGCAGGCGCCACAGCTCCGGCAGTCGAAGAGAGGGGCGGCGCGCTCCTCCAGTGATGAAAAGTCTCCGGCGCTCGCCAGGGCGAGCAGCCCTGACGCAACAGAATTCATACCGGCGTTGCTCGGCAAGGGCGCTATTTTTTCTTCCTGGTCTTGCGCGACGCCACGTCCGCCGGCGACTTGAACAGGTCGGTCGCTGCCTCGGCGGCGACATCGGCTTTCGGCGCGGCGGCCGGCTTGGCCAGCTTTGCGGTGGCAGCGGCTGCTGCCGGCTGATCCTTGGCGGAAAATTTTATGGCCATATCAATCCTCGTCGGAGAAACGCGATGATGGCGCATTCGGGTTGCGAAGCCGGCCGATCAGCGCCGAGACCGCCGTGATGTTCATTTCCTCGGGCGACCAGTTCCTGGCCTCCTCGATGTGCCGGGGTGCCAGTTCGCGATGCGTGCTGCCGCTATAGGCGGCATCCTGATGGGTGACGCGCTCACGGGTCTTGGCATTTTCGCGGACATACTCGATCAGATAGTTCGGGCATTCGGAGCGGCCACGCACGCCGAGCCTGACCTGGGCATCGCCATGGGCGCGCTTGCACCGCTCGAGCTTTTCGAGAACGCGCCGGACATACTCGACCGGCTTGTCGAGGGCTCCCACGACATCGGCGATGGTCGAATCGGCGGCGATTGCCTCTTGCGGGACGCGTTTGGTGGCCATCAGCGTTTGCCTGCGCGCTTCGGCGAGGCAGCGAGCGAGGCGGCTGCAGCCAGCTCGTCGGCTTCCTTTTCCAGGCGCAGTTCGCGCAGCCGCGCGGTCTTGGCTTCCCGGGCCTGGCTGACAGCATCCTGCTCGGAAATAATGCGGTTGAGCGACATGGACTGGGTCTGGGTCTTGCTGAAGATGGATTCGGCGTGGTCGCGGGATTTCTTCGAAGTGGCGGTCAAGGTCTTTCTCCCGGTTCGGAGCGTAATGCCGAAAATGGCGAGACCGGTCTTTCGACCAGGACCACGCACAAAGCAATACGGCAGTCGATTTCAAATTGCTGGAGCATCCTTAGCACGTTCAAGCGAACGCGCGGTGCTCTTTTCGAACTTTTGCGGCGCCCGAAACGCAAAAGGCCAGGCATTGCCTGACCTCCGCTGGAGCGCCGCGCGTCCGGTTGAACGCGCGTGCACTTGCTCATTCTGCGCATGATCCTTTCCGGAAACTGATGTTTCCGAGGTCATGCGCTGGAATTTGCCGTTCACCGGTGCCAGTACATCCGTGGTCACCGGCGAGGCTGAATTCCGTTTTAGGCCGCCTTCAACTGATCGGCGGACATCTTGCCCGACTTGTTGTCGCGGACCATCTCGTAGCCGAGCTTCTGGCCCTCGACGATGTCGCGCATTCCGGCGCGCTCTACGGCCGAGATGTGGACAAAAACGTCGGCCGAGCCGTCGTCAGGCTGAATAAAACCGAAACCCTTGGTGGCATTGAACCATTTAACTGTGCCTGTGCTCATAACGAACCCTTTCCGTGGCAAATATTCGTTCGCCGTCATGCGAATGCACAACAGCGTTTGTCTCGATTTTGATGGGGGAAGTTCGTCAAAGGCGCGCCTGGACACGCGGATAACAAAAGTCGGTCAAACAAATATCGACGAATTGCTTTTAGACTTCTTTTGGCGCCGTGTCAATTTTTTGCTTTCGCCGTCTGCTTTCGTCGTCGGCGGGCCGATGGCGGCACGCTGGCTGCGCAGGCAATTCGACGGCGGATCTGACGCCGAAAACCGGGCCCAGCGCCAGCTGTTAAAAATGTAAAAAAAATCGCGCCATGCCGGGAACCATCTTGGCATCCGTGCATTTTAAATATCGCCAGCAGTTCATGAGAGCAATCTCAGGAAAGGCTGACACAAAGGACGCCTCCCGTGCAATAAAACGCGCGAGGGGCGTTCTTTTATGCCGAGTAGCAATCGCCATGGCGGTCAGGGCCAAAGGCCGTGGCCTGTTGATTGACCGGCGAGGCAGGGCTCCGGAACCGAAAACCCAGCCACCCGTTTTCCAAACAGCAGATTGATTCCGGGAGATGCGGCCATGGTGAACAAGAGTCAGATTGCGGGCCTAGCCAAGCAGCTCAAGGGCTCGCTGAAGAAAGCCGCCGGCAAGGCCACCGGCAACAGGCGCGTCCAGGCTGAAGGCGTGGCCGACAAGATCGCCGGCAAAATGCAGAAGGCCTATGGCGACATCAAGCACAAGCTCAGGAAGGTGATCTGACCCCTGCGCTGCTGTTTCAATTGCGATGAGGAAAGCGGTTTAGCGGTCCGCTGTCCGCTTCCGTTAGAAATTCAGGCTCTTTGAGAAAGCGTTGGTGAAGGCGATCTCGCCATGGTCGCCAACGGCTTCGCCAAGCGCCACGTCCATGCTGTCGCCGCTCACCCGCGCCAGCGCGAAGCCGCCCATATAAGCGGCCTTCGGCTTGAACAGGTCGAGCCCATCGCCGCGGTAGATCATCGCTGTCTCGTGCTGGTGGCCATGAAAGATGCCGATGACGTTGTAGCCCCTCACCGCCGCCAGCAGCGCCTGCCGGTCCGCCTCGCTCCACCAGTGCGGCGCACCAGCGCCTTCATCGTCGAAGGTTCCTTTGGCGGCATCCCACCGTTCGATCGAGAAAACATCCCAACCATAGTGCTGGAACAGGATGACGGGGCGGCCGTCCGCTGCATAGGTCGCCAGATCCTGCTTCAGCCATGACAGGCCGGAGACCGCGCCATGGCCGGTGTCGCCGGCGAAACGGTGCGTCTGGACGAGATGCAGGCCGCCCCAGTCCCACGAGTAGCAGTCGGTGTCGACATCGTAACTGGTCACCGGCACCGGCGGCTTGAAGAACACGCCGGCACGATGGTTGACCTCGACATAGTCGCGCATTTCGCGGCGGTACCAGTCGACGTGGTTTGGCGGGCCGTTCTGGTCGAGATCGTGGTTGCCGAGACCGACATAGACCGGCACATGCACGCGATCGGGGCCGATGCCCTGCTGGTAACGCTGGCTGAACTGGAGCAGCTGCGTGCCCTCGCTGGGCTGGATGACCTGGCCGCCGCCGTCATCGGTCATGTCGCCACCGACGACGAGGCCGAGCGGCGTGCCGATGCGGCTGCCGGCCGAGCGCAGGCCGGTGGCGATGCCGTTGATTTCGGCCGGCCAGTGCTTCTCGCCAATGGCGTTCAACGCGGCGATACTGCGCAGCAAGGCGGCGTCGGTCTTGCCTTCCTGCTGGCAATTGGGGCTCAGCCCGCTGGCCATGCGGCAGGCATGGACATCGGCGACGAACAGCAAGGTGGCGTCGACAGGCGCAATGCGCTGTCCGGTCTGTCCGAGCGCCGGTCGCGCAAGGACGCCGGCCGCGGCCAGCCCTGCTCCCTGCGTCAGGAAGCGGCGCCGGGAGAGTGATCCTGCCGAGATGCGATTCATGGCGTGAAATTCAGCACAGCCGGCGCCTCTTCGTCCAGTTGCCGCGAACGGCATGTCGACACGCTGCCGCAGGTCTGGCATTGCTTTCAGGTCAGGACTCAACTTGCGCGGGCAAACGCTATGAAGACTATATCCATCGCGACGGCACTTACCATCCTGGCGAGCGCCGCTCATGGTGCCGAGTGCATCGACGCCAAAGCCGCCAAGGCCGGCTTCATTCTCGAAAGGCCCGGCATCCACAGCGAGTTTCGACCGGCGGCGGGTGGAATGGTGTCGGTCGCCAACGAATACCAATCCCAATCGCCGCAGACGCAGTTTCTGTTCAGCGGTCTGATCGAGGTGTTTCGCGACAGCGAGACCGGTCAGCTTGCGATGATCCCGTTTTCGGATCTCAGAAAGCTGTTTCCGCTCAAGGCCGGGGCGAAAAGCACGACCGTTTTCGTCCGCCTCGCTGCAAACAAACAGCCGAAGGACACCGAGACGCTCGAGATCAACGTAAAAGGCAAGGAGACGTTCAGCCTGGGCGACTGCAAATACAACGTCCTGGCGGTCAGGCAGACGATCAAGAACGAGGCCGGCAAGACCCAGGATGAATTCACCGCGCTCTATGCGCCCGATCTGCAGGCCGTTCTGGCCAGGCGCTATGACGAGGGCACCAACGCCGAAAGCGTGGTCGGCTACGAGGTCATCAAACCGCTGCCGAATTAACTCCCGGCAGGGCAGAAGGCGACTGGCGCTCCGGCATCAAAAGGCTTTGTACTGCCGCAGCACCCTGCGACGTCGCTTCGCTCTTGCTTCGCCCTTGGATGAAGAAACTGGGGAAACTCCCTGCTCCAGCGCGTTCAGGCAATCGCGCAGCACGCCTGAATCCTGCGCTGCCTTGGCCATCGACATGGCGCCGGAATAGGTCGCGACCGCGAGTGCCGCGAAACGCTGCGGGTCGGTGTCCTGCTCCCTGCCCGCTTGCTGGTCGGCCCTGATCTTGTCGGCGATCGCCTGGCGCCACGCCGAAAAAATGCCGGCAAGTGCGGTGCGGAAATCCGGATCGGCAAGCGACAATTCATGCGCCAGGTTGTTGAGCGGGCAGCCGCGCACGAAACCCTGTTGCTCCAGTTCCGCGGCCACTGCCTCGAACACGCTGCGCACGCCCTCGCGCGCCGAGCCTGCCGCCTGCACCGGCGCGATCCATGTTGCTTCGACGGCCGCGGCGACCCGCTCCTCGATCACCGCCAGCGCCAGCGCCTTCTTGGTCGGGAAGTGATGATGCAGCGCGCCGCCGGTGACGCCTGCCGCGGCCATCAGGTCGCCGAGGCTGGAGGCATGGTAGCCGCGCGCCTGAAACGAGGCTTCGGCGACATCGAGCACGCGTTTGCGCAGGCCTTCCGGGTCGTTGGTGCGTTTGCCGGGCTGCGCCTTTGGGCGAGCGGTCATCTCTGCTGACATTTTTCAACGATAGCAGATTGACAAAACAGGACAACCGGTCTGTTTTTAAAAACAGGACAAATGCCCTGTTTTGGAGATTGCGCGATGAGCCTGCCCCTGAATGCCGCGTCGAAACCCGGCCTCAACGCCTCGCCGGTCGTCGAGCTCAGGCAATACACGCTGAAACCTGGCCGGCGCGACACGCTGATCGGCATCTTCGACGGTCACCTCATCGAGGGTCAGGAAGCGGCAGACATGACCATCATCGGTCAGTTTCGCGATCTCGACCGGCCCGACATGTTCATCTGGCTGCGCGGCTTCGAGGGTATGGAAGCGCGGAAAAATGCACTGACCGCGTTCTATGAGGGGCCCGTCTGGGCGGCCTGGCGCGACGCCGCCAACGCCACGATGATCTCCTCCGACGACGTGCTGTTGCTGAAACCGGCATGGCCAGGCGCCGGCTTCGATCTGTCTGGATCGCGACGAGCAGCCTTGGATGGTTACGAAAAACCAAGCGGAGACAATCGCTTGTCGGATATTGTTGTCATCAAGATTCATCATCTGCGGCACGGCGCCGAAGCCGACTTCGCCAGCCGCTTCAAAACCGACGCGATTGCCGTGTTGGCGGCACTTGGCGCGCGGCCGCTTGCTGCGTTTGTCTCCGAACATGCCGAAAACAGCTTTCCCCGCCTGCCGGTGCGATCAGGCGCAAACGTCTTCATCAGCGTCGCCGCCTTCGACAGCGCGGACGCCCACGAAAGCGTTGAAGCCGCGCTTGCCGCGGCGCCGGCCTGGCAGGCATTGCAGTCGGGCCTGGCCAGACCGACGGAAACACTGCGCCTATCTCCAACCTCACGATCGCTGATTGGTCGGTGAGAGAGGCGCTTCTTCAACCGATTTGCATCCTTGTCGCTCGCAATCTTCGCTTGAAGCCATTTGTGCAACGCGATACGCCGGTGCCGAATTCGACAGACCGGAGAGACATGTGAGCGCGCCAGAGACCAGAACCGAAACCGACACGTTCGGTCCCATCGAGGTCGCCGCCGATCGTTACTGGGGCGCGCAGGCGCAGCGTTCGCTGGGCAATTTCAAAATCGGCTGGGAAAAGCAGCCGGCGTCGATCGTTCGCGCGCTCGGCATCGTCAAGCAGGCGGCGGCCGAAACCAATATGGAGCTGAAGCGGCTCGACCCGGCCATCGGCAAGGCGATCGTCGAAGCCTCTCAGGAAGTCATCGACGGCAAGCTGAACGATCATTTCCCGCTGGTCGTCTGGCAGACCGGCTCGGGCACGCAATCCAACATGAACGCCAACGAGGTGATCTCCAACCGGGCGATCGAACTGCTGGGCGGTGTCATGGGGTCGAAGAAACCGGTGCATCCCAACGACCACGTCAATATGAGCCAGTCGTCGAACGATACCTATCCGACGGCCATGCACATCGCCTGCGCCGAGCGCATCGTGCACGATTTGTTGCCGGCGCTCAGGCATTTGCACGCCGCGCTGGAGGCCAAGACCAAAGCATTCGCCCACATCGTCAAGATCGGCCGCACCCACACGCAGGACGCGACGCCCCTCACCCTTGGCCAGGAATTTTCGGGCTATGCCGCGCAGGTCGCCTCCTCGATCAAACGCATCGAGATGACGCTGCCCGGCCTGCAGGAACTGGCGCAAGGCGGCACGGCCGTCGGCACCGGCCTCAACGCGCCGGTCGGCTTTGCCGAGAGAGTGGCGGATCGCATCGCCGCGATCACCGGCATCGCCTTCGTCACCGCGCCAAACAAGTTCGAGGCGCTGGCGGCGCATGATTCGATGGTGTTCTCGCATGGCGCCATCAACGCCTGCGCCGGCGCCCTGTTCAAGATTGCCAACGACATTCGTCTGCTCGGCTCCGGCCCGCGCTCCGGCCTTGGTGAACTGTCGCTGCCGGAAAACGAGCCGGGTTCGTCGATCATGCCGGGCAAGGTCAATCCCACCCAGTGCGAGGCGATGACCCAGGTCTGCATCCAGGTGTTCGGCAACAATGCGGCCGTGACCTTCGCCGGCAGCCAGGGCCATTTCGAGCTCAACGTCTACAACCCGCTGATGGCCTACAATTTCCTGCAGTCGGTGCAACTGCTCGCCGACGCCTCCATCTCGTTCACCGACAATTGCGTCGTCGGCATCGAGGCGCGGGAAGACAATATCAAGGCCGCCCTCGACCGTTCGCTGATGCTGGTGACAGCACTGGCGCCGACCATCGGCTACGACAACGCCGCCAAGATCGCCAAGACCGCTCACAAGAACGGCACAACCTTGCGTGAGGAAGCGCTTGCCACCGGGCTGGTCAGCGAAGCCGACTACGACCGCCTGGTTCGGCCAGAGGAGATGACGCATCCGGGATGATCTTGCGCTGATCGCAAAAACTTTACTGCGGTGAACAATCTGTAACCAAATCTGCATCTTTGGTGAACAGTCGCCCTGCTCTATGTGGGTGGGCACCACAACCCCTCCCGGAGAGAGCCCATCATGTCCACCAACACGTCCGTTGCCGGTTCCGGCACCGTTTCCAACGCCGCTTCCAACGCCTCAGGCAGCATCCTGCTCGGCCGTATCCTGCTTTCGGTCATCTTCGTGCTTTCCGGTTTCGGCAAGCTCACTGCGATCGCCGGCACCGCCGGTTACTTCGGCAGCATGGGTCTGCCGATGCCGACCGTGACGGCGATTGTCGTCGGTCTGCTCGAGCTGCTCGGCGGCCTCGCCATCCTCATCGGCTTTCAGACCCGGATCACCGCCTGGGTGCTGGCAATCTTCACCGTCGCCACGGGATTGGTCGCCCACACCGGCTGGGCCGATCAGATGCAGATGATCAGCTTCATGAAGAACCTGGCGATTGCCGGCGGCTTCCTCGTGCTGGCTTCCTCGGGCGCCGGCGCCTATTCGGTCGACGCCAAGCGCGGCTGAAGCGGTCCAGGAACTTGCAGCAGGGGCGCGGAATTTTCCGCGTCCCTTTTTCGTTGTCGGTTTATGCCCGTCGATCAGCCGGTCGGACTTTCTGCTAGGATGAGGTGTCGGGGTGAAGCCAACCGCCGCCGACGTCGGAGGTGACCAATGCCGCGCGATGCGCTGCTTCTGCTTTCGCGGCTGCTGCTCGCCGCTCTATTCGTTCCGTCCGGCTTTCACGCACTTACCGACATTGCCGGCACATCGGGCTATTTTTCCAGCCTTGGCCTGCCGCTGCCGACGCTCGCAGCCTGGGCGACGGGGCTGTTCGAGCTGATCGCCGGACTGCTCATCCTCGTCGGCCTCAAGACGCCGATCGTGGCGCTCCTGCTTGCCGCTTTCTGCATCGCGGCAGGCTTCATCGGCCACTATGGCCAAGGCGGCGACGATCCGACGCTGACCTTCATGCATTCGCAGATGCTGATGAAGGACATCGCGCTATCGGGCGGTTTTCTGGCGCTGGCAATGGCAGGCGCCGGCGCCTACTCGATCGACGGGCGGATGCTTCGGATCGGCGCTGAAACGACTTGAACGACACAAGCTGCCGGACTGAGCCGAATTACTTGACCGAGCCGAATTACTTGACTGGGCCAGACTACTTGGCTGGCATAGTGGGGCCGCCCTCGACCGCCAGCACCAGCCGGCGATTGGTGACCCTCGCCAGTTGCGCCAGTCGCCCGGCCGGCCGTTCGCCGTAAAGGTCGGCCAGCGACGCCGGCAGCACCAGCGCCAGCGCGCCATTGCCGCGCCTCTGCCATTTCAACCGCGGCATGACGCCCGGCATTGCCGCCGTCAGCAGGTAGACGACGCGCATCACCGCGGCCAGCACACGGGCGCGCTCGATATAGCGCGGCGTTGCCAGCGCCTTGATTTCCGGCGCGATCGATTCGTTGAAGACGCCATCATGACGGTAGGCGTTGGCCAGCGCCAGGAAGGCGCGGCCGGGATGGTCGACGCCGATGAAGGAGGCGTGGGCAATGATGTTGAGCGATTGCTTGCCGCGATATTCGGGATGCGCGCGCCAGCCGATGTCGGCAAGCAGGCAGGCGGCCCGGCGGTAGCGCGCCTCGTCGACCGTCTCCTCGATGCCGAAGGCGGCGAAGGTCTTGCCCGTCCACTCGACAAGCTCTTGCGCGTGGGTGACCGAGCGCGAACGCAGCCGGGCGAGTTCCTCCGAGGCCGAGATCAGCGGATCCGCCTTCTGCTCGGCTTTGTCGAGCAGCGAATAGAGAAAGCCCTCGCGCACGCCTAACGCCGAGACGATGATCTTTGACGGCTGCATCGCCGTCATGATCTCCTGCAGCACGATGGCGCCATAAGGCAGCAGCGAGCGGCGGTTCTTCGAGACTCCCTCGATACCCCTTATCTTCTCGATCTCGCCCTTGGCGACCTGCTTGAGGAAGTTCGCAGCGCTGTCGATGCCGATCTCGTAATGATGCATGACGCTCAGCGGATAGCTGGTCATTTCCATGTACAGCCGAGCGAGGTTTCGCCAGGTGCCGCCGACGGCATAGAACGGCCTGCCCTGCCCGCCTTTCAGCAGCCTTGCCTTCGCGAGCTCGTCGCGCGCTATCTTTGCCGCCTGGGCCAGTGAGTTTTTGGCCATGTCCTGCAGGCGCAGGCCGCCCAGCGGCAGCGTGATGCCGTCGCCGATTGCCTCGCCATCGACGTCGACCAGCTCGAGGCTGCCGCCGCCGAGGTCGCCGGCGATGCCGTTGGCCGGGTGGAAGCCGGAAATGACGCCAAGCGCGGAATAGTGGGCTTCCTGGCGCCCGCTCAGCACCTGGACCTCGGTCTTGAGCACATCTTCGGCGCGGTGGATGAAATCGGGGCCGTTGACCGCCTCGCGGGCGGCGGCGGTCGCCAGCACATACATATGCTCGGCGCCGGCCTGCTCGGACAGCGCGCGGAAACGCCGAAACTCCTCCATCGAACGGGTCACCGCCTCGGGATCGAGCCTTCCGGTCGAGACGATGCCGCGACCGAGGCCGGCCAGCATCTTTTCGTTGAACAGCGTGGTCGGCGAGCGCGCCAGCCCCTCATAGACGACAAGCCGGATCGAGTTCGACCCGATGTCGATGATGGACAGCGGTCGGCGGTCCTGAAGCCGGCCCTGGGACGTTGAAATCATCAGCCGGTCGCTGCGGCGTTTTTCTTGCGGCGCTTGAACTGCGCGATGCGCTTGGGCGCATGCGATTTCAGCGCATCGCCGCGTCCGGAGAGGCTCGGATTGGTCATGAAATATTCCTGCGCGTTGAACGGTTCCTCGCCCTCCTCGAGCGTGGCGCGCCGGGAGGTTCCGTCAGCCAATACGTCGAAACTTTGCTGGTTGTCCATGATGTTGCCCAGCATGATCTGGCCGAGGACTTGTTCATGCACCGTTGGATTGGTGATCGGCACCATGGTTTCGACGCGACGGTCGAGATTGCGCGGCATCAAATCGGCCGATGAGATGTAGACGATCGCCCCGTCCGACGGCAGTCCATGGCCGTTGCCGAAACAATAGATGCGGCTGTGTTCGAGGAAGCGGCCGACGATCGACTTGACCCTTATGTTTTCCGACAGGCCCGGCACCTGGGGCCTCAGGCAGCAGATGCCGCGCACGACGAGATCGATCTCGACGCCGGCGCGGCTGGCGTCATAGAGCGCGTCGATGATGATCGGGTCGACCAGCGAATTCATCTTCATCCAGATGCGGGCCGGCCTGCCCTCCAGCGCATGGCCAATCTCGTCCGAAATGTGCTTGAGGATGCGCTTGCGCAGCGTGAACGGCGAGATGGCCAGCCGCATCTCCTCGGTCGGCTCGGCGTAGCCGGTGATAAAATTGAACAGCTGGGCGACATCGCGGGCGATCGTCGGAGCGGTGGTGAAGAAGGACAAGTCGGTGTAGATGCGCGCGGTGACCGGATGGTAGTTGCCGGTGCCGAGATGCACATAGTTGCGCAGCTTGCCGTCCTCGCGCCGCACCACCAGCGACATTTTCGCGTGGGTCTTCAGTTCGAGGAAGCCGAACACGACCTGAACGCCGGCGCGCTCGAGGTCGCGCGCCCAGCGGATGTTGGCTTCCTCGTCGAATCGCGCCTTGAGCTCGACCAGCGCGGTCACCGACTTGCCGGCCTCCGCCGCGTCGACCAAAGCGCGCACGATCGGGCTGTCGTTCGAGGTGCGATAGAGCGTCTGCTTGATCGCCACCACTTCCGGATCGGCCATCGCCTGGCGCAGGAACTGCACCACCACGTCGAAAGATTCGTAGGGGTGATGAACGATGATGTCCTTCTCGCGGATGGCGGCGAAACAGTCGCCGCCGTGCTCGCGGATGCGTTCGGGAAAGCGCGGATTGTAAGGCTTGAACTTGAGATCGTCGCGGGCGATGGCGACGATCTCGGAAATCTGGCTGAGCGCCAGCGGACCGGTGAGCACGCTGATCCGGCTCGACGAGACGCCAAGCTCGCCGGCGACGAACTCGCGCAGTTCGGCCGGCATCAGCTTGTCGAATTCGATGCGGATGACCGAGCCGCGGCGACGCCGTTTCAGCGCCGTCTCGAACAGGCGCACGAGATCCTCGGACTCCTCCTCGACCTCGATGTCACTGTCGCGGATGATGCGGAACGTACCGGAGCCCTTGACCTCGTAGCCGGGGAACAGCTTGCCGATATAGAGGCCGACCGCCTCTTCCAGCGGAATGAAGCGGACATGATGCTTGCGGTCAGGCAAGCGGATGAAGCGCTTCAGCGCCACCGGCAGACGCAACAGCGCGCTCATCTCCTCGCCATTCCTGCGGTGGCGCAGTTGCAGCGCCATCGAGAAGCCGAGATTGGGAATGAACGGGAACGGATGCGCCGGGTCGATCGACAGCGGTGTGAGCACCGGAAACACCTGCTCCTGGAAATGATCCTCGAGCCAGGTCTTCTCGTCCTTGGTCAGCCCATCGCGGCTGATGCTCTCGATGCCTTCCTTGTCGAGCAGCAGCATCAGAGCGGATAGGCTGTTCTGTTGGTCCTCCTGCAGGCGCTCGACCTCGCGCAGCAATTGTTCCAGCTGTTGTTCGGGGGTGCGGCCGTCCGCGCTCTTCAGCGTGATGCCTTCGCGAACCTGGCCGGCGAGACCGGCGACACGGACCATGAAGAACTCGTCGAGATTGGCGGCCGAAATCGACAGGAAGCGGACCCGCTCGAGCAGCGGATGGTTGGCGTTCAGCGATTCTTCGAGGACGCGGCGGTTGAATTGCAGCCAGGAAAACTCGCGGTTGACGAACCGATCCGGGTTGCCGCCCTCTGGGCTCGCCACCTCGACAGTGGTGAATTCGCTCTGCACCGGCTTTAGTTCGTTCATGGTTCCTGCTCGTTTCGCACCCGCTGGCCACAGCGTCGCGCGTCTTTGCGGACGCGCAAAAGGACGCTCCCGCCACTTAAGCTACGCATGATCCCCAGCAAAACCGAATTAGGTTTCGGGGCCATGCCTTAACCGGCTTAGCTTATCCTGTGACAGGCTTTTACGACAGTTTGATTTCATCGATCTTGCAAAGAGACTGCTTATGATCCAGATGCAATCCAGGTACAGCGCGGCGCGTCCTTTGGACGCGAATCCAGGCTGCAGTGCGGCGCGTCCTTTGGACGCGCCAGGGTCGCGGTAGATTTTGATTTTGCACATGATCCGGGGTCATGCGGCAAATATAGGAGACGACGATGGCAGGCGGTTCCATTCCCCATTTCCAGAACGATGCGGGTTATCCGGCGATCGACATCGGCGTCAAGGAATTCATGTGCACCGGCGCCAACCCGCCTTTCGACCATCCGCATGTGTTTCTCGACATGGGCGACGACAATGAAAAGGTCTGCCCCTATTGCTCGACGCTTTATCGCTATTCGCCAAAGCTGAAGGCGACGGAAACGCAGCCTGCCGGATGCCTCTATATCCACCAGGCCGCCTGACGCGCACACCATCCGATGGACGACACCCGGTCCCGGCAGGTCGTTATCGCCGGAGCCGGCGTCGCCGGACTGACCGCGGCACTGGCGTTTTCCGAGCGCGGCTATCTGGTGCGGCTGTTCGAACAGGCGCCGCGCCTCGAAGCGGCCGGCGCCGGCATCCAGCTCTCACCCAACGCGACGCGCATCCTTCGCCAGCTCGGCGTGCTCGACCGGCTGTTGCCGGCGGCGGTGCGGCCGGAGGCGGTCGTGCTCAAGGACGCCGCCACGCTGCATGAGCTGGCGCGGGTGCCGCTTGGCGAAGCGGCCGAAAGGCGCTGGCAGGCGCCTTATCTCGTCGCTCATCGGGCTGATCTGCAAGACGCGCTGATGGCGCGCCTTGCCGAACAGCCGGACATCAGTCTCGTCACCGGCGCGCGCGTCGGCGGCATCGCCACAGGACCGCGCCATGCCACGGCAACAGTCGAGATTGCCGGCAAGACAGTCGAAGCTGGCGGCTTTCTGCTGATCGGCGCCGACGGCGTCTGGTCGGCGATCCGGGCTTTTGGCGGGTTTGCGGCCAAAAGCCGGTTTTCGGGCGAGCTTGCCTGGCGCGCTACGATCAGTGCAGGCAGTGTCGCAGGAGAAGCCCTTGCGGCGGTCGGCGCCGCCAATTGCGTGACCACCTTCCTGCATCCCGGCTTCCACCTCGTCGCCTATCCAGTCAGCAACGGCATGGCGTTCAACCTGGCTGCCTTCACCAGGGGCGAGGTCATCGCCGAGCGCTGGTCGGGCCACGCCGATCCCAATATCCTCGTCGGCGCCATGCGTGGCACGGCGGCAGCGCTGGCCCGGCTTGTCGAGGATGCCGGCCCGTGGTCCGCGTGGCCGATCCATACAGTCGACCAGGCACAGCCATGGACGACCCCCGCCGGCATCGCGCTGATCGGCGATGCGGCGCATGCAATGACGCCGTTCGCGGCGCAGGGGGCGGCGATGGCGATCGAGGATGCAGCAACCCTTGCCGGCTTTGTCGCTGCCGCGCCCGCCGATCCGTGGGGCGCGCTTGCCGCCTGGGAGAAGATGCGCCGCCCGCGCATCGCCAAGGTCGCCCGCCGCGGGGCGGTCAACCGGCTCGCTTGGCATGCAGCGGGGCCGGTGGCCGTCTCGCGCAACCTGTTCCTGAAGTGGCGCTCGCCGGAAAAGCTCGCGGCCGATCTCGACTGGCTCTATGGCTGGCGGCCGCCGGATGGCGATCGGCAATGAAAGCCGGTTGGCGGGACAGCGCCCCTCTCTGTCCGGCAGGACAGAGGGGGGCGCGCCGGAATGAGGCGCTGATTACCCGGAGCATCAATTATAAATCCGCATCGACAGGTCGAGTGAGGCCGGCAGCGGATTCCACCAGCCTGTCCGCAGGCCGGCGATACGCAGAGCCGCCGCTGTCCAGGTGTTGCAGCCAGCCAGCGCATTGAAATGGCCGTTGGCTTCGTAGAAGCGGTCGAACCTGGAATAAGCGGCATTCTCGATCAGGATCGGACCGTTCGGCCCTTGCTGGAAACTCGCCGCGATGAAGTCGAGCAGCGCTGCAAAACGCTGCTCGCTGATGTCGAAGCCGGCGACGTCGGGGTGCGGCTCGACAATGTTGCCGGCGACATCGACATGCATCACCGATGCGTCCAATGTCAGCGCCTTCATCACCGGCGCCGCCTTCAGTTCCGACCAGGTCGGCGTCTCCAGATAGAAGGCGCGGCCTCCCCAGCCGAAGACGATGTAGCGGACCCCAGCCATGTCGGCCGGAATGCCGCCACCGACCAGGAAATGGAAGCGCTTGCGCACGTCGTCATCGACCGGGATGGCGATGTCGGTGTGGATCGGATTTTTCAGCACCACGACGTGCCTGGTGGCGGCGGGATCGGCGGCGGCCGCCGGCAAGAGCGGCCGTGGAATGAATGTGCCCAGAACCACGGCAAGCACGATTGCCACCACCAGAATGGCGAGAAAACGTCCAAGCTTTTTCACGAGGGACGGCCTTTTCACGAGGGACGGCTTTTTCATGAGGGACGGGCTCGCAATCGGGGCGCAATCGCCTGCTGACGGCTCAGACGCAAAAGAGCCCGGCGGGGTTCGGCCGGGCTCTTTTGATTCGCGTGAGAGCAATCAGTGCAGGATTTGCGACAGGAACAGTTTTGTGCGCTCGTGGCGCGGATTGTCGAAGAACTCGGCTGGCGTGTTCTGCTCGACGATCTGGCCCTGGTCCATGAAGATCACCCGGTTGGCGACCTTGCGTGCAAAGCCCATCTCGTGGGTGACGCAGAGCATGGTCATACCCTCTTCGGCGAGGCCAACCATCGTCTCCAGCACTTCCTTGATCATTTCGGGATCGAGCGCCGAGGTCGGCTCGTCGAACAGCATGATGCGCGGATTCATGCACAACGAGCGGGCGATGGCGACGCGCTGCTGCTGGCCGCCGGAAAGCTGGCCGGGATATTTGTTGGCCTGTTCCGGAATCTTGACGCGCGTGAGGAAGTGCATGGCGATTTCCTCGGCCTGCTTCTTCGGCGTCTTGCGCACCCAGATCGGCGCCAGCGTGCAGTTTTCCAGGATGGTCAAATGCGGGAACAGGTTGAAATGCTGGAACACCATGCCGACCTCGCGGCGCACCTCGTCGATCTTCTTGAGATCGTTGGTCAATTCCTTGCCGTCGACGATGATCTTGCCCTTCTGGTGCTCTTCCAGCCGGTTGATGCAGCGGATCATCGTCGATTTGCCCGAGCCCGAAGGGCCGCAAATGACGATGCGCTCGCCGCGCATCACCTTCAGGTTGATGTCCTTCAGCACATGGAATTCGCCGTACCATTTGTGCATGGCGATGATGTCGATGGCGACATCGGTGGTGGAAACCTGCATCTTGGCGGCATTGACCTTGATCTCTTCCGCACTGACTGCATTTTCTATTGTCATGGAAGGTTCCCTTTTTTGTTCTTAGCGCTTGTGGCCGGTGTCGAGCCGGCGTTCCGTGAACATCGAATAGCGCGACATGCCGAAACAGAACAGCCAGAAGACGAAGGCAGCGAACACCAGGCCGGACCTGGCCGTTTGCGGCGTTGCCCAGTTGGGGTCGTTAAAATTCTGTTTGACGACGCCGAGCAAGTCGAACATCGAGATGATCGAGACCAGGCTGGTGTCCTTGAACATGCCAATGAAGGTATTGACGATGCCGGGAATGACCAGCTTCAGCGCCTGCGGCAGCACGATCAGGCCCATTTTCTGCCAGTAACCGAGGCCGAGCGAATCCGCACCCTCATACTGGCCCTTGGGGATCGCCTGCAGGCCGCCCCGCACCACTTCGGCCATATAGGCAGCGGCAAACAGCGAAACACCGATCAGCGCGCGCAGGAACTTGTCAAAGCTGACGCCGGCCGGCAGGAACAGCGGCAGCATGACGCTGGCCATGAACAGCACGGTGATCAGCGGGATGCCGCGCACCGTCTCGATAAAGATGACGCACAGCATCTTGACGATCGGCATCTTCGAGCGCCGGCCGAGCGCCAGCACGATGCCGAGCGGCAGCGACACGGCAATACCGACGAAGGACAGGGTGAGCGTCACCAGCAGCCCTCCCCATAGCGGGGTTTCGACATGCGGCAGGCCGAACACGCCACCAACCAGCAGGATGAAGGCAAAGATCGGCAGCGCCCCGAAGAACAAGATGGCGTTCAGCCCCTTGCGCGGCACCTTCGGGATGAGCAGCGGCACCAGAAGCGCTACGAACAGGATGGCGACCAGGATCGGCCGCCAGCGCTCATCGATCGGATAGCGGCCGAACATGAACTGGCCGAACTTGGCGTTGACGAAGGCCCAACAGGCGCCGGACCAGCCGTCCGGCTGGACGCCGCCCTGTGCCGCCGTGGCGCAAAAGGTACGGTCCGCGCCGGTCCATTGGGCGTTGATGAAGGCCCAGCTGATCAGTTGCGGCAGGATCATCGCGACCAGCACGATGCCGATGATGGTCAGGATCGTGTCACCGGTCGACGCAATCAGGTTCTTGCGTATCCAGGCGCCCAGGCCGCGCTCGCTTGCAGGTGCCGACTGTGCCAGCGCCATTTCGACGCGGACGAAGGAAAGATCGTGCTCCTGCATGTCGCTACCTCTCCACCAGCGCCATTCTGGCGTTGACCACGTTCATGACCGCCGACGTCAACAGGCTGAGTGCGAGATAGACCACCATCATGATCAGCACGCACTCGATAGCCTGACCGGTCTGGTTCAGCACCGTGCCGGTCGTCGCCGTCAGATCCGGGTAGCCGATGGCGATGGCCAGCGACGAGTTTTTGGTCAGGTTCAGATATTGGCTGGTCAGCGGCGGAATGACGATCCGCATGGCTTGCGGAATGACGACAAGCCGCAGGATCGATCCCGGCCGCAGCCCGAGCGCACCAGCTGCCTCGGTCTGACCCTTATTGACGCCCATGATGCCGGCCCGCACGATTTCGGCGATGAAGGCCGCCGTATAGAAGGACAGCGCCAGGTAGAGCGACAGGAACTCCGGCTTGACCTGAAAGCCGCCAGTCAGGTTGAAGGTCGATTGCTTTGGATAATCGAAGCTCAGCGGGAAGCCGCTGAGCGCGTAGGCCAGCAACGGCAAGCCGATGATCAAAGCCGCCGATGTCCAGAACACAGGGAATTGCTGGCCGGTCGCCATCTGCCGCTGACGCGCCTTGCGGGCGACGAACCACGCCATGGCGATGCCGAGAAGCAAAGCAACCAGGATCAGCCAGGAGCCTTCGCCCCACACGGCGCGTGGAAAATAAAAGCCACGTTGGTTGAGAAAGGAGCTGAACGGCAAATTGATGCTTTCACGCGGCGGCGGCAGCACCGAAAGCACGCCGGAATACCAGAAGAAGATGACCAGCAGCGGCGGGATGTTGCGAAAGACCTCGACATAGACCATGCAGATCTTGCGGATCAGCCAGTTGTGCGAAAGCCGGCCGACGCCAAGGATAAAGCCGATGATGGTGGCGGTGACGATGCCGGCGGCGGCAACGATGAGCGTGTTGACGAAGCCGACCACAATGGCGCGGCCATAGGTCGAATCCGACGAATAGGCGATGGCGCTGTCACTGATGTCGAAGCCGGCGCGGCCCCTGAGGAAGCCGAAGCCTGACGCAATGCGCAGGCGCGTCAGATTGTCTATGGTGTTTTGGACGATCCACCAGACCAACGCAACCAGCACGATGACGACCACCGCCTGGAAGACTATGCCGCGGACCTTTGGATCATTGATGAAGGAGCCGCGGCTTGGCTCCTCGCGAAGAATTTCCTGCGATGCCATTCGACCATCCCCTGGAAAGAGAAACCGGGAGGCAGACGATCTGCCTCCCGGATCACATTTCGATCAGCGGATCGGCGGAGAGTATTGCAGACCGCCCTTGGTCCACAGCGCGTTGATGCCGCGCGCGATCTTCAGCGGGCTGCCCGACCCGACATTGCGTTCGAACATTTCGCCGTAATTGCCGACGGCCTTGACGATGTTGACGACCCAGTCGTTGGAGACGCCGAGATCGGTGCCGATCTTGGTATCGGCCTCCTGGCCGAGCACGCGCTTGATCTCGGGATTTTCCGAGGCCTTCATTTCCTCGACATTGGCCTTGGTGATGCCGAGTTCCTCTGCCTGCAGCAGCGCAAAATAGGTCCACTTGACGATGTGGTACCACTGATCGTCGCCCTGGCGCACGGCCGGTCCGAGCGGTTCCTTGGAGATGATCTCAGGCAGCACGACGTGGTCGGCGGGCGCGCCCAGCGTCAGCCGGATGCCGTAGAGACCTGATTGGTCGGTGGTGTAGACATCGCAACGGCCGGCGTCATAGGCCGCGTCGACCTCTGACAGCTGTTCGAAGACGACGGGGCTGTACTCCATCTTGTTCGTCTTGAAGTAGTCGGCGAGGTTGAGTTCGGTCGTGGTGCCGCTCTGCACGCAGACCGCCGCGCCCGAAAGCTGCAGCGCGGAATTCACCCCCGGCAGCTTCTTGGCGTTGATCATGAAGCCCTGTCCGTCATAATAGGTGACACCGACGAAGTTCAGACCAAGCGCCGTATCGCGGTTGATGGTCCAGGTGGTGTTGCGCGACAGAACGTCGATCTCGCCTGACTGCAGTGCGGTGAAGCGTTCCTTGGCACTGAGCGGCGTGAACTTGACCTTGGTGCCATCGCCGAACACGGCGGCCGCGACAGCGCGGCAGAAGTCCGCATCGATGCCTTGCCAGTCGCCCTTGTCATCCGGCGCCGAGAAGCCGGCCAGACCGGTCGACACGCCGCATTGGATGAAGCCCTTGGCCTTGACGTCGTCGAGCGTGGCCGCCGACGCGGCCGAAGCCACCAATCCAAGCGTGGCGGCGCCCAGAATGCCGATTGCAATGTGTTTCATAACCCACAGACCCTTTTCTGTTTTTTTCAGGCGAACCTGACTTTTTTTCCGTGTGAACGCAGCTTCCCGTTCCGGCCCATTACCGGAACCCGCATCGCAACCGACGCGCTGCCTCCCATTCACGAGCTGCATCGAAGGCGATTATCACAGTGAGGTCAAGGAAAATGACCGAAACCCAAAGAGTTTCAAACCATTTGCCGCAAATGCCTGAATTGCAGACAAACGCGCCCGAAAATTAGCCAGCAACTGCAGGTCCGGCCAACGCGAATCGGAGCTGGCTTCTGAAATCCTTCTTCGGCGAGACAGCGTCGCGCGCCTGAATGCCATCGGAGCGATTGGCACAACCAGTCCGCCGGCTGGCGGATGGCGAACGGTTGCGCGGCCAATGCCGCCGCACTATGGCTAGCGCTTCATCAGAGGCGAAGCGCAATGGCAAAAGACGGCAATGAAATGGGCATCAACACGCGGCTTGCCCACTCGGGCAACAATCCGCATGACTATTTCGGCTTCATCAACCCGCCGGTCGTGCATGCCTCGACCGTGCTCTTTCCCAACGCGGCGACGATGGCGGCACGCGGCCAGAAATACACCTACGGCACGCGCGGCACGCCGACCACCGACGCGCTTGCCAGCGCCATCGACGGACTGGAAGGCTCGGCCGGCACGATTGTGGTGCCCTCCGGCCTGGCGGCGGTGACAGTGCCGCTGCTCGCCTTCCTGTCGGCGGGCGACCATGTCCTGATTGTCGATTCCGTCTATCACCCGACCCGCAATTTCGCCGACACGATGCTGAAACGGCTAGGCGTCGAGGTCGAATATTACGATCCGCATGTCGGCGCCGGTATAGCGGCGCTGATCAAATCCAACACCAGGGTCGTGTTCACCGAATCGCCGGCCTCCAACACTTTCGAGGTGCAGGATATACCGGCCATTTCCAGCGCGGCACACGCCGCAGGTGCGATCGTGATGATGGACAACACCTGGGCGACGCCGCTCTACTTCCGCCCGCTCGACTATGGCGTCGACATCTCGATCCATGCGGCGACGAAATATCCGGCTGGCCATTCCGACGTGCTGCTCGGCACGGCGTCGGCCAACAAGGCCTGCTGGAAACAGCTTTGCGAGACATTTTACACGATGGGCTGCTGCGCCGGGCCGGACGATGTCTATCAGGTGCTGCGCGGCCTGCGCACCATGGGTGTGCGCCTCGACCACCATCAGCGCAGCGCCCTGGCGATCGCCGGCTGGCTGGAGGGCCAGCCGGGCGTGGCGCGGGTGCTGCATCCAGCGCTTGCCAGCCATCCCGACCACGATCTCTGGAAGCGCGACTTCTGCGGCTCGAGCGGCATTTTTTCGATCGTGCTCAAGGGCGGCGGCCAGAAACAGCAGCATGCCTTCCTCGACGCGCTCAGGATATTCGGCCTCGGCTATTCCTGGGGCGGCTATGAGAGCCTTGCGGTGCCGGTCTTCCTCGGCGACCGCATCGTCGCCAAGGGGCCTTATGACGGCCCGCTCATCCGCCTGCAGATCGGGCTCGAGGATGTCGAGGATTTGAAGGCCGATCTGGCGCGCGGCCTCACTGCGGCGGCGGGTTGAGCTACGGTAGCGAGCTTCCAAAACCGATTCAGAAAACGCGCTCAACCTCTTGAAAAGACTAGCCGGATCACGCTGTGTAGCTGCTCCGGCTGGCGGCCGGACCTCGCCTGATCTACCCGCGTAGCGCAACAATATTTCCCAAATCCGCTATTTCTCGGATTGGTTTGGCTTTCGAATTCAGCAGTCTGGCGTCATTGCAAGGCGTTTCAAAGTTCAACACTCCTCGGGGATCAACCCCCAGAGTGGGATAAACCCCAGAGCACCCATGGCCTTTCGTCTTTTTTCTCCCATACTGGCCGGCGCGACACTGCGCGAGCGCATGATCGCCTGTTTCGGTGCGACGATCGGCATTGCGCTGACCGGCGCGATCAGTGGCCTCGTGCTCGGCAGCGGCCCGCATGTGCCGCTGCTCGTGGCGCCGATGGGTGCCTCGGCCGTGCTTTTGTTCGCAGTGCCGGCGAGCCCGTTGGCGCAACCCTGGTCGATCATCGGCGGCAACACCATATCGGCGCTCGTCGGCGTGATTGTGGCGCGTTTCATACATGAGCCCGTCCTTGTGGTGGGCATTGCGGTATCGTTGGCCATCGCCGCGATGTCGTTCACACGCTGCCTACATCCACCAGGCGGCGCGGCGGCTCTGACGGCGGTGTTCGGCGGCCCGGCCGTCATCGACGCCGGCTTCCTGTTTCCGTTCGTGCCGGTGGCATTGAACTCGATCGTGCTGGTGGCGCTCGGATACGGTTTTCACAAGCTGACGCGACGGACCTACCCGCATGGTACCACCGCTGCGTCAAAGAACAGCCACGGCACCATCGATCCACCGGCGCAGGAGCGTATCGGCTTCCGGCCCGAGGACATCGATGCTGCGCTCGGCGCTTTGGAGGAGACGTTCGACATCGACCGCAACGATCTCGAACGGCTACTGCGGCAGGTGGAGTTACAGGCGATGGTGCGCACGCACCGGACCTTGCTGTGCGAGGATATCATGTCGCGCGACGTGATTGCCGTGGACGAGCATGCTGATGCCGACGAGGCGCGTCATCTGCTGCTCGATCACAATATCCGGATGCTGCCGGTCGTCGACGCGGAGGCCAAGCTTATTGGCGCCGTCGGACTGCGCGAACTGGCGCGGGCGGCGCAAGCGGTGAAAAGCGTGACAAAGGCCGTGGCGACTGCCTCGGCGAGCGCGCCGGCCATGGGCCTCCTGCCGGTGCTTACCGACGGCCGCAGCCACGCCGTCGTCATCGTAGACGACAACCAGCACATCCTCGGCCTCATCACGCAGACCGATCTGCTGGCCGCAACGGCACGCGCGCAAGCTGGCGACAAGGCGTTGGCGGAAGCGGCAGCGTAAGCGGTGCCGGCCGCCGGGAAAAATGTTCGGGAACCTTTTCGCGGTTAGCCCGTCCAATGTTTCGATCGGAGGATTTGCTTCCGGTCATGAGATTGGCTCGCGATGAGGAAACCGGCCATATCTGCGACCGTCATGCCCGCCGCATCTGGCGAGATGCAGCTTGTCAGCCGTGCGCTGGCGCGCGAGGGCGGAGCCTTCCACACGATTATCAAAATGCACAACCAGCGACTCTATCGTATCGCCCGCAGCGTCGTCCGCAACGACAGCGAGGCTGAAGACATCGTGCAGGAGGCCTATGTCAGGGCCTTTGCCCAGCTCGGGGATTTTCGCGGCGAATCCTCTCTCGCCACATGGCTGTCACGCATCGTCATCAACGAGGCGCTTGGGCGTTTGCGCAAAAGGCGGCGAACGGTAGCGATGCCGCAAAATCTACAAGCCGAAATCATCGAGTTCCCCCTCAATCCCAGCGACGATCCGGAGCGGATGATGGCGCAACGGCGGATCCTCGAGCTTGTCGAACGGGCGACCGATCGACTTCCCGATGTCTACCGGACAGTATTCGTGGCGCGGGTGATCGAGGGTCTCAGCATAGACGAGACCGCCGAATTACTCGATGTGCGGCCCGAAACCGTCAAGACCCGGCTGCACCGAGCCCGCGCCCTAGTCCGCAAGGCGCTGGCCGATCAGATCGGCCCGGTGCTGCTCGATGCCTTCCCCTTCGCCGGCCGCCGGTGTGAACGGCTGACCGCCGCGGTGATGCAGCGGCTTGGCTTTACCAGCTGATTTTCCCGAATTCCCGGGAACGTTTGCCGCCTTCCGGCATCCAAACATCGTCAACTGAAAATGCCCGGAGCCAACCGCGTCCGGCGAAGGAGAACGTCATCTTTATTCGATCGACCACCGCACTGGCAGCGCTTTTCCTGCTCAGCGCAGCGACGTTGGCGCAAGCCTCCGACAAGCCGAGCGACCCGCAGATCGCCCACATCGCCTACACAGCCGGCGTGCTTGACGTTGAGGCGGCCGTGCAAGCGCTGAAGAAATCGAAGAACAAGGAGATTCTCGATTTCGCCAAAGACATGGTGCGAGACCATGAAGCCGTAAACAAACAAGCGCTTGACCTGGTCAAGAAGCTCAACGTGACCCCAGAGGACAACGCTACCAGCAAGGCGCTGACCAAGGCGGCGGACGAGGAACGGGCGAAGCTCGCCAAGCTCGACGGCGCCGCGTTCGACAAGGCCTATCTCGACAACGAGGTCGCCTATCACAAGCAGGTCAACGGCGCGCTCGAAACCCTGCTGATCCCCTCGGCCGAGAATGCCGAACTGAAGAGCCTGCTGGAGACCGGCCTGAAGCTATTCCAGGGCCATGAACAGCATGCCGAACATGTCGCCGGCATGCTGAAATGAGAACAGCACCGACGGTGTCGAAACCGCATCTGTGGATTGCAATGGCGCTAACTATTGCTGCCGCACCAGCCAAGGCCGAAACGATTGAGGTGACGATCGAGAAGCTGGTGTTTTCGCCGGCAAGCATCGAGGCGAAGGTCGGTGACACGATCGAGTGGGTCAACAAGGACGTGTTCGCCCACACGGCGACCGTCAAAGGCGACTGGGAGGTGATGATCCCGCCGAAGACATCGGCGAGCATGATCCTTCAGAAGGCGGAAGCGTTCGACTATTTCTGCCGCTTCCACCCCAACATGAAAGGCCGTCTGACGGTGACGTCGCCCTAGCCATGCCAGCGGAGAGCCCCCCCCCCCCGCGCGGCGGGGGGGGGGGGGGGGGCCCCCCCCGGGGGGGGCGGCGGGGGGGCGGGGGGGGGGGGGGGGGCCCCCGGGGGGGGGGGGGGGGGCGGAC